>JAYWCH010000057.1:0-8124 GCA_043780755.1 Hymenobacter sp.
GAGCCGGTGCCGGGTGAATAAGTGGCCGTGGGCAGTGTCCCAAAAACTTTGCGCGTCGAGCACCTGCGCCTCCACCACCAGGGCCGATTGCTGAGCGCGACGGGCGGGTTCCAGCGGCAGCATCAGGCACTGGGTAGCGGGCGCGGGCGTTTGCGCCGGGGCGGGAGCGGCCGCGATCAGGCTCAGCCCCAGGAATAACCCCAGCCCACGACTCAAAACACGAACAAAACGGTAGTCAGCGAACATAAACCAGAGAATAGGTGGGGCCTGCCGAAGATACGCAGCTACCCCGACCGAGAGATTATTTACGGGTATTACGCCTCAACGCAGTTGCACATTAACCGAGCTGATTGCCTGCAAACGGCAGTTTCGCCGGCAGCTAAAGCCGCTGACCAGCAGCCTGAGTAGCTCGCGACGTAACGGCAGTTATTCAGTTCCCAGCTCAACCTTCGGCGCCGGGCGCGGCTGCCAGGACGGCGCCTGCTGGGCGACTACCGGCCAGCCATCGGCATAGGTCATCTGGTCGAGAAGCAGAACGCGCCGCGAGTAGCCTTCGGAATCATCGATGGCCTCGAAAGTGGGCTGGCGCGGGTCGATGGCGTGGTAGGCCAGCCAGTCCTGACCGGCGGCATCGGTCACCACGCAGTTGTGGCCGGGGGCGAGCCAGTGGGTATTGGCGGCGAGCAGCGCGGCGTGGGGGTTGGCCGTGGCGGCGGCGTGGGTTTCGAACGGGCCGGTGGCGTGGCGCGCCCGGGCTACCAGCACGGCGTAGTGCGCCTGCGGGCCGCAGCAGTTATCGCCCGACATAAATAAATAGTACCACCCGGCCCGGTGATGCACCCAGGCCGCTTCGAGCAGGCGGTGATAAATGGCGGGATCATCGGCGGGCCCCGTTGGGTAAACCAGCGCCCGGGCCACAGTGTCCGACTCGAAACTCAGCCGGTCGGCCGCCAGCTCGCGCACCCAGATGGGACCGTAGCCGGACCCCCAGTACAGCAGCCGCTGGCCGGTGGCCGGGTCGTCAAATGCCATGGGATCGATGCAGGTAAAGCCGGGACCGGACAGCAGGGGCCGGCCGCAATCAACAAAAGGGCCGGCTGGATGATCGGCCACGGCCACGGCCAGACTGAGAAAATCGGCCCCGTCGGGCCGGGCCGAATAGTAGAGAAAGTACCGTCCCTGGTGCGCGCTGACGTGCGGCGCCCATATTTTCTGGCTGGATTGCGCCCACGTCGGCTTCGCCGGCAGGCCTTCGCCGAGGTATTCCCAACTGACCAGATCCCGGGAGCGCGCCACCTGCAGGTTGATGATGCGGCCGGCGCGGCGGGTTTGGGTGCCGTAGGCGTAGTACCAGCCGTCGGCCCCGCGAATGATGGTGGGATCTGGGAAGTTCTCGTCGAGAATGGGATTGGTGTACATGGGCGGAGAGCGACAACAAATTAGTAATCAGCCCACGGCGCCCTGGATCCAACTTACGGGCACAGTACGGGGTGCTGCTGCTGTAACCATACGTAAGCAGAAGCCACATCGTCAAACGTGCCAACGTAGGGGCTGTCAATCGATCGGATCAGGCTTTGGGTTACCCGGAGCGTGAGCAGGTCGTGGGGCAGCACCCAGGCGGTGTATTGCAGGCCGGCGGCCCGCATTTCGGCCCGCCACCACTCGCCCCAGAGCGTAAACTGAGCCGTGGTGCGGATGATACTGGAGTTATCATTCAACAGCTTGTGGCACGGCCACGCCCGCAGGGCATCCAGCATCAGCTCGCAGGCCAGTCGCGACGAAGCCTGATCGTGCTCGCCCTTCCAGTCGACGTAGAGCCACTGGTTTTTAGTGTCATAGCCAATAAATAATTCGGGAGTATCAACAATTGTCTGTAAATGCATGCAGTACCTGGAATGCGCTTTCGTAAAGAAAAGACCCCATTGTCAATGGATTCATAATATTAGCTATCATTTATTAAAATATTTAATATGTACTGATAAAAAGCCGCGTTCTATTCACAACGGATGGGCCGGCTTCGCCCCCCGCCGCCTTAGCTTTGAGCCTGGGCTGACTAAAGTCCGGATCAACTTACTGGCCGCTGATTCCCGGGCGGCTTTTGTCAACTGCTGCTCATGTTCAAAACGTATCTTGCCCTGCTCTTTATCTGCTGCGTGCCTTACAGTCTGCTGGCCTGGGGCGTGGTGGGCCACCGCGCGGTGGGCCGCATTGCCGAGAACCACCTCTCCCCCGGTGCCCGGCGCGAAGTAGCCCGCCTGCTGGGCCACGAAACCCTGGCGCTGGTCAGCACCTGGCCCGATGAAATCCGTTCCGACCCGCAGTACAGCGCAACGGCGGCCTGGCATTATATCAATGTGCCCATTGGCCTGGCTTATCCGGCTTTCGCCGGCCAGCTTACGGCCGGACCGGCGCCGGCCGCCCCCACCAACGCCTACACGGCCCTGCTGCAAATGCGCCGGGACCTAAAAGACCCCAAAAAGACGGCGGAGGAAAAACTGGTTGCCCTTAAATTTCTGGTGCATCTGGTGGGCGATGTGCACCAGCCCCTGCACGTGGGCCACGCCGACGACCGGGGCGGGAACAGCATCCTGGTCAGCTGGCGCGGGCACGACACCAACCTGCACAGCATCTGGGACGGCGACATTGTTGAATATCCCGGCCTGACGTTCACGGAAATGGCCACCGCCTACGACCACGCCACGCCCGCCCAGATCAAGCAGTGGCAAAAGGACGACATGACGACTTGGCTCTTTGAATCGTACCAGCTCTGCACGCCGGTTTACGCCGCCGCCGCCGCCAACCCCAAGCTCGATTACCACTTCTACCCCACCTTCGGCACCACCGCTGAACAGCAGATTCTGAAAGCCGGCATCCGCCTGGCCGGGGTGCTGAACGAGATTTTCAGCAACTAATTCTGGGTCGCGGGCTCAGCCCGGCAGCACCGGCCGCCGGCCAAACCAGGGCTGGGCCCGTTCCAGCTGGCCGGCCAGGTTGAAAAGCATGTTTTCGGCGCCCAGCGGGGCGATGAACTGCACGCCGCAAGGGAGGCCGTCGGCCGTCCAGTGCAGGGGTACCGACATGGCGGGCTGGCCGGTGAGGTTGGCGACCTGGGTATAGGGCGTCTTTTCCAGACTTTGCTCGGCCAGCTTTTCCACGATGCCCGAGCGACGGATGAGGCCGCCCAGGCCGAAGGTATTGACCACCTTCAGCAGTAGTTGCTCCGCGGGTTTGGGTTGGAGCTCGCCCACGCGCACGGGCGGCGTGGCCAGGGTGGGCGTCAGGAGCAGGTCGTGGCTTTGGTGAAAACGGCCCATGCGGCGGGCGCTCTCGTTCCAGGTCTGGCGGGCGGCGGCGAAATCGGCCGCGCTGTAGGTGCGGCCGAGCAGGCCAAGCAGCCAGGTGGTCGGCTCCACGTCAGATGGGCGGGCGGGACGGCCCAGCACCTTGGCCAGCGCGGCAATGCTGGCCCCGGTTTCCCCAAAATACAGCATCAGGAAGGCCGTCGATACCGCCCGGCCGTCGAAGGGCAGCGGTACTTCCGTCAGCTCGTGGCCCAGTCCGGCGAGCAGTTTGGCCGCCCCACGCACGGCCGTGGCGCATTCCGGATGCAGAGGGCGGCCCAGCGGATGTTCCAGGCTGAAGGCTATGCGCAGGCGGCCGGGCTCGCGGCTCACTTCGGCCAGGTACGACCGCGCCGGGGCCGGCAAAAAATAGGGGGCGCCCACGTCGGCGCCCTGCGTGGCGTCGAGCATGGCGGCACTGTCGCGCACGGAGCGGCTCACGACGTGCTCGACCGCCGCACCCTGCCACTTTTCGCCCTGCTCCGGGCCGGTGGGCACGCGTCCCCGACTGGGCTTCAGGCCAAACAACCCGCAGCACGCCGCCGGAATGCGGATGGACCCGCCCCCGTCGCCCGCCCCGGCCAGCGGCACAATGCCCGCCGCCACGGCCGCCGCCGCTCCGCCACTGGAGCCGCCGGGCGTGTGCGCCAGATTCCAGGGATTGCGGGCGGGGCCGAACAGCGCCGGCTCGGTTACGCCCATGAGGGCAAATTCGGGCGTGTTGGTCTTTCCCAGAATGTTGATGCCCGCCGCCTGCCAGCGGCGCACCAGCTCGGCATCTTCGGCGGGCACGAAGTGGCGCAGCGCCCGGCTGCCGGACGTGTGCGGCGCCCCGGCGTACTGCGCCCCAAAATCCTTAAGCAAAAATGGCACGCCCCCGAACGGCCCGGCCGGCAATCCGACCCCGGCCCGCCGCCGCGCCGGGTCGTACAACGGATGCACCACGGCGTTGATTTGCGGGTTGACAACCTCGGCGCGGGCAATGGCCGCCGCGCACAGATCGGCGGCAGTGAGCTGCCCGGAGCGTACGAGCCCGGCCATGGCCAGGCCGTCGAGCTGATCGTATTCGGAAGGAGAAAGCATACGCTAAATGTAGTGCCCGCACCCGCCCACCACGCCCGGAACCGGGGATTTGAAACCAAATAAAAAATCCGCCCGTTGGCTACGACAGCCGTCGCACTCGCGGCATGGGCCTGTTTTGTTCCCTGATTTAGACCGCCCCAGCGCCGGCCGCGCTCCTTTTCACCTGCTACTGATTCTCATGCGCTTATTTTTTCTGGTTGTGATTCTGGCATTTTTGGGCGGTGCCCAGGCAGCCGCCGGGCAAAGTACCGGCTCCCTATCCACCAAAACCCGTAAAAGTCCGGAACGCGTAGCCCTCGCTACCCGCCCCACCGAAACCACCGGGCGCACTCAGCGGCTGGCCTGCATCACCCTCCTGGGCCAGGTATTCGATGCCAACGGCCGGCCGCTGGTCGGGGCCACCCTGCTGGTCAAGGGCACCCAGGAGGTATACGTCACCGATTCCTACGGCCGGTTTCAACTCACCAATACCATCTACGACGGGCAGACCATCAGCATCGGCGCCGCCGGCTACACTACTCAGGATATAGCACTGACCGATTGTAACCTCCCCCGTTTAGTCCTGCAACAAGCACCCGGCGCCCGCTTCAAACGTAGCGGCAAGCGGGCCGGTCAGGTTACCCGCATCGGTAACCGCAGTGTCAAGCTGAAGTAATGCCGACGGCTTGGTCGTTGATAATCCACTGGTAGGCAGCGGTATCCGTCCTTTCACCAGAAGCTTGGGTGAGCCGATTCTGAATGGCCTGGAAACGAAGAATGCCCGCCGTAACGGGCGGGCATTCTTCGTTGTAGCGCTCCCTCCTGGACTAACCGCTTTTCCGGTCCCTGCCGGAACCTGCTGCCGATTTAGCCCGAGCCTAGTAGTTGCCTCCGCAGCATTTATATCCTCCGGCAGCTTCCGGCACACACTTTCCGCCAAACGGGCACACCATACGGGCACACCACGAAAATTCAAGCTTGCACCGACGTTGCTGGAGTAGCGCTAAATAGCTTTTTGAAAGAATACTAAAGACGCAATGTCAGGGTAGTTCCTCATCACGTGCTGCCCCTGGTGAGCATCATCAACAAAAGGTGCATTTATGCCCTTCTTGTGAAAGTACAGTCCCTCATTGGCATGGTAGCGGCCGATATGAATGGGCTGGTTGCTGTTGTTATAGTATAGCACCAGATGGTCGCCTGCAGGCCTTGTTGGAACCTCTTTATATCCTTCGCCCGCCAGCAGAGCGGTGGCATGCCTTATGTCGATGAAATAGTCCAGGAAAAAGGCATGTCCTAGACAATTCTGCCGAGGAATTATCTGCGCTTCCACAAAAGGCGCAGGTGAACTTAGCTGCGTGCTAAAGAACTTCAGAGCGTTGATTTGTGTGCCGTCAGCAGTTGTAAGGAGGCATTCATAAAATATCACATACACCTTATAAACGGTACCGTTTTGTGTCACCTCATCGTTATGATGAAAAGGCTGTTTGTTTTCCAGAATTACAAAATCAATCTCGCCGTTTGCATTGTATTTCATCGGAGCCTGTCTAATAAATCAAATGATGCTTTGCCTTCGCAAGAAAGGTCTTAAGATGGTTTTTATTCACTCCTCTTTTGATATACGGCCTCTCAACTGGCTAAAAGCCCCACGGGTAGTAGCGAGGCGGTCCTTTTCCCGTGATTTCGTGTACTTGCGGGTGGTGTTGATATCGGCGTGGCCAACGGTGTCCTGAATGCTCACCAGGTCGGCCCCGCCCTCGTGCTGGGTCGTGATAAAGGTGTAGCGGCCGATGTGGGCGGAAACGGTTTGCCAGAGCGGCTGGCGTTCCTCAAGCCGTTTGGCCCCGCTGCCCCGCAGCACCTTCACCGTGCGCGTCAACCCGGCCTCGCGGCAGAGCTGCTTGATGGCCTCGTTGAACTTACCTAGGCTCGGCACCGGTAGTTTGCCGTCGTAGCGCTGCCAAATGGCATAGGCCAGCTCATCGAGTGGAACCCGTACCTTCTCCTTGTTGCGCCGGTTTTTATAGGTGTAGTATTCCAGTACCGGTATCTCGGCGCCGGCCAAGTGGTCGAATACGACGGCGTCGGGGCCTACTTCGAGCAGGGAGCCGTAGCGGGGGCCTGTCAGGCAAATGAAGACGAACACGTCCCGGATGCCGGCGCGCGAGCTGTGCTTGTTACCTCCCTCCCGCCACTCCGCCACGTTGTGCTGGGCGAGCTGGAGCACTTCCGAAAACGTGAGCGGCTCCCGGTCGACCTCCTCGCTGTACTCGTCCTCTATCCATTCGTACTCGTAGCGCCCGAACTTGAGCAGCTTGCGCAGCCGCTTGAGGTAGGAGCTAATCGTGTTGTTGAACAGGCCCACGTCGCCGGTACGGCCTTTGGCCTGTTCCATACAATACACGCAGAAGTCCTGCAGCACCTCACAGCGGCCCGAGGCGTCGGGCGCAAAGTCGAGTGGAGTAAGCCCAGGCCGGAACCGCTCCAGCTGGTCAATCAGCCCTTGGGGACCGCTGAGTGTTTTGGCGGCGCGGCGGCCGCGGTAGGCATGTTGCCACTGCGTGTACAGGCTGGACATGGTCACGGAGCCAGAGACCGCGCCAGCTCCCGATGGTCCCTGGCCAGGGACCGCAGCTGCTTTGGTTGCAGCTTTGCGTGCGGCCGCAGTAGGCTTGAGCAGGGCCGTCAGCTGCTCGGGCGTCAGAACCACGGCGTCGAGCTCAGCCCGGTCGATGTGCTGGCTGGCTGCGGCTTCTAGCCTGACGAGCTCGTTATTGGCTTTCGCGTAACCTGGTTCACCGGATTTAATACGTTGCCGGTCGGCGTTCCAGGTACTGGGCTGGCAGCTCTGGCCGGTGCTGGTGCGCAGCCGCGCCTCGGCCTGGCCATCACTAGCGGCTCCACGGCCCCAGCGCGCATCTAAGTAGATGGGTCGCCGACCGTCCGAGTATGTTTTGGTGTGCAAGTAGAAACGAATAGGCATGGTGTGGGCAGCAAATGTTGGTGGACTTAGTGAGCCTCGAACTACTTAGCGGTGGCCACCGGCACAGGGCATGTCCCAGACGATGTTCGCTCGACCTGCTTTGTTAGGAAGGTTTAGCGGCTGGCCGAAGATGAGTCTCTTAAGAAGCTATTCATCAGCTGGCATATGAACGGCTTGGCCAACTTTCCAAATCATGTTCATGTTTTTCAATTGCACTTCTATTTCATTGCCAGCAGCATCGGCAAGCACCATAGATTTCGCCTTATTTGATACGATGCGCCTGATAATTGTTGGGTTACCGTCCACGTAAACGCCATGAACCCCTGATAAATACTGCCATTGGGCTTTGTCTCTAATGGGATGCAATACATGACGTGACTTATCTGGGTATCTGGCTCCCATCTTGCTGTCTTTGACTTCATAAATACGAGCATCTGTATAATCCAAACCAGGGAGAGCCAGCACGCACATCGTGGGCCAGCGGAGACCAAAGTCAAGTTCCTGTGAAGTCGATGGCTTATTATATATGTGGATATGGTCCTCGCTAATGAGAAATTCGACTTCAGTATAAGCTTCTTCTCTGTGCAGGTATTCTTTGATTAAATGAGACCTTATATCGTTCATTTCGTCAAAAGCCTCAAGAGTAACTATAGAGCCAGTGTAATGCGGGTCTTCGGCTAATCCAGCGAGTTCCGAAAAAAACAGGTCTAAAACTTCTGCAAGTTTTGCTAACACTTTATA
>JAYWCH010000058.1:0-6924 GCA_043780755.1 Hymenobacter sp.
CTTAAAGCTTGCTGCCGAAGGCCAGATCGCCAGCATCGCCCAGACCGGGCAGGATGTAGGCTTGCTGGTTGAGGCGCTCGTCGATGGCGGCCACCCAGAGGTTAGCTTCGGGAATTTCGCGGGCCACGTAGGCCAAGCCTTCGGGCGACGCAATGACGGCGGCAATGTGAACCTGCCGGGGTGTTCCAAACCGCAGCATGGCCCGATAGGTTTGCACCAGGCTCTTGCCGGTGGCCAGCATGGGATCGGCCAGAATCAGCACCCGCTCGTCGAGACTGGGTGCCGAGAGGTAGTCGACCTGCACCTGCACCTGGGCCGTGCCCTCGATGCGGTAGGCGGCCACGAAGGCGCTGGGCGACTGGTCGAAATAATTGAGAAAGCCCTGGTGAAAAGGCAGACCGGCCCGCAGCACGGTGGCCAGAATGGGGAAGTCGTGCAGCAGCTTGCCGGTCGTTTCGGCCAGGGGCGTCTGGATGACTTTATCGGTGTAGCTCAAGTGAGCGCTGATGCGGTAGGCGATGATTTCGCCCAGACGCTGCAGGTTACGGCGGAAGCGCAGGCTGTCTTTCTGCACGTCTTTGTCGCGCAGCTCGGCCAGGAAATGGTTGGCAATGCTGGGCTCGGCGCACACGACGTGAACGTGGGCCAGCGGATCGGTAGTATCGGGGGCGGCAATGGGCGCGGCGGAGGAAAGAGGAGTCGGGGCCATGCGGCGGAAAATTGAAAAGTGAAGCTGAAAACCAGACCCGACCAGCACCAAAGCGGACCAGAAACCGGAGCTCTGACAAGAAACAACAGGGAATTCGTTTTTGTCACTTCGTGCCTTTGGAGGGGCTGGGCGGGCGGACCGTGAGCGCCGGCCGGGGCGGCGAATTATCCCCGCCAACGGCCTGCTGCGTAGGTTTGTTAAGAAATTGCCACCCTGGCCTTTTGTCCGGCCGCCCCGTTTTCATATTTAGTGAGACTTATCTGTTTTTATGCATAAAGCTCTGCTCCTGTTTTTACTGCTGGCAGTTGCGGCGGCGCCCGTGGCCGCGCAAACAGCGCCCCCGAACCCCGCCCCGACCCCGGCCGAGAAGTCGCCGTGGCTGATTTTTGACCAGCCGCTGGACAGCTTACCGGCGGGCCGCGGCCGGGCCGGACGCGAAAAAGCTCCGAGTGAGAAACCTATCCGCGCCGCCATCATTAAGAAGCGCCACCGCTCAGATAACAACATCGAAGCCACGCAGGGCGCCAATTTTGTCCCCCTCGACCCGAACACCTACCGCCTGATTGATCGGTACGCCATCAAGTTCGGGTCCGACTCGCTGCACGATCCACACACCAGCACGCGGCCCTACTCCCGCGCCGGCGTGGCCCGCCTCGGCGAGCGCATGCTCTCGGCCGACAGCGCGCAGGCGCACCGAATCGGCAGTCTGTCCCGCGCCGACCGCTTCAATGCCCAGTATCTAGTGCAGGACAATTGGGCCAATTCGGACCAGGGCACCAGCCTCAATCCAAGTCCGAAACCCTTCCTCTCCTATTTCTACCGCAATCAGACCGACCTCTACCACGTCGATAGCAAAGACTTTACGCTGCGCGTAAATCCGGTGCTGCTGCTCCAGGCCGGGCGCGATAATCAGAACACCGACGGCCTGCGCTACGTGAACACCCGCGGCGTGCAGCTGGAAGGTACCATCGATCAGCGCCTGGGCTTCTACGCTTTCCTGACCGACAACCAGGAAGCCGTGCCCCAGTACGTGCAGAACCGCATTGTACGCGACACTATCGTGCCGCACGAGGGCTACTGGAAGTACTTCAAAAAGGTGGGCGGCAGTGCCTACGACTTCTTTACCGCGCGGGGCGGCATCACTTACGCGGCTACCAAGCACATCAATGTGCAGCTGGCGCACGACCGCAATTTTATCGGTAACGGCTACCGCTCGCTCATTCTTTCTGATTACAGCACGCCGTATTTCTTCCTGAAAATCAACACCCGCGTCTGGAAGCTGAACTATATGAACCTGTTCGCGGAGCTGAACGCGGAGAAAAAAAACACCGACCAGGTGTACCCCAAAAAGTACCTCGCCCTGCACCACCTCAGCCTGGATGTGACGCCGGATTTCAACATCGGGCTGTTTGAGGCCGAAGTCATGGGCGGGCCGGGGCGCGGGCTGGAAATTCAGTACCTGAACCCGATTATCTTCTACCGGGCCATCGAGCAGCAATTGGGCTCGGCCGATAATGCGCTGCTGGGGCTGGATTTCAAGTGGAATATCCGGCACCGGGGCCAGCTTTACGGCCAGGTCGTGCTCGACGAGTTTAAGCTGCACGAGGTGCTCAGCGGCCACGGCTGGTGGGGTAATAAGCAAACCCTGCAGCTCGGCGGCAAGCTCATTGACGTAGGTGGCGTGCGCAACCTCGACCTGCAGGTGGAAATGAACTACATCCGCCCCTACACCTACCAGCACGAGACGTTTTACACGGCCTACACCAATTACATGCAGCCCCTGGCCCACCCCATGGGCGCCAACCTGACCGAGCTACTGGCCGTGCTCAGCTACCAGCCCCTGCCGCGCCTGAACCTGGTAGCCAAAGCCTTCTACACTGTGCAGGGGCTGGATTACGGCTACGATGCCGCCGGCAATATCATCACTTCTGGCCCGCTCGTGAGCCTGGACGGGCAGGGCAATCCCATCACTACGGGCCGCATCACGAACTACGGCGGCAACCCGCTCGTTCCGTACAACCCGCACCCGATGGAGTACGACAACCGCACAGGTCAGGGCAACAAAAGCCGCCTGCTGCACTCCGATTTTACGGCCACCTACCAGCCCCGCCTGAACCTGTTTCTGGACGCCACGCTCATTGCCCGGCACCAGACGTATTCCCTCACCCCAGTCGCCAACCAGAACGAAGTGTACGGCTCGCTGGCCATTCGCTGGAATATCGCCCAGCGCCTGCACGAATTTTAATCGCTGATCCCGAGGAATGAAGCGGGATTTTAGGGACAATAACGAGGGGTTCGTTGCTACTCACCGCCGCCAGCGGATGGGAAATTCCCGTTAATCAGCGATATTATAGGATATGAAGACTTATTTACGAATTCTGCAATACGCCCGGCCGTGGGCCTTGTTCCTGCCGCAGTACCTGCTGTACACCGTGCTGACCATCTTTTTCAGCATTGCCAATTTCACGCTCATCATCCCCATGCTGAGCGTGTTATTCGACAAAACGGATAAGGTGCGGGTGCAGGCGCCCGACCACGTCGCCAGCTTCAAGCCCACCCTGACCTGGATTACGGACACGTTCCAGTACTTTTTTGCCCAGATTCTGGACAACCGGGGCAAGCTGGGCGCCCTGGCGTTCGTGTGCGGCGTGGTAGTGGTGTCGGTGCTGCTCAGTAACGTGTTTCGCTACCTGAGTCTGCGGCTGCTGGCCAAGGTGCGGGCGCGGGTTATCCGCAACCTGCGGTACGATCTGTACCAACGCATTATCGGCTTGCAGCTGAGCTTTTTTTCGGGCGAGCGCAAGGGCGATCTGATGTCGCGCTTCACGTCTGATGTGCAGGAGGTGGAAACGTCGGTGGTGAATACGATGACGGCCGTTATCAAGGAGCCGCTCACCATTGTGGCGTATTTTCTGGTGCTCTTTCACATGTCGGTGCCACTCACGCTGTTTACGCTGGTGCTGTTGCCGGTGTCGGGCGGCATCATCGCCACCATTGCCAAACGGCTGCGCACCCAGGCCAAGCTCAGTCAGAAGACTCTGGGCTCGATGCTCTCGGTCATTGATGAGACGCTGGGCGGCATCCGGGTGATCAAGGCATTTAATGCTCAGACTTACATCAAAGGCAAGTTTGAGGAGCAGAACGACCAGTACGCCCGCACCTCGCGCCGCATCGACAACACCCGCGACCTGGCCTCGCCCTTCTCCGAATTTGCGGGCGTGAGCGTGGTGGCGGGCCTGCTCTACTTCGGCGGCTCACTGATTCTGGGCGGACACTCCGATCTGAACGGCGAGACGTTTATTGGCTACGTCATCCTGTTTTCGCAGGTGCTTACGCCGGCCAAGGCGCTGTCGAGCTCCTTCGGGAATATTCAGCGCGGGCTGGTGGCCGGCGAGCGGGTGCTGAGCATCATCGATACCGAGCCCGCCATCCGCGACCGGCCCGACGCCACATTGCTGCCCGCCTTTGAGCACGAAATCGAATTCCACAATCTGAGCTTCAGCTATGGCGAAACGCCGGTGCTCTACGATATCAACCTGACCATTAAAAAAGGCCAGACCGTGGCGCTGGTGGGCAGCAGCGGCGGCGGCAAAAGCACACTGGCCGACCTGCTGCCGCGCTTCTACGACCCCAGCGCCGGGCAGATTCTGATCGATGGCCACGACCTGCGCGCCTGCACCCTGCACTCGGTACGCGACCAGATGGGCATCGTGACCCAGGAGAGCATTCTGTTTAACGACACGATTTTCAACAACATCCGCTTCAATACGGCCGCCACGGAGGCCGAAGTGATCGAAGCGGCCCGCATCGCCAATGCCCACGATTTTATCCTGGCCAGTCCCGAGGGCTACCAGACCGTGATCGGCGACCGGGGCTCGCGGCTTTCGGGCGGGCAGCGGCAGCGGCTGAGCATCGCCCGCGCCATTCTGCGCAACCCACCGATTCTGATTCTCGACGAAGCCACTTCCGCCCTCGATACCGAGAGCGAGAAACTGGTGCAGGAAGCCTTGCAGCGACTGATGCAAAACCGCACGTCGCTCGTCATCGCCCACCGCCTGAGCACGGTGCAGCACGCCGATGAAATTATCGTACTCCAGCACGGCCGCATTGTGGAGCGCGGCACGCACGATGAGCTGCTGCGGCGCTCCGGGGGCGTGTACCAGCGCCTGAGCTCGATGCAGACCAACGCCACGCTGGTCTAGATTCGCGCCCAAAAGCAGCGCGCCGCCCGGTTAGTGCGTAAACAGGAGCCGCACCAAGCATCCGTTTGGTGTGGTTATCTTTCGACACCAACCTATCCTTTCCACCATGCTTACTCTCAAACGCATTGTTACCATCGCCGTCATGGTTTACCTGTTGCTGGCGCTGCTCTTTATTCTCGCCCCGGCCGTGCGCACGTCGGTCATGGGCATGGGTACCGGCCTGTCGGTGCTGGAGCAGGAACGACAGTTTTTCTACGTCATGTTTGTCGTGGGCGCCGTGGTCCTGACCTTGCAGCTCATCACCGAAAACCTCGACAGCATCTTACTCCGCCGGACCGTGAGCCAGAGCGAGAGCAAGATCAATGAGCTGAAAGCCAAGCTTTACGACCATCAACAGCGGACTGCGCCGCCGCTGGCCACCGGCAGCCGGACCATCGACGGCCGCGTGACCGAGCCCGCCGTGCCCCTGAGCCGCCCGGCCAGCCCCAGCAGCAGCACCGACAACCGGACCGCCGACCACCTCCCCCAGCCCACCTTTCCCCAAAACGACCCGAGCCTCTCGAACACGCCCCCGGCGGATCGGCCGGCGCTGTAGCGGCTTCCGCTTCTTTCTCACCCAGCTCCGGGTGCCCGTGGCCACGTGGTGGCGGGTGTCCGGAGCCACCTTATTTTTCTTTCTGAGTGCCAGATTCTGCCTTGCTGCCTGCCCTTATTCACGCCGAGCTAACTGAAGCCCGCGCCGTGCTCGACCGCTTTCTGGCCGATCCCAATACTCTTACCAACATTGCGGCGGCGGCCGAAATCATGGCGGGCAGCTTGCGCAGCGGGGGTAAAATCCTCACCTGCGGCAACGGCGGCAGCCTCTGCGACGCCCAGCATTTTGCCGAGGAGCTCAGCGGCCGCTATCGGCAGGATCGCCGCGCCCTGGCTGCCATCGCCCTCACCGAAGCCTCGCACATGAGCTGCGTGGCCAATGATTTCGGGTTTGAATTCGTTTTCAGTCGCTTTGTGCAAGCGCTAGGCCGGCCGGGCGACGTGCTGCTGGCCATCAGCACCAGCGGCAACTCGCCCAACGTGCTGCGCGCCGCCGAAGCCGCTAAAGCCGCCGGCATGTTCGTCGTCGCGCTCACCGGCAAGGACGGCGGCACCCTGGCCGGAATCTGCGACGTGGAAATCCGGGCGCCGCACGCCGGCTTTGCCGACCGGATTCAGGAGATTCACATCAAGACCATTCACATTCTGATTCTGCTGATTGAAAAGCTGGTGGATTAATCTTCCCGCTTGTAGCCAATCTGCTCTTTTCTTTCTACCCGTCACCTGACTTTCCAAGGACAAGTTGGAGCTCTGAATTTCTGATATGCTTACCAAAACCTTCGGCTCGGCGGTGCAGGGCGTCAATGCGTACACCATTATCATCGAGGTCGTGGTTTCGGCCGGGACCGGATTCAACGTGGTGGGGCTGCCGGACAATGCCATCAAGGAAAGCCAGCAGCGCATTGAGGCCGCGCTGAAATTCCGGGGCTACCGGATGCCCCGGACCAAAGTAGTGGTCAACATGGCCCCAGCCGATATCCGCAAGGAGGGTGCGGCCTACGATCTGCCCATTGCCCTGGGGATTCTGCACGCTTCGCAGCAGCTCAGCACCGACCGACTTGGAGAATATGTGATCATGGGCGAAATGTCGCTCGACGGGGAGCTGCGGCCGATTAAGGGCGTTTTGCCCATCGCCATTCAGGCGCGAAAAGAAGGCTTTAAGGGCATTATTCTGCCCCGGGAAAACGCGGAGGAAGCGGCCATTGTCAACAACCTCGACGTGATTGCCGTCGGGAGCATGCAGGAAGCCCTGGATTTTCTCGAAGGCCGGCAAATCATCAAGCCGACCACGGTCGATACCCGCGACTTATTTCAGCATTCGGCCAATAAATACAGCGCCGACTTTGCCGACGTGCAGGGCCAGGAAAACATCAAGCGGGCACTGGAAATCGCGGCGGCCGGCGGTCACAACGTTATTAT
>JAYWCH010000059.1:0-12153 GCA_043780755.1 Hymenobacter sp.
GGCAGGCACAAACGGGCCGTGTTGGAATCGACCAGCACGAATACCCGACTCACGGCCGGCCGGGCCAGAAATTCAGCCAGCGCCGGCAGGGCGGCGGGCCCGATGAAAACAGAGCTATCCATGGGGCAAAAGTCCGCACAAAAAGCTGGCGGGCGATGACCCGTTCCACCCATCAGCAATAGCCTCTGGCAGTCAGCAGTTTATCCGCTTCAACCAGATTCCCGGACGCCCCCGGTTTTAATCGGCCCCAGCCCGGCGTTCCTTTCCCTGATCTTTTCTGAAGGCAAAAAACCGGCTCGCAGCCGCGGCAAATCGAATTACAGCCCCGGCCCCAGGTGCGAAATGCCATCTACCTGCGGCCGGCCATTCAGCACTTCCGTCTGCTGGCGGATGCTTTCGATGTGGATCAGCTTGTAGAGCTCGGCCACAAATTTCTCGTTCAGGTTGAGCTTACCGGCCCACTCGGTGCGGGTATTGAAAATCTCCTGCCAGCGGTCGATCTGCAAAATTTTAACGTGGTTCTCCTTTTTGTACTCGGCCAGCTCCTCCACCAGGGCCATGCGGCGGGCCAGGGCTTCCACAATTTCGCGATCGGCCACGTCCATTTTCTGGCGCAGGTCCTCGGCTTTGTTGAGGTAGTCGGCGTTGTCGGACGAGCGGTAGCGGTATTTGAGCTCGTTCAGGATTTCTCCCAGGCGCGCCGGGGTCACCTGCTGCTCAGCATCGCTCAGGGCCTGGTCCGGGTCGGGGTGGGTTTCGATGATGAGCCCGTCGTAATCCAGATCGAGGGCTTTCTGGGCAATGGGCAGCAACAGCTCGCGGCTCCCGCCGATGTGGCTGGGATCGCAGATCAGGGGAATGTGCGGAAAGCGGGTTTTCAGCTCGATCGCCAGGATCCAGGTGGGCGCGTTGCGGTAGCGGCTGGGTGCAAACGTGCTGAACCCCCGATGAATCGCCGCCAGATCGGTAATCCCGGCCCGCTCCAGCCGCTCCAGCGCCCCGGCCCACAGGGCGCCGTCGGGGTTCACCGGGTTTTTCACCATCACGGGCACGCCGGTGCCGGCCAGCGCATCGGCCAGTTCCTGCACGGCGAAGGGATTCACGGTCGTGCGGGCGCCAATCCAGAGTACGTTGATGCCGTGGCGCAGGGCCTCTTCCACGTGGCGTGGAGTAGCCACTTCAATAGCCGTCGGCAGTCCGGTTTCGGCCGTCACGCGCTGCAGCCAGGGCAAGGCCGCCGTCCCCATACCTTCAAACGAGCCCGGCCGGGTCCGGGGCTTCCAGATCCCGGCCCGAAACAGATCAATCTTCCCCAGGGCGCGCAGGCCGTGGGCCGTGGCCAGCACCTGGGCTTCGGTTTCGGCCGAGCACGGACCGGCAATGAGCAGAGGCTGGCCTTTTTGGACCAGCATCCGGGTAAAGAAGGTATCAGTAGCAACAAGGGCCATTTTGGAAACCAGTAGATGAAGAAGCCTTCCCGGGCAACCGCCGAGAAGCCTAGCAAACGTAACTCGATTCCCGGAAACGTTGTTTTACTTCTACCTTCGTTCCATTGCCGCTATTTCCTTCAATTCCCACCCGTCGCTTTCCCTCATGGCCCCCACTTCCCCTGCCCTGGCCCCACCCATTGCCTTCGACGATACGCGCGTCGCTTTCGCCTCCAAGTCGGATAGCCAGCTGCGCAAAGCTTACGCCCTCTTCACGGCAATGAACAACGGCAGCCTGGTCAAAACCGGCAGCGGGCTGATGAAAATAGCCCTCAAGTGGGGATTACCCGGCACCAACTTCCTGATTAAGCGCTCTATTTTCGAGCAGTTCTGCGGGGGCGAAACCATTGCCGAGTGCCGGCCGGCCACGGCGGCGCTGGGCGAGTACCACATCGGGACCATCCTCGATTATTCCGTGGAAGGCGACGGCAACGACCGCAGCTACGATCACACCCGCGATGAAGTCCTGGCCACGATTGATGAAGCCCACCGCTCCGCCCACATTCCCTTTTCGGTATTCAAAGTAACGGGCGTCGCCAATGTGGCGATTCTGGAGAAAATCCAGGCCGGCCAGGCCCTTACCACCGCCGAGGAAGCCGCCCACGCCCGGGCCGTGGGCCGGGTCGAGGCCCTGTGCGCCCGCGCCCACCAGCACGGTGTCCGCCTGTTCTTCGACGCCGAAGAAAGCTGGTTCCAGCGCACCATCGACCAGCTGGCCTATGACATGATGGCGCGCTACAACCAGCAAACAGCCATCGTCTGGAACACTTACCAGCTCTACTTGCACGACCGGCTCCACGCCCTCACCGCCGCCCACCACGCGGCCATCGCCGGCGGTTATTTCATCGGGGCCAAGCTGGTGCGCGGCGCCTACATGGAGAAGGAAGCCCGCGTGGCCCGGCAGCGCGGTCAGGCCACGCCCATCAACCCCACCAAACAGGCCACCGACGATCTCTACGATGCCGCTCTGCGCTACTGCGTGACGCATCTGGACCGCATCAGCCTCTGTGCCGGCACCCACAACGAAGCCAGCTCCCTGCTGCTCACCCAGTTGATGCAGCAGGCTGGCCTGTCCCCGGGCGATACCCGCGTGTGGTTTGCCCAGCTCTACGGCATGAGCGACAACCTCACCTACAACCTCGCGCACGCCGGCTATAACACCGCCAAGTACCTCCCCTACGGCCCCGTAGCGGCCGTCATGCCCTACTTGCTTCGTCGGGCCGACGAAAATACCGCAATCGCCGGCCAGAGCAGCCGGGAGTTTTTACTGATTCAAAAAGAAATTCGCCGGCGTCAGGGCCGGTAGATAAATTCCTTTTCCGGACATTAAGATCCCCATAAACTGCCTTTTTACAGATTTGGGAACGATTATGGTAGGAAAGGAAGAGGAGATGCGAAGAAAATAATAGCGCCGCCATTTCGCAACACGGTAGTCTTCGGCTAAAATTCGCTAATTTTAACCTCCTAAAGGCTTTTTTGCTCACTTGGTACCCCACTATGATCGGTCGTATTCGCACCTACTTAATTCGTTATTCCCGCCTTCAAACCGGTACCGTAAGCTACCTCACGCTGGTGCAGGAAGCGGAGTTAGGGTTAAATCTGGAAATTTCTCACGAAAAATCCCGGCTCAATGAAATGCTCGCTGAAATCTCCATGACCGAGCACGAAAACGGTCGTTTGCCCCTGAGCTGCCTGGTAAAAGTACCGGGCTCAAAAGGTCAGGGTGATAATTTTTACAAGCTGTGCGAAAAAATGGGCATGGGCGAATGGCGCAGCCTCAAGCAGGACGAGGAATTCCTGAAAACAATGATCCACGACTGCCGGGAATTCTGGCGCACCGAAGCCAATTTTCAGAAATTCGCCTAGTTGCGCTTAGTCCGCAGTAACCGACCCAGGCCCTCGGGTGGCTAACGCTCAGAGGGAATGAAGATGAAATAGTGGGAGGTTTGAGGCGGTGTAACCTCAAATTAGATGGTTGCGTTAAGGGAGTTATCCAGCCAGTTGGCTGACTTTCTTCTCCACATTTCCAATCTTCCCACCATGAATACCAACGATTCGAACAACCCGCAAAATACCGGTACCGGCTCCGGCGCTAACTACGGCAGCGGCAATACTGGTACGGGCATGGGTAACAGCACCGGCCTCAGCAATGAAGGCACCAGCTACAACGCCGGGACCGGCTCGGGTTCCGGAACGGGTACTTCATCGACCTCTGGCGCAGCCGCCGGCAACCCCAATAACACCACTGATGGCGACGATTTCAGCGCCACGGCCAAAGGTGCTGCCGTAGCCGGTACGGCCGGAGCCGTAGTAGGCCGCGGTATCGATGCCGTTCAAAACACCACCGACCGGGCGGCCCACGCCGTTGCCGGTGAGCCTTACCAGAGCGGCACGAGCATGAGCGGTATGTTCAACGACCGCAACAGCGTGGAAAAAGCTTATGAGTCGCTGCATTCGCGCGGCTACAGCAAAGACGATGTGAACCTGCTCATGTCGGACGAGACCCGCAAAACCCACTTCGGCGAAAATACCGCCCACACCGAGCTCGGTGACAAGGCCATGGAAGGTGCCGGCGTTGGTTCCGCCATTGGTGGTACTGCCGGGGCAATCATTGGCGCTATTGCGGCCATTGGCACTTCGGTGGCGCTGCCCGGCCTGGGCTTGATTATCGCTGGTCCGCTGGCGGCTGCTTTGGCCGGAGCCGGAGCCGGTGGCCTGACGGGTGGCCTGGTGGGCGCCTTGGTCGGTTCGGGCATTCCCGAAGAGCATGCTGCTGAATATGAGAGCGGCATCAAAAACGGGGGGATTGTAATGGGCGTAAAACCCCGCAACGCCGAAGATGCCAAGTACTTCGAAGAGGAGTTCCGCCGCAACAACGGCGACAAGATCTACAAGTACTAATCCCGGCCCTCCGGGCTCATTCTGAGAACTTTGAAAAGCCTTTCCCACCCGGGAAAGGCTTTTTTGTTGCAACCTCCGCCCCGGCCAGCTGTTACGAAAGTCGCGAGCCCGTGGGGTTGACAGAATCGGGGACTTATTTTATCCACCGAGGCGTTTTCGCCGTAAGTCGGAGTACCGGGGACTGCCGTCCTTGTACTCTCGTATATTTGATTTTCATCTATATTTTATTTTCCTGCTAATGTCATTTCC
Source organism: Hymenobacter sp. (assembly GCA_043780755.1). Taxonomy (GTDB): domain Bacteria; phylum Bacteroidota; class Bacteroidia; order Cytophagales; family Hymenobacteraceae; genus Hymenobacter. The sequence goes on from JAYWCH010000059.1 coordinate 4,638, forward strand.
CCGCTTGAAGGTTGGGCTGTATGCCTTTCTAGTCGCTGCTGTGTTTATGCTGGCATCTTACCGGCTCTTTCGCCGGGCCGACTCCGCCGCCCCGACGAAGGATCAGGTGCTGATCGGCACTATGTTGCAGGGTCTTACCCAGGCTCACTACCAGCCCGAAAAACTGGATGACGTTTTTTCCAAGCGGGTCTTTGATCTATACCTCAAACACCTCGACTACCGCAAGCAATTTCTGATCGGGGCTGATGTGGAGCAGCTTCGCCGCTACCAGAATCAGATTGACGACGAGGTTAAAAACGGCACCCACGAGTTTCTGGATCTCAGCACCAAGCTGATGGCGGAACGCACCAAGGAAATGCAGGGCCTTTACCGCGAAATCCTCGCTAAACCCTTCGACTTTTCCACCGACGAATCTTTTCAGACTGACTTTGAAAAATCGACTTTTCCCGCCGATAAAGCGGCTCAACGGGAACTGTGGCGCAAGCTGCTGAAGTACGAAACGCTGAGCCGGGTATCTGAAATGATGGATGCCCAGGCCAAGTCCAAGGTAGCCATGCCCAGCGCCGCCACGGCCGCCCCCAATGCCGCCAATGCTGCGGCTCCGACGAAAGCCGAACCGGTGCGGACTCCTGCCCAGATGGAAGTTGAAGCCCGCAAGCGTGTGCTGAAATACTACGACGAACAGTTTGAGGACTTCGCCGATATCGATACCAATGAGCGACTGGCTACTTATGCCAATACCATTGCCAATACGTACGACCCGCACACGGAATACTTCGCGCCCAAGGCCAAGGAGGATTTCGACTATGAAATGACCGGCCGTTTTGAAGGAATTGGGGCGACGCTGCGGGAAAAAGACGGCCTGATTTACGTGGATGAAATCATCCCCGGCTCGGCCTCAGCCCGCCAGGGCGATCTCAAGAAAGGTGACGCCCTGCTGCGCGTAGCGCAGGCCGCCGCCGAACCCGTGAGCATCGAAGGCTGGCGCACGGCTAAGGCGGTGACGCTTATTCGGGGCAAGAAAGGCTCGGAGGTACGCCTGACGGTGAAAAAGCCGGACGGCAGCACCAAGATTATTCCCATCATCCGCGACGTAGTTGTGGTGGATGAGAAGTACGCTCAGTCGTCGGTTATCACGGAGAAAGGCCAGAAAATCGGCTACCTGCGGCTGCCCGGTTTCTACGCCGACTTCAATGACAATGGCGGGCGCAGCTCTTCCGATGACGTTAAGAAGGAACTCGCCAAGCTCAATGCCGAAGGCGTGAAGGGAATTATTATGGACCTGCGCTTTAACGGCGGCGGCTCGCTCACTGATGCGGTATCGATGGCCGGCCTGTTTATGGAAAGCGGACCAATGGTGCAGGTGCGCGACGGCCAGGGCCGCACGCAGGTGCTGACCGACAACGACCCCCGGGTGCAGTATAATGGCCCGCTGGTATTGCTGGTGAACAAGTACAGCGCTTCGGCTTCGGAGATTCTGGCCGCCGCTATTCAGGATTACCACCGAGGCATCATCATGGGCTCGACCAGCACTTACGGCAAGGGTACGGTACAGCGCATTATCGACCTCGATGATGCCTTGCCGAGCGAGCTGAACAGCGTCAAGCCCATTGGCTCGCTGAAGCTGACGACCCAGAAATTCTACCGCGTCAACGGCGGATCGACTCAGTTTAAAGGCGTTATCTCTGATATTGTCGTTCCTGACCTGTACTCGTACCTCGATCAGGGAGAGAAGGAATCCGACTATCCGCTGAAGTGGGATGAAATTCAGCCGGCGCGCTACCGGCCCTGGGACGCGGCTCCCGCCATCGATAAGCTCCGGGCCAACAGCAAAATCCGGGTGGCAAATAACCCGAGCTTTAAGGTGATGGATGAAATGGTGAAGAGTATGCGCAAGCGCAAGGATGAAACCGTTATTTCCCTCAATATCAACTCTTACCGGGCCGAGCAAATGCAGTCGAAAGCCATTTCCGACCGCTACGACGCGGCGCAAAAGACCAACACTGCCCTTGCTTTCGCTCCCCTGGCCGCCGACGTACGCGCCCTGGGCGGCGATACGGTGAAAGTCAACCGCGCAACCCGGGTAACCAAGGGTCTACGGAAGGATATTACCATTGGTGAAGCCGTGGCCGTGATTCAGGACGAGCTGAAAAAATAAGCCCGGCTGATTCCGGAGCAGCTGTTTCCTCGATTTTCAATCCCGATTACTGCCTTTACCGAAAGCCCTCGTACCGATTGGTACGAGGGCTTTTTTGGGATCTTTATCAGTGGCCCAATCCGTTTAGTAATCAGCCTGAATTTATTAACTGATTGAAGCACTTTATTTTTTATTTATTTTATTGATAAACAGTATATTACTAAACACAATAGTTTAATAAATTAGTTAGTAATCAGGCAACTAAAAGCCTGCGGTCGGGTGTTTACTTTCCATGACGACTACTGAAGAAACCCGCATCATCCCGCTCAACCCGCTGGTGGATTCCCCTGGCGACGAGCTTAAGCAGCAGCTAGCTGATGAAACCTGGCGTAAATCCATTCCGGCCCAGGTTTTCCTCAACTACTTCTTTGCCATCAACTACCACATCCGGGAAAACGACGATTTGCTCGGCGGCTTGCAGAACCTGCCTTTCTTCCGCAGCCACGCGGCCGAGCTGACCGAGGCCGACGTGGCCAGCATCACCCGGCTGCTGCACGCGAGCTGGAGCACGGAGTACGCGCTGCGCGCCACGGCGGAGCTGGGGGACGAGAACTTCTTGCGCAATGCCCTGCACTGGACTTTTCCGCAGGCCTACCACACGATTCAGGCGAGCTTGCAGGCGTTTCTGTACACGACCGGGGTGCGGAGCAGTAACAATCAGCTCATCCGCCGTGAGGTTGGGCGGCTGGTGGTGAAAAACGCCTATCCGCGCCCGGTGTCGTTTTACGCGGCGGGCGCTTACGGCGACTTTAGCATTCACCGGCTGCCCCTGGCCGGCTACAAGGCCGGGCTGCACATTGCCAGCCAGGAAATCGACGCTCAGGCGCAGATTGGCCAGTTTTTGCGCACTACCCGCAGGATGAAAGCGCAGTGGACCCGCGCCCAGGTGCAGGCCAATCCCAATACGGCCATTCGCAGTCAGAAAACCGGCCGGCCGCTCGATAAATGGACGGCCACGCACTGGCAGCAGATTACCTGGCGGCTGGGCTACACCACCATTTTCGATTTGCTCGGTCGCCTCCGCATCTCACAGACCAGCCGCGAGATTGAGCGCTACGTGGCGGCCGACATTGATTTCCGGCTGTTTCACAGCTCCCTGCTGAACCTGGTGAGCTACCTCAATGGCATCCACGAAACCTACGTGGCCAAGGCCCTGGGCCTGGAGCGCTACCGGCAACTGGTGACCGAGCTGCCCGCGCATTTGCAGGCGGGGTTTGTGCAGGAGCGCCTGCGCACCCGCGTGGAGCCCGTGCTGGCACCCACGCCGCCCCCGGCGCCGGCCGTGGTGGAGCTGCCCGGGTATCGCCTCGCCGCTTAAAGGACAGAATCAGCAAATTCCGCGAACGCCGCCCCAACTAGGGGCGGCGTTTTTCATTGGTTACTTTTGTAGTATAATTTTTTTCTAACCCCGCAGATTAATACTATAAACTACTCGTCGTCAGCACCTACCGGAAGAGTCAGGTTCAACTTTTCTTTTTCCGGTGCCGCCCGATGACGTTTACAAAATCCGTATAATCCGCGAAAAATCCGACGAATCCGTGATTCATTTAAGCGAACAGGAAATACAGCGCCGCCACAAACTTGGTGAATTGGAAAAGCTGGGCATCGAAGCGTATCCGTCGGAGCTGTATGATGTGACGTTTTACGCCAAGGAAATTCACGATAACTACCACGTTGAGCTGAATAATTTCCAGGAAGTGTGCCTGGCCGGGCGGCTGATGTCGCAGCGGGTCATGGGCAAAGCGTCGTTTGCGGAACTGATGGATACTTCGGGCCGCATTCAGCTGTACGTGAACCGGGACGAGATTTGCCCCGGCGAAGACAAGGAGCTTTATAACGTCCTGTTTAAGAAGCTGCTTGATCTGGGCGACTTTATCGGCGTGAAAGGCCGGGTGTTTAAAACGCAGGTGGGCGAAATCTCCATCCACGTCACCGAGTTGAAGCTGTTGGCCAAATCCCTGCGCCCGCTGCCCGTGGTGAAGGAAAAAACCGACGAAGCTACCGGCGAGAAAATCACCTACGACGCCTTCACCGACCCCGAGCAGCGCTACCGTCAGCGCTACGTGGACCTGGTGGTGAACCCGCAGGTGCGCGATACTTTCATCAAGCGGACGCAGCTGGTGCAGACTATGCGCAACTACCTCAACGACAAAGGATATCTGGAAGTAGAAACGCCGATTTTGCAGCCGCTGTACGGCGGCGCGGCGGCCCGGCCGTTCACCACGCACCACAACACGCTGGACATGACGCTGTACCTGCGCATTGCCAACGAGCTATATCTCAAGCGCCTCATCGTGGGCGGGTTTGATGGCGTGTACGAGTTCAGCAAAGACTTCCGCAACGAGGGAATGTCGCGGTTTCACAACCCCGAATTCACTCAGATGGAGCTTTACGTGGCCTACAAGGACTACGCCTGGATGATGGATCTGGTGGAGGAAATGGTGGAGCGCGTCGCCTTGGCCCTGCACGGTCGCACCGATTTACAGGTGGGCGAGAACATCATCAATTTCCAGCGGCCCTGGCAGCGCTACACCATGTTCGAGGCCATCGAGAAGTTCACCGGCATCGCCATTGGCGAGCTGGACGAAGCGGGGCTGCGCGAAGCCGCCGGAAAGCTCCACGTCAAGCTCGACGCCAGCATGGGCAAAGCCAAGATTATCGATGAGATTTTCGGCGAGCACGTGGAGCCCAAGCTCATTCAGCCCACTTTCATCACGGATTATCCGGTAGAAATGTCGCCGCTGGCCAAGAAGCACCGCGACCGTCCCGGCATGGTGGAGCGTTTCGAAGCCATTTGCAACGGCAAGGAAATCTGCAATGCCTTCTCGGAGCTCAACGACCCAATCGATCAGCGCAAACGCTTTGAGGATCAGCTCGAGCTCGGCAAGCGCGGCGACACCGAGGCTATGGTGCTCGATGAAGACTTCCTCCGGGCGCTGGAGTACGGCATGCCGCCCACGGCGGGCCTGGGCATCGGCATCGACCGGCTCAGCATGATTATGACTAACTCGCATTCCATTCAGGATGTGCTGTTTTTCCCGCAGATGCGGCCGGAATCGTTGTAAATACTGGATTTAGTCGGATAAAAGATCTGATTAAAGTCGTTTAGAAAGTCGATTTTTTTGAGCGTTTGTCATGCTGAGCGCAGTCGAAGCATCTCTACCGCTTCGTATGAGCGGTTCAACGAAGCATTAGAGATGCTTTGCCTGCGCTCACCATGATAGAATTTTCGGCTTTCTAATCAGCACTGATTATTTTCCATTAAAAAAGCCCGCAAATGCGGGCTTTTTTAATGGAAAATAATCAGTGCTGATTTCTAATGAGGCGCCTGGTGGCGTCCGCCGTCGCCGGCACCGTCGTAGTCGGTATTCGCCTCGGTGTGCGTGTGGGCGGTGGAAACGCTGCCGCTCATGCTCTGGAGCAGGCGGTCGGCCGCGTACTTGTCTTCGCTCACGGCGGCGTCAGGGTTGGTATGGCCGGGGGCGTTGTCCGGCGCCGGGGCGAAGGTTTCTTTGACGAGCTTGCTAAGTTCGCCGCCCCACTTGGTGGCCGAGCGACGCAAATTAGAGCGGGTATCGTCGCCGGTTTCGGGAGCCAGCAGCAGGCCGGTCACAACCCCGGCGGTGGCCCCGACCAATAACGAGAGGATGACTTTGCCTTTATCGTCTTTCATGGTATTTTAGAAAAATGGGAGTACTTGATTATTTGCTAACGCAAAAGTGAGCGGACTGGTTGGAACCGAAAAAAGCCCCGCACTTTACGGTGCGAGGCTCTTCAGCAACTGACGCGGCGTCAGCTTACATATCGTTCAGCATTTTGGTGATTTCGGCTTTGCCTTTGCCGAGCTTATCCTGCAACTTGCCGACCAGCTCGTCGCCTTTGCCTTCAGCGTAGGTCAGATCTTCATCCGTGAGCTGGGCGTACTGCTGCTTCAGTTTGCCTTTGATTTCGTTCCAGTCGCCCTTCAGGTTGAGGCTGCCCCCGGCGCCGGTCAGACCGAGATCTTCGAGCTTGCCGGCGTATTCTTTGAATTTAGCTTCGAGGTCGGAACCGATTTTGGTAGCCTGCTCGCCGAGCTGGCCGCTGTACTTGGAGGCCACGCCTTTCCAGTTTTCGCGGGTGGCCGAGCCTTTGTCGGGAGCCAGCAGCATGCCGGCAATGATGCCAGCGCCGGCACCGGCGAGAGCGGCTAACAGAACTTTACCGGCGTTGTTATCTTCTTCGTGGTACGACATGGTAATGGGTGATGAAGGTTGAAATGAAGGGGAAAGGTAGGTTAGCGGCAGCGCGGAGGCGAATTTAAAACCGGGCGGTTTGTTCAGCGAGCCTGCCTGGCTGACTATACGAAGGGTATCGCCGGGGGTTGAGCTAGCCGATAAATTTTCCGCCTGGCGGCGGTTTCGCCCCGGGCGTGGTGTTTTGGGACGTGCCCGGCGTAGCTTCGCTTCATGACCGCTTTCGTGTCCCGGCGCTGGGTTCCGCTTATTGCTTCGTTTTGATGGTTGCCAAAGCTCATTACCGGGACTTTTGCCGGGCTGCGCCCGACGTGCCGGTATTTGCCCAACCCTGGTACCTGGACGCCTGCGCCACCGAAGGCGCCTGGGATGTGGTGCTGGCCCGCGACGAGGCCGGCCGGGTGGTCGCGGCCCTGCCCTATTTCTACAAGCAGAAAGGTCCATTCCGGTACGTGACAATGCCGCTCTTCGTCAAAATGCTGGGGCCTTATCTGCTGCCGGAATTCCGGGGAATATTGCCCAAAGAGCACGCGTTGTTGGCGGACTTAATCGATCAGCTCCCCGACTTCGCCGCTTTCAAGCAGAACTTTCATCCGTCGGTCAGCAACTGGCTGCCCTTCTACTGGCGGGGTTTCCGGCAAACCACTTACTATACGTACCGCTTGCACGGCTTGCAGCGGCTGCCGGACGTGGCGGCGGGACTGAGCACCGGCATCCGGCGCGATATTCGGCTGGCCCGGCAGCGGGTCCGCGTGGTCCACGACCTGCCGCTGGGCACTTTCTACGCCGTCAACCGGCTGAGTTTTGACCGGCAGGGATTGCGTACGCCGTATTCGGAAGCGCAGTTCCGGCTGCTGGATGCGGCCCTGGCGGCGCAAAATGCCCGACAATTGTTCTTCGCCGTCGATGACCAGGACCGGGTGCATTCGGTGGTTTACCTGATCTGGGACGCCACTACGGCGTATTTTCTGCTGGCCGGCGACGACCCCGCGCTACGGGCCAGCGGGGCGGGCATTCTGCTGGCCTGGGAAGCTATTCGCTACGCCAGCGAAGTGCTGGGCCTGAGCTGTTTCGATTTTGAAGG
>JAYWCH010000060.1:0-2205 GCA_043780755.1 Hymenobacter sp.
CTCACCCGGCAGCACTGGGAGCAGGCGGGGTATAATCAATTGCTGGGCAGTGTAATAGCTATTTTATCGTTGGGTCTGCTGGCTTCGGTCTACTTCTACCGCAACCTGCGCCGCAGCCGCGCCGCCCTGGCCGCCAACCACGAGGCGCTGGAGCGGGCCTCCGCCGAGCTGCGCCGCGTAGCCGTGTTTAAGGACAAACTCTACGCCATTGTAGCCCACGACCTGCGCGGTCCGGTCACGGCCTTTGCCGGTGTGACCGGCCTGATCGATTCCTACCTTGTGCACGACGACCGCAATGGGCTGGCCCGGTTGCCCGGTCTGGTCCGGCAGGCCGCCGACAGCCTCAACCACTTGCTCGACAACGTGCTGAACTGGGCCGTGAGCCAGACCGGCGAGCTCGACTGCCGCCCCACGCCGCTGCTGGTCGCCGAGCTGCTGGCCGAATGTCAGCTTCTGTACCAGACCACGATCACGGCCAGCTGGCAGCACATCAGCACGGCGGCGCCGGCCGATCTGCGCGTCCTGGCCGACCGCAACATGGCCCGCACTATTCTGCGTAATCTGGTGGGCAACTCCCTGAAATTCATGCCGCCCGGCGGGCACGTTCACCTCGAAGCAGCTCTCGATCCGGCCGATCCACAGATGGTGCTGCTCAGTTGCACCGATACGGGGCCGGGCATGAGCGCCGCGGCCGTGGCCGCGCTCATGAGCGGCCCGGCCCTCCCCGAGCCGACCATCACCGCCCGCACGACGGGCCTGGGGCTGGGGCTGGCACTTTCCCGCGCTTTCGTGCACCGGCACGGCGGCACGCTGGTTATTCAAAGCCGGCCGGGGGCCGGTACCAACGTCACGGTGAGCCTGCCCGCCGCCCCTGCTCCGTCCAGGGCGGTGCGGTAGTAATCGACCGTCGGCCGGTACCAACGTCACGGTGAGCCTGCCCGCCGCCCGCTGAGCGGGCCCAAAAAAGCCCGTCCGGCAGCGCTGTGCTGCCAGACGGGCTTTTTCAATCCGATTGATCTACCAGATCACTACTCGCGTGGAATCCGGACGGTAGAGTTTCTGACCGGGCCGGATACCGAAGGCGGCGTAGAAGGCCGGCACGTCGGCCATGGGGCCATTCACGCGGTACTGGGCGGGGGAGTGGACGTCGGTGAGCAGCTGCGAGGCCAGGCTTTCGTCGCGCGCGTGCATCTGCCAGCCCAGGGCGTAGCCCAGGAAATAGCGTTGGGTAGGAGTGAGGCCGTTGATTTTCTTGCCCTCCTTGTACTGTTTGGTTTTCTTGAAAGCATCGAGGCCAATGACGATACCGCCCAGATCGGCGATGTTTTCGCCGGCCGTGGCCTTGCCGTTGATGTGCAGCGAGTCGAGCAGCGTGTAGCCGTTGAACTGTTTCACGATGCCCGTCACGCGCTGGTTGAAGCGGGTGCGGTCCTCTTTGCTCCACCACTCGTGCAGGTTGCCGTGGGCGTCGTACTGGCTGCCTTCATCGTCAAAGCCGTGGGTCAGCTCGTGGCCGATGGTGCTGGCGCCGGCATAGCCGTACACCAGCGCGTCGTCGGCCTCGGCATCGGGCAGGCCGGGGATGGCGAAGGCGGCGGCGGGCAGCACAATCTCGTTGTTCGAGCCGTTGTAGTAGGCGTTGTAGGTCTGGGGCGTCATGCCCCATTCGGTGCGGTCCACGGGCTTGCCGAGCTTGTTCAGCTCGTAGTTATAGCGCCACTGATTGGCGCGCATCACGTTTGCCGTCAGCGAGCTGCGGTCGATGAGCAGCGCCGAGTAGTCCTTCCACTTATTGGGGTAGCCTACTTTGGGATTGATTTTGTGCAGCTTATCCAGCGCCACTTTCTTGGTCGGGGCGCTCATCCAGTCCACTTTCTGAATGTGCTCGGCGAAGGAGGTGACCACGTTTTTTACCAGCGTATCGTAGCGGGCCTTGGCTTCGGGCTTGAAGTATTCTTTCACGAAAAGCTGCCCCAAAGCTTCGCCCAGCGCATTTTCCTGCATATCGAGCACGCGTTTCCAGCGGGGGCGAATGGATTTGGCGCCCCGCAGCACGGTGCCGTAAAAGTGGAAGTTTTCGTCCACCAGCGGCCGACTGAGGCTGGGGGCGAATTCGCGGGCCACGTGCCAGGTGAGGTAGGCTTTCCAGTCGTCTAGGGGCTGGGTTTTCAGCAGCTGTCCCACGGTCTGATAGAATTCGGGCTG
>JAYWCH010000061.1:0-2944 GCA_043780755.1 Hymenobacter sp.
ACGGCCGTGACCTGGACGGGTGGCGCCGCCCAGCTCGTGACCTGGAACGTGGCCAACACCGCCGCTGCGCCCGTCAAGTGCGCCCTGGTCAACCTGCGCCTGAGCCTCGACGGTGGCCTGACTTATCCCACGGTGCTGGCTCTGAACCAGCCCAACACCGGCTCGGCCATCGTAGTTGCGCCGAGTCCGACCACGGCGCAGACCCAGGCCCGCGTACTCGTCGAGGCCGCCGACAACTATTTCTTCGACATTTCAAACGTCAACTTTACGATTACTCCACCCGCGACCGGGCCGACCATCAGCGGCTTTATGCCGCCGGGCGGGCTGCCGGGCACGGTCGTGACGGTGCTGGGCTCGAATTTCACGGGCGCGACGGCCGTGACGTTCAACGGCCAGCCGGCGGCGGCTTTTACGGTGAGCTCCGCCACGCAGCTTACGGCTACCGTGCCGGTGGGCGCCAGTACCGGGCCGATTGCCGTCATGGCCGCGTCCGGGACGGCTGTTTCTGTCCGCTCGTTTGTGGTGGGAGCGCCGCCCGCCGTCGCCAGCTTCACGCCCGTAACCGGGCCGGTGGGAACCAGTGTGATCATCACCGGCTCGGCATTCACGGCGGCCAGTCAGGTGACTTTCAACGGGACAGCGGCCTCGGTTTTCACCGTTAACTCCGCAACCCAGATTACAGCTATCGTTCCGGCCGGCGCCATCACCGGCCCCATCGCTGTGACTACGCCCGTCAATACGGCCGTTTCGGCGATCAGCTTCGTAGTAATTCCGCCGCCAGTCATCAGCTCGTTCACGCCCGTGATCGGCCCGCCCGGTACGGTCGTCGTCCTGACCGGTACGGCCTTCACCGGCGCCACGCAGGTCAGTTTCAATGGCACGAATGCGCCGGGCTTTACCCTGAATTCGGATACCCAGCTCACGGTAACCGTCCCGGCCGGCGCCAGTACCGGTCCCATTAGCGTGACGGCCACGGGCGGCACCGGCCGTTCCGATACTGCTTACCAGGTGCCGCCCGTCAATGACCTATGCGCCAACGCGCTGCCCCTGGCCTGCGGGCAAACCCTGACGGGTACCACGGTCAGTGCCACCGCCACCGGCGATCCCACCGCCACCTGCACCGAGCCCATCGACGCGGGTGGGGTATTTTACACCATCACCGGCACGGGCAATACCCTGACGATTTCCACCTGCAACGCCGGGACGACCTTCGACACGAAACTTTTCGTGTATTCCGGCGCCTGCGGCACTTACACCTGCGTGGCCGGCAACGACGATGACCCCAACTGCGGCGTTAATGCCGGCGCTTCGACAGTGACTTTCTCGTCGGTAGCGGGGACGGTTTACCATCTGTTCGTCACGGGTTTTCAGACGGATACCGGGACTTTCAGCCTGAGCGCGACCTGCGCCGCGCCGCCGGTTGCCACCAGTCTGAGCCCCGCCAGCGGTCCGGTCGGCGCCCACATCACTCTCACCGGCACCAACCTGACCGGCGCTACCGCCCTGACCCTGAATGGCGTAGCCATCCCCGGCTTCACGGTGGTGAGTGCGACTACAGTCGCGTTCACCGTGCCCGTCGGCGCCAGCACCGGTAACATTGTGGTGACCACCGCCGGTGGCCCCAGCAACCCCCTGACTTTCACCGTAACGGTCGCCACGGCCACCACCAGCGCCAATCGAAGCGAATTCAGCGTGTGGCCTAATCCCCTGACCGCCAATGGCATCCTGCACGTAAGCCTGGCCGAGCCGGCGACCACCGCTATTCTTACCCTGCACAATGTTCTGGGCCAGCTGGTACGCACGAAGTCTTTCAGCGGTAGCACTACCGAACTGACAACTCCCGGTCTGGCCGCCGGCACCTACCTGCTCACCGTCCAGATGGACGAGCGCAGCCCCAGCATCCGGCGCGTGGTAGTGGAATAGATTACCCTGAAGCTCTCCGTATTTTGCGCAACTATAAAAAGGCCCGCCAATTGGCGGGCCTTTTTATAGTTGCGGGGGAAACCGCAACTACAAAAAATCAGGTTGATCCCGATAATCAGGCCGCCCGCAGGTGCCGTTGGGTTTCGTTCTCAAACTTGCTGCGGCAGTAGCTTAGGTTGATTACCAAAGCGTCGGCGCCTTCTTCGGAAGGCATTTCAAACATGGCATCGGTCATGATGCGCTCGCAGATGGAGCGCAGGCCGCGTGCGCCGAGGCGGTACTCGTCGGCTTTCTCCACGATGTATTCCAGCGCATCTTCGGTGAAGCTGAGCTCGATGTTTTCCATGTTGAACAAGCGCTTGTACTGCTTCACGAGCGAGTTTTTGGGCTCGGTCAGAATCATGCGCAGCGTGCTGCGATCCAGCGGGTTGAGGTGCGTAAGAACGGGCAGGCGGCCGATCAGCTCGGGAATCAGCCCGAAGGATTTAATATCCTGGGCCGTTACGTAGCGCAGGAAGTTATCCGTGTCAACCTGCTCGTCCAGGTTCGTTTTGGCGAAGCCCATGGGCTTGGTATTCAGGCGACTCTTGATAATCCGGTCGAGCCCCGAGAAAGCCCCGCCGCAGATGAACAGAATATTTTCAGTGTTCACCGAAATCATCTTCTGCTCGGGGTGCTTGCGCCCGCCCTGGGGCGGCACGTTAATGTTGGTGCCTTCGAGCAGCTTGAGCAAGGCCTGCTGCACGCCCTCGCCGCTCACGTCGCGCGTGATGCTGGGGTTGTCGCTCTTGCGGGCAATCTTGTCAATCTCGTCGATATAGACGATGCCGCGCTCGGCCGCTTCCAGGTTGTAATCAGCCGCTTGCAGCAAGCGGGTGAGGATGCTTTCCACGTCCTCGCCCACGTAGCCGGCTTCCGTGAGCACGGTGGCGTCGGCGATGCAGAAGGGGACTTGCAGGATTTTGGCGAGCATGCGCGCCAGGAAGGTTTTGCCGGTGCCGGTTTCGCCCACCATGATGAT
>JAYWCH010000062.1:0-4368 GCA_043780755.1 Hymenobacter sp.
ACCAAAGGCCAGACCGGCGTCGATGTCCTCTTCCCCACTGATCCTTCTGATCCGCAATATTTTAAAACCGAAAGTGGCGAAGCCGCCACTACCCCTCCCGGCCGCTATACCTGGGAATGCCGGGTAAAAGGCGTGAAAGCTGTGGGCGGGAAATTTGTATTTCCGGAAGTAGGCAACGACGTGACGATTATTAACAAGTAGCGCCGCCATAGCGACGGATTAGAGTTGAGCTCAACGCAAAGAGCCGGGCCGGATGCCCGGCTCTTTGCGTTTGAAAACCAGACCGCCGGCGGTTCACTACAGCACTCACCTATTTTAACCTGATTATGCCCCGTAAAAAATCCTTTTCCGAACTCATCGATAGCCCCGGCATGCCCGTGCTGGTCGACTTCCACGCCACCTGGTGCGGACCCTGCAAGACCATGGCGCCCATTCTCGAGCAGGTGGCGGCCCAACACGGCGGCAAGGTGCGCGTTATCAAGATCGATATTGACCGCAATGCCGCCGTGGCCCAGCAATACCGCGTGCAGAGCGTGCCGACCCTGATTTTGTTTCATCAGGGCAAGCCCGTGTGGCGGCAGACGGGCGTGGTGCCCGCCGCGCAGATCGCCCAGGCTCTGCGGCCCTTCGTGGGCTGATCGGGCGGCGCCCGGCCGGGCGGGCGCAAACTATCCGGCAGGTCCGGGCGTTGGGTTCGACGTTACCTTTGGCCTTTCCCATCGACCTTTATGAGACCCGGATTTATACTGCGCCACCTGTTCTTTCTTTTACTATTGGCGGGGATCTGGCGGCAGCCGGCCGGGGCGCAGACTCCCGGGCGGTTTACCCTTAGCGGCACGGTACGAGGCGCACGCGGCGAGGCGCTGCCCGGCGCGAGCGTGGCCGTGCCCGCCCTCACTACCGGCACGGCGGCCGACTCGCTCGGGCGTTTTTCGCTGAGTCTGCCGGCCGGCCGGCAGCAGCTTGTCATCGCTTTTGTGGGCTACAAGCCGCTCACCCGCGAGCTGAATCTGACCAAAAACCAACGCCTGAATCTGAACCTGGAAACGACAGGCAACGAGCTGAGCGAAGTCGTGGTGCAGGGCTCCGTGACCTTGGAACAGAAGCTCAAAACCACCCAGATGGGCGTCGAGCACCTCAGCATTCAGGAGGCCAAGCTACTGCCGGCGCTGTTTGGCGAAGTCGATATTCTCAAAACCCTGCAGCTCAAGCCGGGCGTGCAGAGCGGGGGCGAAGGCACCAGCGGCCTGTTCGTGCGCGGCGGCTCGGCCGACCAAAACCTGGTGCTACTCGACAATGCCCTGGTTTACAACCCCAACCACTTGTTTGGGTTATTCTCAGTGTTTAATTCCGATGCCGTGCAGAGCGTGGATTTGTACAAATCGGGCTTTCCGGCGCAGTTTGGCGGGCGGCTCTCGTCGGTGGTGGACGTGAAGCTGCGCGAGGGCGACCGCCAGCGTATGGTAGTGACCGGCGGGCTGGGACTGATTTCCTCCCGCCTCACCGTGGAAGGGCCGATCAACAAGGGTAAGGGCTCCTTTATCGTCTCGGGCCGGCGCACGTATTTCGATGTTTTCACCCGCGCTATCAATCGGCGCAACGAGAAAAAGCCCGATTACAGCCCCATTCCCGACTACTATTTCTACGACCTCAACGCCAAGGCCAACTACACGCTGGGCGCTAAAGACCAGGTGTTTCTCACCGCCTACCTGGGACGCGACATCTTCGGATTCAACAGTCCGGGCGGCTTCGATTTCAAATTTAGCTGGGGCAATACCATCGGGTCACTGCGTTGGAACCACGTTTTTTCGCCCAAGCTGTTTGTCAATACCTCCGTTTCCGTTTCGGATTATAAGTACAACCTGACCAACAAGCTCGACCAGTTCAGCTTCGGCCTCGGCTCCAGCATTCTGGATTACAGCGCGCGCACCGACTTCGAATACACCCCCAACGACCGGCATGTGATCAAGGCCGGAGCCATCGTCACCCAGCACCGGTTTGGCGTGGGGCGGCTAGATGCCAATTCCGCCGACGGCAGCGTCAACTTCGGGTCCGACGTCAGCTACAACGGCCAGGAAGGGGCCCTTTATGCCTCCGATAACTACAGGGCGACCGACAAATTACAGCTCGAAGGCGGCCTGCGGCTGACCGGTTTCCGTAGCGGCAGCGACCAGTATGGCGGGCTGGAGCCCCGCGCCTCGGCCCGCTACTCGCTCAACGACCGCGTTTCGCTCAAGGCCAATTACGCCCTGATGTACCAGTACGTGCACCTGGTGACCAACTCCGGCGCCTCACTGCCGACCGATATCTGGTATCCTTCGCGGCTGTCGGTCAAGCCCCAGCGCTCGCAGCAGGTGAGCAGCGGCATCAGCTTTTTGCTGGGCCAGGGCAAGTACCTGCTCACCAATGAAGTGTACTATAAATGGGGCAGGAATCAGGTCGATTTCAAGGACGGCGCCCAGCTTTTCGTGAACCCGGAGCTGAATTCGGAGTTTATTTTCGGCAAAAGCTGGAGCTACGGCGACGAGATTTACCTGGAAAAGAAAACCGGCCGCACCACCGGCTGGATTGGCTACACGCTGGCCTGGAGCTGGCGCAATTTCCAGCCCCAGAACGGCACCAACGGCGTCAACAACGGCGCCGACTTCCACCCCAACTACGACCGCCGCCACAACCTGACCGTGGTGGTGCTGCACCGGCTCAACGCCCGCATCAACCTCACGACCAGCTTTATCTACACCTCGGGCTCGCTCACCACGCTGCCCCTGGGCCGGTTTGGGGCGCAGGATATTCCGGGCTCGAACACCGGCATCGACCCGCGCCCGATTCCGATTTACCCTGACCGTAATTCCTACCAGCTCATTCCCTACCACCGCCTCGACCTGGGCGTGGTGTACAAAATCGGGGCCCGGCTCAATCAGGATCTGACCCTGAGCATTTACAACGCCTACAATCGGCGCAATGCCTATTTCGTGTTTTTTGAGACGGTGAAGGACAAGAGCACCGACCGCATTACGGGCTTCCAGGCCCGGCAGGTGTCGCTGTTTCCCGTCATTCCTTCGCTCACTTACAACTTCCGATTCTGACCACGGATTTTACGGATTTGTAGCGGATTTCACGGATTTTGTGGACGGGCAGTGGGTGTCGGTCTGCACGGATTTTTTTATTAAATTATTTATGGAAAGCGCAATGATTAGGGTGGGATTGGTGGTGTGCGCGCAGTTGGCCCTGGCTGGCTGCGGCAAATTGCAGAACAACATCGACGTGCCGCTGCCCTCGTACTCGGCCGAGCTGGTGGTGGAGTGCTACCTCATTCCGGGGCAGGTGCCGAGTCTGGCCGTCACCACGTCGGTGCCGTACCTGAGCACCGTGTTGCCGCAGGTCCCCACCGACGTCACCGTGACGCTCACCATGCCCAACGGCACGCCGGTGCCCCTGCGCTTCGCCCCCAACTACAAGGCCCTGACGGATACGACGGGCGAGAAATTTCACTCCCACATCGGGCGCGATCCGCTGGTGGCCAAGCCCGGCGACGTGTTCACGCTCGACGTGCGCGATACCCGGGGCCGGCACGTGACGGGCACCGCCACCATGCTGGCGCCGGTGCCCATCGATTCGGTGCGCTACAAATTCAACGACAAGCCCGGCGCCGAGCGCAAGGCGTACTTCCTCACCTATTTCCGCGATCCGGCCACGGCCGACGACTGCTACCGCCTGCAGCTCCACAAGGGCAACCCCGCCAAAGGCGCGCTGCTGAAACGCCCGGAGGTAGACAACGCGTTCGAGGACCGGCTACTCAACGGTCAGCAATTCGTGGTGGGCACCAGCTACCGCTTCTTCCCCGGCGATACGGTCACGGCCACGCTCTACCACACCGACGAGGCGTTTTTCCGCTTCCGCCAGTCGCTGCGCGATGCCCGCAATGCCAACGGCAATCCGTTCGCCCAGCCTTCTGCCATCTACAGCACGGTGCAGGGCGGAGTGGGCATTTTTTCGGTCCTAAGCGCAACTACGACCACGAAAATTCTATCGAAATAACTCCCGGTTCCCGCCTAAAGCCCCGCGATTACGGCCTTGATCAACGCTGTGAGGCGGGGTTCGGCCTGGGCGGCGGCGGCGAAGATATCAGCCAGCACCACTGGTTTGAGGTGACCAGGCGCGCACAGATCGGTGATGACCGACACAGCCAGCACTGGCAAATCCAGGTGACGGGCGGCAATGACTTCGGGCACGGTGCTCATGCCCACGGCATCGGCCCCGATGAGGCGAAGGTAGCGGTATTCGGCCGGGGTTTCGAGCATCGGGCCGGGCACGCTGGCGTACACGCCGCGCCGGGTGGTGGCGGCCTGCCCCAGGGCCTGGGCGGCA
>JAYWCH010000063.1:0-9437 GCA_043780755.1 Hymenobacter sp.
CCGGGGGCAGGATGCGGCCGGTATTGCCACGTTCGACGGCTCGGCGTTCCACCTGCACAAGGGTCAGGGCCTGGTGAATGACGTGTTCAAGCGCAAGCAGATCAAGAAATTGAGCGGCAACACCGGCATCGGCCACGTGCGCTACACCACGCAGGGCGCCAATGATTCGGACCTGGCGCAGCCCTTCACCACCAGCTACCCGTTCGGGATGGCCATGGTGCACAACGGCAACGTCATCAACTTCCGCGACGTGGCTCAGCGGCTGCACGAGCAGTACCACGTATTGCCCAAAACGACCAATGATCTGGAGCTCATCATGTACACCTTCGCTTCGGAGCTGCGCGTGAAGGACCTGGCGCATCTCTCGGTGGTCGATATTTTCGACGCCGTGGAAACCACTCAGGAGCTGGTGAAGGGCGCTTACGCCACCATTACCCTCATTGCCGGGCACGGCCTGCTGGCCTTCACCGATCCGCTGGGCATCCGTCCGCTGGTTCTGGGCCGGCGCGAAACGGAAGCCGGTACGTTCTACGCCTTCGCTTCGGAAAGCACTTGTTTTGATTTCCTGGGCTTCGAGCTGGTGGAAAACGTGGGTCCGGGCCAGGCCATTTTTATCGATAACAACTTCCAGGTTCACTACAAGAACCCGTACGAGCTGCCCAAGCACTTCTGCGCGTTCGAGCAGATCTATTTTGCCCGCGAAGACTCCACCATTCACGGCCGGCTGGTGGCCCGCGAGCGCGTGCGCCTCGGCAAGCGCCTGGCCCGCAAGGTGGCCGACGCCGGCCTCAAGCCCGATATGGTGATCGACGTGCCGTCGTCGGGGTATTTCGCGGCCTCCGGGCTGGCTGAGGCCATCGGCGTGCCATATCGCCGGGCCATGGTGAAGAACAACCACATGGGCCGCTCCTTCATCGTGGCCACCCAGGCCGGGCGCGAGGATGTGGTGAAGAAGAAGCTCAACCCCATCCGCTCGTTTGTGGAAGGTAAGAAAGTGGCCGTCGTGGACGATAGCATCGTGCGCGGCACTACGTCGCGGCGCATCGTGCGCCTGCTGCGCGATGCCGGCGCGGCCGAAGTATACTTTATCTCCAGCGCCCCGCCCATCGTTTCGCCCTGCATCTACGGCATCGACATGGCGATGAGCACTGAGTTGATCGCGGCCAATTATACGGAGGACGAAATCTGCGCCTACATCGAAGCCGACAAGGTGATCTACCAGGATCTGACGGATCTGCAGGAGCTCTTTGCCGAAGAAAAAGGCCACGGCGGCAGCTGCTTCGCCTGTTTCTCGGGTAAGTATCCGACGGGCGACGTGACCCATTACCTGCGCCACATTCAGGAGGAGCGCGCCAGCCACCGCAGCAAGGACAAGGTGAAAAAAAGCCTGTCGGTGAGCGCCAAAGCGCCCGAGCCGACGGAGCACTAAGCTCACCCAACCCCCCGGAATGCGCCGCCCGACGTTCTTTTTAGCCTGACATTCCCCGATTATTCCCTCATGTCCACTGCCCCCGAAAACCCCGCCGGCTACTCCATCGAAGAAGGCAACGCCGCTTCGCGCAACGCCTACAACTGGTCGAAAAAGACGTTCGCTAACCGCGCCGGCAAGCCCGGCGAGCCCGCCCAGGATCTCGACGGCGGCTTCTCCAACGAGATCCGCTTCGGCGCCGAACGCCTCGGCATCAGCTCCGACGGCATCGGGACGAAGATTGAAGTGGCCGAGCGCCTTAATAAATATGATACGCTCGGCTACGACCTCATCGCCATGACGGCCGATGATCTGATCGCCGCCGGCTTCATTCCCACCAACCTGTCGAATATCATCGACGTGAACCACCTCGACTACACCGTGGTGGACGAGCTGATGCGCGGCCTGCACGATGCCGCCAACTTCTCCCAGCTGGCCATCACCGGCGGCGAGATTGCCGAGCTCGGTAACCGCATCGGGGGCTGGCCGGGCGCGAAGATGAATTTCAACTGGTGTTCCACGGCCATCGGGGTGCTGCACCCCAGCCTGGCCCAGCCCCTGAGCGGCAAAACCGCCCGGGCCGGGCACGTGGTGGTGGCGCTGCGCTCGCCCTCGTTCCGCTCCAACGGCTACTCGCTGGCCCGCAAAACGCTGCAAAACGTCTTCGGCGATAACTGGCACGAGGCGCCCTACGATGGCACCGATGCCGCCCAATATGCTACCTGGGGCGCGGCCATGCTGGCCCCGTCGCTCATCTATGCCCCCGCCGTGGGCGCGCTGCTCGACGCGGGTTTGCCGCTGCACGGCGTGGCCCACATCACCGGTGGCGGCGTGGCCGATAACTTCCAGCGGGTGCTCAAAAATGGCCTCGGTGCGGTGCTCGACAACTTATTCGAGCCCCTGCCCGCTATGCAGCGCCTCTGCGAGATCGGCCACCTCAGCGCCGAAACGGCCTATCTCTACTGGAACATGGGCACCGGCATGCTGCTCGTGACGGAAGAAGCGGCCGCCGCGGCCGTAGTAGCCTCCCTGCAAGCCAGCGGCTACGATGCGCAGGTAGCGGGGCACCTCACGGCTGAGAGTGGCGTGACCTTGCGCGTGGGTACGGGGGAGTTGCGCTACGTGTGAGGTAGTTGACAAGACGCAAGCTTGCCGCTGGCAATGAATGGAGGCTGGTCCTTTATTAATTGCCAGCGGCAAGCTCGCGTTTGGGCTGGGTGGAATTCATCCACTGCGAGGTAGCGAATTTGAGTTCCACTTTGGCAAAATGAAGCTGGAATTTGTCGAAATCAAATCCGAACTACAAAGCAGACTGGTTCCGGAGCCAAAAACCGTCATGCTTCGCTCCGCTCTGCATGACGAGGCGCTAAGATCATTTGAGCATAAGCCTAATGGCAAACCCGAGCCCTGGTTTGCCATTCTGGATCTGCTTTTTGGGTCTTGAGAAGACCAAGTAAGACCCGGCTCGTTTGCCGCCCGCTTATCGAAGCATATTTAACATTCAGTTGGGCTGGCGGGTGCCCTGATTGGGCGGGTTGGGTACTGCGTCAGGCTGCGCGGAGCACCGGGCGCTAGGCCCCGCGTAACGGCCGCTTCTCCAGGATCAGCCGGTTGCGGTAATCGTAGAGGCTGCGCTCCAGGCCCACAGGATAGGTGTGGGGGTTGAGGAAGCGGCGGATGCCGGGGTCCAGGCTTTGGACTTCGCGCTGGGCGCGGGCGCGGCTTTCGGCCAGCGTGGGTAGGTCCAGTACGCGCTGACCCCGGCGAAAAACGGGCTCCAGCAGCTCGCGGAACTTAGTTTCGGGCTTGATGATGAGGCGGCGGGTGGCGTCAGCCGGGTCGATGAGGGTGAGCTGGTCGGGGAGGGATTCGGCGGTGTTGTAGAGCATGTCGGCGCGGGGACGGCCGTACTCGTTGAGGTAGCGACGGACTTGCAGAATGCCGGGGATGCTGGTTTTAGCGGCCTGCTCGGAGAGCTTGAGGGTGAAATCCCAGCCCGAGTCGTCGGCCTTGCGCAGGGCGGCGAGCTTGTAAACCCCGCCGAGCGCCGCCTGATTGTAGGCCGTCACAAGCTGGGTGCCCACGCCCCAGGTATCGATTTGGGCGCCCTGTTGCTTGAGGCTGGTGATGAGGTTTTCCTCCAGATCGTTGCTGGCCACGATGCGCGTTTTAGGAAAGCCGGCCTCGTCGAGCACGGCCCGGGCCTCGCGGCTGAGGTAGGCCAGATCGCCGGAATCGAGGCGGATGCCGGCCAGCTCGTGGCCGTTGGCGCGCATCTGCCGGGCCACGTGAATGGCCTGGCGCACGCCCTCAATGGTATCGTAGGTATCGACCAGAAAAACCGAGTCGTCGGGAAACGCCTGGGCGTAGGCCGAAAATGCCCGGGTTTCATCGCCAAAAGCCTGCACCCAGCTGTGGGCGTGGGTGCCGCGCACGGGAATGCCGTAGCGCCGGCCGGCCAGCACATTGCTGGTGGCATCGCAGCCGCCGAGGTAGGCGGCGCGGCTGGCGCCCAGGCCGCCGTCGAAGCCCTGGGCGCGGCGAAGGCCGAACTCCAGGACCTGATCGCCCGGCCCGGCGGCTTCGCGGATGCGGGCGGCCTTGGTGGCAATCAGGGTCTGAAAATTGATCAGCGTGAGCAGCGCCGTTTCCAGTAACTGCGCTTGCAACAGCGGCCCGCGCACCCGGATCAGCGGCTCATTGCCAAAAACCACGCTGCCCTCCGGCACGGCGTCGATGTCGCAGGTGAATTTCAGCCCGCGCAGGTATTCGAGGAATTCGGGGGGGAAAAGTACGCCGTCTTTACTGCCGCGCAGGCTGGCGAGGTAGGCCAGGTCATCGTCGGAAAATTGCAGGGTTTCGACCCAGTCCACGGCCAGGGCCAGCCCGGCGGCCACGGCGTACCCGCCCTGAAACGGCGCCTGGCGGAAGTATAGATGAAAGACAGCCTCGCGGTCCTGCATGCCCTGCTGCCAGTAGCCGTAGGCCATGGTGAGCTGGTAGAGATCGGTGACGAGGGCGAGCGAAGGGGCGTAGAGGCCGGAGAGCGGGGCGGGATTCATGCGGGGGAAAGCGGAAAAAGGATCGGAGCGGTGTTCGATACAAAGGAAGCGCCGTTAGAGGCCGTAAGTTTGGGGCTTCCCCGGCTAAGCCCCCTTCCGTTTCGTTCCGTGCCCGCTCCTCCCGCCGCTACTTTCCGCCTTATTCACCTCATTGGCCGCATCTCGGCCCGCTACCGGCTCCTGATTGGGCTGGGCCTGGCGGCGCTGGTCCTCCTGCTGCTGCCCGCCACTGTGGGTACCGTCAGCCGCTGGGTGGCGGCCTGGGACGTGTACGCGGCCATTACCCTGCTGCTGATCGCGGCCGCCATGTTCACTGCCGACACCGAAAGCATTCGCACCGTGGCCAACAACGAAGACCCTAGCCGGGCCGTGGCCTTTGTCTTTGTGCTGGTAGCGGCCCTGACCAGCCTGCTGGCGGTGGTGGCGCTGCTGGGAACCATGAAAACCTTATCGGCCGGGCTCCTGGCCCGGCACATTGCGCTCAGCGTCGTGGCCGTGCTCGAATCGTGGCTGCTGGTGCACACCGTTTTCACGCTGCGCTACGCCCACATTTATTACGACAACGATGACCGGGCGGGCGGCGACACCGGCGGCCTGGACTTCCCCGGCCAGAATCCGGAGCCCGATTACCTCGACTTCGCCTACTTCGCCTTCACCGTGGGTATGACTGCCCAGACGGCTGACGTGGGCATTTCCGGCCGCCGCCAGCGGCGCACCACCTTGCTGCACGCCATCATTTCCTTCGGTTTCAACACCGCCATCGTGGCCCTGAGCATCAGCGCCCTGGGCGGCTTGCTCTAAGGTTTTACTTAAGAAATCAACCCCCGGCTCACGGCCAGGCGGATGAGGGCGGCCGTATTCTTGGCCTGGGTCTTGGCAATGATATTCTGGCGGTGCGTTTCGATGGTGCGCTTGCTGGTGAAGAGCTTCTCGGAAATTTCGCCGTTGGTCAGCCCTTCAGCGATGAGCTTGAGCACCTCCAGCTCGCGGGCCGTGAGGTCGGCCGCGCCGTGACTGCCGGCGTCGTCCACGGCGCTGGTCGATTGGGTGACGGCTTTGTAGAGCATCGTCAGGCCGACTTCGGTGCACAAAAAGGCATTGCCCGCCGCCACCGTGCGAATGGCGTACGTGATCTCGCTGATGGACGCATTCTTGAGCACGTAGCCCAGGGCGCCGGCTTCCAGCATCCGGGCCACGTAGTTCTCGTGGTCGAGCATGGTGAGCACCAGCACGCGCACGTCGGGAAAGCGGCGGCGCAGCTCGGGCATGGTGGCAAATCCATCGAGCACGGGCATCTGCACATCCATCAGTACCACATCGACGGGCACGGTTTCGAGCAGCGCCAGTACTTCGGCGCCATTGCTGGCCTCACCCACCACGTCAAAGTCGGCGTTGGTCGAAAGCAAGGCCCGGATTCCGTCGCGCAGAATGGTATGGTCATCAGCAAGTAGGATTCGGGTCATCATCGGGGGGTAGTTGAGCTTATCGAAACGCGTGAGGAAGTGTAAAGTTGGGTCCCTTAACTTACACCACAGCCCGCTGCACTAAAACAGCGGGCGTGCTACTGGCCCGGTCGGCCCGGTATCAACCGTACTCAACCCAGTCCTGATCGGTTCCCCAAAAGGGGATAATACTTGTAATGATACCGTTAACTGGGAGATAATCATCTTTGCAGCTTTCTCTAATAATAAAAGTTATATCTTTAGTTTCTGTAATTTATTTATTTATCTATGATTCGATTGCTTCTCACCGAAGGTCATTCCCAGACCCGCGCGGCACTCGGGGTTGGCCTCGGGGCGCTTCCGGAGCTACAAATGGTGGGCACCGCCGGCACTGGCGCCGAGTTGCTGGCCCTGCTGCCCAGTACTGCCCCTACCGTAGTGCTGTTTGATCTGAAGCTGCCGGGGCCCGATGCCTTCGCTCTGCTGCCGGCCCTGCGCGAGCAGTACCCGCAGCTGCGGGTGCTGGCCCACGGCGAGCCCGCCACCGCGCCCGAGGTTGTACGCGCCTTCCACCTGGGCGCCCACGGCTACTTGCTGAAAGGGGCCCGGTTTGCGGAGCTGGTCTACGGCCTGCGGGCCGTGGCTGGCGGGCAGCCTTTCCTGGGCACGGCCATCGGGCTGGGGCTGCTGGGGCGCTCACACGCCGGCAGCGCTGCCGCCGCCCCGATCTCGCGTCCCACCCTGAACCTGAGCAAGCGCGAAATTCAGGTTCTGGCCCTGGTGGCCGAGGGCCTGACCAACGCCGAAATCGGCCTCAAGCTCATCACCAGCAAGCGCACTATCGAGACGCACCGCCAGAATATCATTGCCAAAACCCAGACCCGCAACACGGCCGCGCTCATCAAACTCGCCGCCCGGCAGGGCTTGCTGCCGGAATAGCCGGAGACTTTGCGAGTTGATTTTTCAGGAAATCAGCCCGCCAGAAAACTAGCTCTGCGCAGCAATGATAAATTCCGCCAGCTCGCGAAAGCAGCCGTGGCCGCCGGGGGTCTGGCAGTGAAAGTCGGCCACGGCGCGGGCGAAGGAAGTGGCATCGCCGGGGCAGGCCGAGAGCCCCACCAGGCCGAGCACGCCCACGTCGTTGGTATCATCGCCGATGAAGGCTACTTCCTCGGCCCGCAGGCCGGTGCGGGTCAGGATTTCGCGCAGGCAGGCGGGTTTATCCTGAATACCCAGGTGCAATTCTTCGATGCGCAGCTTGGCGGCGCGGGTGCGCACGGCGGGCGACATTTCTCCCGTCACGATGCCGCT
Source organism: Hymenobacter sp. (assembly GCA_043780755.1). Classification (GTDB taxonomy): domain Bacteria; phylum Bacteroidota; class Bacteroidia; order Cytophagales; family Hymenobacteraceae; genus Hymenobacter. Next base: position 7,284 of record JAYWCH010000063.1, read on the forward strand.
CTGGATGCCGTGTTCGCGCAGGCGCACCACGCCCATGCCGTCCCGAATGTGAAAGCGCTTCATTTCTTCGCCCCGTTCCGAATAATAAACGCCGCCGTCGGTGAGTACGCCGTCGCAATCGGTGAGTACCAGGCGAATACGGCGGGCCCGGGCAGTGAGATCAGCTAAATTCATAAAATAAAAAGTAGAAAAAAGAAGATAAAAGGTTACCCAGCGTGCCCGGCACGCGACAATCCGGCCGCAAGTTCGCTACAGATGCGCCAAAGGGAATTGCATTGGAATAGTTATTATGCAGGAAACCGTATCTTTAGTATACAGGATTGTGTGCGCTGGTATATTATGAATAATCAATTGACTATCGGGCTTATGGTGGCCCTTTTCTTCCCCTTTACGTTGCGGGCTCAGTCGGCCCGGGGAGCGGTGGTGACGGCCGAGCAGGCTTTTGCCACGCAGGCCGCCCGTACGGGCACGGCCGCCGCTTACCTGGCCAATAGCGCCGCCTCGGCGCTCGTGGCCGAGGGCGGCCAGTGGACCAGCCCGCCCCAGGGCTGGAAAGCCCGCCCCGTCCGCACCGGGAGCCGCCTGAAGTGGTATCCCGTACTGGCCGATGGAGCGCAGTCGGGGGAGCTCGGCTACACCACTGGCCCGTGGACGCTGCTGCAAAACGATCGCCCCCAGTCGGCCGGCGAGTACGTGACCGTGTGGCGCAAACAACCCGACGGCAAGTGGAAATTCGTGATCGACATGAGCGTGGAGCGGATCGGGATTGCGCCGCCCGTGCCCGTGCCCGTGCCCGGCCCGCGCCTGCCCGTGGGCGTGGCCACGCCCAGCACGGCGCCGTCCTATATTCTGATTGACATCGACCGCAAATTCGCCGCCGCCCAGTTGCAAAAGCCCGGCGCCACCTACGAGCAGTACCTCAGTGCCGAGGCCCGGCTCTACCGCTCCGGCCTGTCGATGATGCAGGGCGTGGCTGCCCTTGCCAATATGGGCAGTCTGGAGGACGGCTACCAGTTTGCCTCCACCACCGGCTACCTCGCCGCCGCTGGCGACCTGGGCTACGTCATCGGGACGTTTGCCCGGGCGAGCGGCCCCAAGCATCCTGAAGAAACCGGCAGCTACCTCCGCATCTGGCGGCGGGAGGCCAGCGCGGGCTGGCGCATCGTGGTGGAAGTATTCAGCTTCACGGCCGTTCCGGTCGAGCCCGTGGCGCGTCCCGTGGCGCCGCCGGCCGCCGCCGCCGCCGTGGTCGCCCCGCGGGCTACTCCTTCCGGCCCCGTTCCGCCCAAGCGCCGGCCCTGATCCGGGCTTAGCCGGTTGATTTCAAGCTCAAAAGAAAGGACCCCGCCGGATCACCGACGGGGTCTTTCTTTTATCATTTCAGGCCGGAACTCGGGCCAGCGCGCCGGTCAGTGCTTACGCGCCGGTGGGCACGAGGCGAACCACCAGCCCATCGGTGTGGGGCGCGAGACGGATCTGGCAGCTCAGGCGCGAGCCTTCGTAGACCACGGGCAAGGTTTCGAGCATGTCCAGCTCGTCGTCGCCCGGGTCGGGTAGGGCGGGGCCGGCCAGCACTTCCACGTGGCAGGTGGCGCAGAGCGCCATGCCGCCGCAGGTCGCCATAATGTCGTAGCCGCTGGCCTTGAGCATCTCCATCAAATTCAGGCCCATGTCGGTGGGCGCTTCGATCTCGCGGCGCTGGCCGGTAGTTTCTTCGACGTAGATGCGAATATCTTCTTGCATAGGAAATGAAGCGGGACGGAGAAAATGGGGTAAGCCGGATGGACGGCCGCTGATCCCGGCGACCCTGCCGGCTTACCCCATCCCCAATGATCGTTACAGGCTGGGCGCGCCGTTGACGGTGGTGTACTTCAGCACGTATTTTTTGTCGGGGTAAATATACTTGTAAGCGCCCTGGCACATCAGCGCTGCCTCGTGGAAGCCGCAGAGGATGAGTTTGAGCTTGCCAGGATAGGTGTTGATGTCGCCAATGGCAAACACGCCGGGCAGCGAAGTGCTGTAATCCATGGTATTGACCACGATGGCGTCGTCGCTCAATTCGAGGTTCCACTCGCCGATGGGGCCGAGCTTGGGCGTGAGGCCGAAGAGGGGAATGAAGTGATCGAGCGGCACGGTTTCGGCGGTGCCGTCGTT
>JAYWCH010000064.1:0-22066 GCA_043780755.1 Hymenobacter sp.
CCCGCTCCAAGCTGCTACCGCCGCCGCCCGAACAGACGCAGCAAAAACAGGAACAGGTTGATGAAATCCAGGTACAGCGTGAGGGCGCCCAGAATGGAGGCCTTCTGGTTAAAGTCTTCCCCCTGCGTCGCGCCAAGCAGCGCCAGCTGCTTGAGCTTCTGGGTATCGTAGGCCGTCAGGGCCACGAAGAGCAGCACGCCGATGAAGGACGTAGCCACCTGCATCACGGAATTCTGCCAGAACATATTCACCACCATCGCGATGACCAGGCCGATGAGTGCCATGCTCAGCAGCTTGCCCCATCCGGACAAATCCTGCTTTGTGAAGTAGCCATAGAGGCTCATCACCCCGAAAGTACTGGCCGTCACGAAAAAAGTGGAGGCAATTGAGGCCGAAGTGTACGCCAGAAAAATGCAGCTCAGGGTGATGCCGTTCAAAGCCGCGTAGCCCACAAAGGCCGTCTGCACCTTGGCCACACTCCAGTCGAAGACGCGCGAGGAGAGAAACCCGACCACCACCAACTCCAGGATAATCAGCCCCATAAACACGAAGCGCGTCCCGAAAACCAGCTGCATCAATGCCGGCGATGAGGAAGCCACCAGGGCCACGCCCCCGGTCAGCCCCAGACCGGCGGCCATCCAGCCGTACACCTGGGCAAAAAAACGGGCCTGAATCTCGGCCGCTTCCCCGGCCGCGATGGGTGAGGTCCGGGGAAGGGGCGCAAGTTGATTTTCTTCCATAAAACAAGTAATTGAAAAGCGTTAGGGGAGTAATTGGATAGCTAAGCTACGGCCCTCGCGCGATTATTTCTATCTCTTCCCATGCCTGAAATATCGGTTATCCGGCATTTTTTGGCGCGCCGGGCACCAGCCGACCAAACTCCGGGGCCGGCGTACAGCCGTGCGGAAGCCCGCTTATCTTCGTCCCCATGCTCCGTCTCTCCGGCCTGCTTTCGGCCTTCTTCCTCCTCGCCTGCTCCCCGCAGCCAACCGAAACCACCGCGACCCCAGGTAGGCGTACAGCCGGACTCCAAACGTCCGCTGCAAGTCCGTTTCACGAAACTTTCGAGGCCGGTACCAAGGGCGGCTACGCTACGGCCGATGAGCCGCTGGCCACCGGCGTCTGGCGCTTTCAGGATGGCCTGATCGGCAGCAGCCCGCAGGATCATAATTCGGGCGCGCACGCGGGCCGCCTCCGCAAGCAGGGGCGCCTGAGCATGGGATTTGACGTGGCGGCCGGGGTTAGGCGCATCACGATCAGCGCGGCAGCCTACGGGCAGGACGGCCCCAGCACCTGGGAGCTGTGGCTGAGCCGCGACGGCGGCCGCAGCTACGTCCGCACCGGGGCGGCCGTCACCACCAGCGGACCGGAGCTGGTGCCCCACGTTTTTGCCGGCGTGGCCAGTCAGCCCCTGCGCCTGGAAATCCGCAAAACCAGCGGCCCGAACACCCGCCTCGACTTCGATGATATTACTCTCGAAACCGCCAATGGCCCGGCCCTGGCAGTAGGCGGCAGCGGTTCAGCTGAAAACGGCAGCAGTAGCGGCAATAGTAGCTCAGCGCCCCGGCCTTCCGCGCCGGACCCGCAGCGCCCGCAGTATCCGGCGTCCCAGACGCCCGCCACGCCTACTTCGCCCGATGACAACCTCGCCCTGGGCAACCCCAGCGGCGCCACCTCCGACCCCGCCAACGCCACCAACTACCTGCTCGCCCACCCCGAATACACCGTGGGCTACAATGCCAACCGGGGCACGCCCATCTGGGTGAGCTGGCACCTGGGCCGCGCCGACCTCGGCCGGGCGCCCCGCCAGAATAACTTCCGCCCCGACCCGGCCCTGCCCCGGCAGTTCTACCCGGTCACGCCCGCCAGCTACGCCCGCGCCGGCTTCGATAAAGGCCACAACTGCCCCAGTGGCGACCGCACGGCCGATCTGGACGCCAACGCAGCCACGTTCCTCATGAGCAACATGGTGCCCCAGGCGCCCCACAATAACCAGCAAACCTGGGCGCACCTCGAAGATTACGGCCGCGCCCAGGTGCAGCGGGGCCAGGAAATCTACCTCATCATGGGCAGCTACGGGCGAGGCGGCACGGGCAAAAACGGTTTCGCCGAAACCCTCGACCAGGGCCGCGTCACCGTCCCAGCCCGCATCTGGAAAGTCATGGTCATCCTCCCCGAAGGCTCGAACGACCTCCAGCGCCTCACCACCGACCCCGCCGTGCGCGTGCTGGCCGTGGACACGCCCAACGACAACGGCATCGACCCCGACTGGCGGCAGTATTTAACTTCGGTCGATAAAATCGAAGCCGCAACCGGCCTCGACTTGCTGAGCGCCCTGCCCGCCGCCACCCAGGCCCGTCTGCAAAAACTGGTCGATAGCGGCCGGGCGCAGTAGCATCGGCACTAAAGCGACCATTCCGGATTTGCCAAATAATCAGCTTTCTCCTACGTCTCCGTCAGCACCGTTTTGAAGCCGGCCAGCGTGCCGTCGGTCGTCCGGCCCAGGGCGTAGGCGTGGATTTGCGGGCCGCGGCCCACGCGGTAGACCTGCGTATCGGTCAGCTCCTGTTTCAGGAATAATTGCAGGGCTTTATAGCGATTGGCCAGCGCCACATCGCCCAGCACGCCGTCGTCGGCGGTGTGGTTGCGCAGGAACTGCGTGAGCTCGACGGTTTCTATTTTGGCGGCGGCCGGCTCGCCCAGTAGCTGGAGCAGCGCGGCGGGGGGGAGCTCGCCGCCGGACGCGGCGTAGGCCACGGCCGTCAGCGGCTCGTCTGATTCGCTGACGAAGCGCAGGCCGGCCACCAGCTTTTGCAGCGCCAGCGGCACGACGGCGACGGCCGGGGACTCGCTGCCGGCTTCTTCGGCCAGGCCGCTGCCGCCGGCTACCTGCGCGGCGATGGCGGCGGCCAGCTCCTGCATCCGGGCGGCGGCCACCGTTATTTTGGGGTTGGCAAAATTCATATCCGCCACTTTGGTCATCGGAATGAGGTGGATGTGGGCGTGCGGCACTTCCAGCCCAATCACAGCCACGCCAATGCGCTTGCACGGCACGACGGCCCGCACGCCCTGAGCCACGCGCTGGGCAAATACGTGCAGCGCCGCCAGCTCCTCGGCCGGCAGATCGAAAATATAATCGACTTCTTTCTTAGGAATGACCAGCGTGTGGCCTTCCACCAGCGGCGTGATGTCGAGAAAAGCCAGGTGGCGGCCGTCCTCGGCCACTTTATAAGCCGGCAGCTCGCCGGAAACGATGCGGGAGAAAATCGAAGGCATGGGGAAAGGTCGGTTTTAGCCAGCCGCAAAAAGCGCAGCCGCCCGTAAAGAACGAACAAAAAAGAAGGCGGACCCTGAGCGGGCCCGCCTTCTTTGTGCCATTTTTTTCTGAATGAACGGGAAAGTCCGCTTCGACTTTAGCGCGAGATTTCCAGGATCTGGAACTGCAGCTTGCCGGCCGGGACGGTGATTTCGGCCATGTCGCCGGCGGATTTGCCCAGCAAACCTTTGCCAATCGGCGACTTCACCGAAATTTTGCCAGCGGCCAGATTAGCTTCTTCCTCGGCCACGAGCGTGTAGTCGAGCACCATGTCGTTTTTGAGATTCTTGAGCTTCACCTTGCTCATGATGAGCACTTTGGTGAAGTCCATGTTGGTTTCATCGATGAGGCGGGCGTTGCCCACTACTTCTTCGAGCTTGGAGATTTTCAGTTCCAGCAGGCCCTGGGCGTCCTTGGCGGCGTCATATTCGGCGTTCTCGCTCAGGTCACCTTTGTCGCGGGCTTCGCGCAGGTCCTCGGCGGCTTTGGCCCGGCCCTTGACCTTAAGATCCTGCAAATCATCCTTTAATCGTTGCAGCCCCTCGGGAGTGTAATAATTGAAGCTGGCCATAAGAGTAGATACTAGGCGGTTTGGCTAAAAAACAAGAAGAACGGCTGGCCGGGCCAACCGTTCTCCCTCATTAGGTTCGGGACAAAGATACGCAAATCGGGCTAGCTGCCCACCGCCCCGCCCGGCGCGAGGGCCCGGAAAGCCGCAATCTTCCGCACCAACACCTCGTTGATCCGGGCGTAGCTCTGGTGCGTCCACCCGCCGATGTGCGGCGAAAGGACCACATTGGGGGCATTAATGAGAAAATCGAATGCCGCGTGCTGCGCCGGAGTGAGGGTGTCGAGCCGCTCATTTTCGAGCACGTCGAGCGCCGCGCCGCGCACCGTGCCCACGAGCAGCGCCCGCACCAGGGCGGCCTGATCGAGCACTTCGCCCCGGGCCGTATTCAGCAGCCAGAATGGCGCCGCAAAGCCGGCCAGCAGCGCCTCATTCACGACGTGGTGATTAGCGGCCGAGTACGGAATGTGCAGGCTAAGCACCTCGGCCCGGGCCTGAAGCTCGGGCAGACTCACCAGCGTCGCATACTCGTCGGGGGCACAATCGGGGTCGCTGTCGTGGGCCAGCACGGTGCAGCTAAACCCACTGAGCCGGCGCGCAAAAGCCCGGCCCATGTGCCCGTAACCCAGCAGGCCAATGGTTTTACCGCCGATTTCCTCTCCCCGGTTGGCCTCGCGCCGCCACTGGCTCTGGCGCACCTCGTGGTGGGCCCGGGCAATGTGCCGGAATAGCGTCAGGAGCAGGCCCAAGGCGTATTCGCCCACGGCGTCGCGGTTGCCTTCGGGAGCGTTGAGCAGTGTTACGCCGGCGGCGGCCAGCGCCGCTTCGTCGATGTTATCGGTGCCGGCGCCGGCGCGGGCCACGTAGCGCAGGTGCGGGCCGTTGGCCAGGAGCCCGGCCGTGACGCGCAGCTTGCTGCGCACCACCAGTCCTTCGTACGGGTAGGCGGCCAGCGCGGCGGGCACTTCGGCGGCTGTCAGGTACGGGCAATAGCTGATGGCCACGCCGATTTGCTGCAACAGCGCGGGCAGCGACGGGTGCATTTCGTCAATTACTAGGCATACGCCCCGAGTTCCCGGGGCCGGCAGCGGGCCGTTCCCGGCGGTAGCAGGTTCGGGTTGATTGGGCGCGGAAGAGGACAAGGACGCCATTATTCGGCCTCCCCGGTTAGCTCCACCTCGGGCAATTCGGGGCCGGAAGCGGCGTGGTGCTGGGCGACGCGCTGCGTCAGGCCTACAAATTCGGCCACGCCGAGCTGTTCGGCGCGCTTGTCGAAAATGGCACCCATGGTGGCTTCGGCCGGCAGGCCGAAGGGTTTGAGGGCGTTGCGCAGCGTCTTGCGGCGGGTCTGAAACGCCTGCTTCACGACCCTAAAAAACAGCTTTTCGTCGCAGTCGAGCGCGAGCGTCGTATTGCGGGTCATGCGCACCACGGCCGACTCGACTTTGGGTGGCGGCACAAAGACGTGGGGCGGCACGGTGAACAGGTATTCAATCTGATAATAAGCCTGCAGCAGCACGCTGAGAATGCCGTAGGTTTTGGAGCCGGGCGGCTCGGCCAGGCGCTGGGCCACTTCTTTTTGCAGCATACCCACCACCTCGCGCACCTGGTGGCGGTTGTTCAGAACCGAGAAAAAAATCTGGCTGCTGATATTATAGGGAAAGTTGCCGATAATGGCCAGCGGCTGCTCCGGGAACAGCTCGCTGAGGTTCTGCTTGAGAAAATCGGTGGCAAAAATGCGGCTTTCCAGGGCCGGATAATGTTTTTTCAGGTACGTAACCGATTCGGTATCGATCTCGACTACGCTGGTTTGATAGGCGGGATTTTCGAGCAGGTACTGCGTGAGAACGCCCATGCCGGGGCCGATTTCGAGCACCTGCCGCACCTGATCGGGCAGCTGCAGGGCGGCCACGATGCGACGGGCAATGTTGGGATCAGCCAGAAAGTGCTGGCCTAGGTGTTTTTTAGGTTTAACCACGGAAGAATGCGGCTGCGGCTGGGTGTGCGGCAGCGCCACAAAGGTAGCAGCGGCGCCGGACGGCCAGTAAAGTCCCGGCTCCGACCGCCGATTCCCGGTTTTCTTTAGCCTAATTTGCGTGGTAAACAACGCCGGCCAGACGCCACTTTTACGCACCCGGCCGCCGCCGGCCGCCCGGTACGCTCCTTCATTTTCGCCGGGTTTCCAGTGCTCATCAGTCTCTCCCATTTCCTCACCTGGGCGCAAGTCACGGCTTTGTTGACGTCCCCGACGTTCTACACCTTCGTGGCCGTGGGCTTTGCGGCGCAGCTCATTGACGGCCTGCTGGGCATGGGCTACGGGGTGATCTCGTCCATCAGCCTGATGTCCCTGGGGTTGAATCCGGCGGCCGTCAGCGCCAGCATTCACACGGCGGAGATGTTTGCCAGCGGGGCCTCGGGCTACCATCATTACCAGCTGGGCAACGTCAACAAAAAGCTCTTCCGGGTCTTGCTGCTGCCGGGCATTGCCGGGTCGGTGGCCGGGGCCTGGCTCCTGGCGCATTACGGCAGTCAATATGCAGACCGGATCAAGCCGCTGCTGGCCGTCTACCTGCTGTTTCTGGGCGTCCGCATTCTCACCCGGGCGTTGGGCAAGGCCGACAAGGCCCGCAAGGTCCGGCACGCGGGCTGGCTGGCTGGCCGGCGCGGGGGGCTTTCTGGATTCGTTCGGCGGCGGGGGCTGGGGGCCGCTGGTTACCAGCACGCTCATTGCCAAGGGCCGTACCCCGCAGTACGTGATCGGCACGGTGAGTATCACAGAGTTCTTTGTCACCGTCGCCAGTGCGTTCACTTTTTTCGCCGTGCTGGGCATTTCGCACTGGCAGATTGTGCTCGGGCTGATTGTGGGCGGGGTGGCCGCCGCGCCGCTCGCCGCCCGGCTGGCCGGGCGCATCCCCATCCGCTGGATGTTCGTGGGCGTGGGCCTGATGGTGATTTTCTGGAGCCTGTGGGCTTTGCGCAAAGTATTCTTTTAGGTGGAGGCTGAAGCTTAATCGGCCGGGCCGCGCACCGCTCGTTGCGAGTACTCGGCTACCTTCGCATTCGTCGCAACCCTTCAGCCTTCATTTAGCTTTACTCGTTCATGTCCCTCCACCTCGCCCATGTGGCCGCTGCGCCGGCGCACGCTTCCCAGGTATTTATTCTGCCCCACGGCACGAGCTCCCTGCCCCAGCCCGCCGCCGGCGACCTGCCCGCCGCGGCCATCAGCTACGTGGAAAAGGCCCTGGCGGCCGATCAGAAGCTCGTTCAGCTCAACCACTTCAGCCACCAGCACTACTTTGTGGTGCTGGCCGACAAGCCCACGCCGGACCAAATCGCCGAGGCCCTGCGCCGCAGCGGCCACACCCTGCACGGCCTGCTGAAAACGGAGAAAACGGCGGAAATTTTCCTCTCCAACCTGAGTACCACGCCAGACGCGGCCCTGCTCCTTGCTGAAGGACTGGCCCTGAGTGCTTACCACTTCGAAGGCTACAAGACCGACGTCAAGTCGCGCGCCACCGCCGCCCTGACCACCGTGGGGCTGGTCGGCGCCGCCGCCACGCCCGCCGCGCTGGCCGAGCTCGATGGCCTGCTGCAAGGCGTCGTCCTGGCCCGCGACCTGGTGAATGCGCCCGTCAACAAGCTGAACGCCGTGCAGCTGGCCGATCGGATCGCCACGGCCGGCGACGCCGCCGGCTACACCACCGACATCCTCGATCTGGCCAAAATCGAAGCCCTGCGCATGGGCGGCCTCATTGCCGTAAACCTCGGCTCGCCCGAGCCGCCAACCTTCAGCATCCTCGAATGGAAACCCGCCAACGCCCAGAACCGCAAGCCCTATGTGCTGGTGGGCAAAGGCGTGGTGTTCGATACCGGCGGCCTCAGCCTCAAGCCCACGCCCAACAGCATGGACCTGATGAAGTGCGACATGGCCGGCGGCGCGGCCGTGGCCGGCACGCTCTTCGCCCTGGCTAAAAACAACGTCCCGCTCCACGTCATCGGCCTGGTGCCCGCTACCGATAACCGCCCCGGCGGCCTGGCCTACGCTCCCGGCGACGTGCTGACCATGCACAGCGGCCTCACCGTGGAAGTAAAAAACACCGACGCCGAAGGCCGCCTGCTCCTGGCCGACGCCCTAAGCTTCGCCAAAAAATACGATCCGGAGCTGGTCATTGACCTGGCCACGCTCACCGGAGCGGCCGTGCGCGCCCTGGGCACCGAGGCTTCCGCCGTGCTCGGCACCGCCGATGCGGGCACGATGCAGGCCCTGGCCGCCGCCGGCCACCGCGTGCACGAGCGCCTCGTCGAGTTTCCGCTCTGGGCCGAGTACGCCGATCATATTAAGTCCGATATTGCCGACCTCAGCAACCTGGGCAAGGGCGAAGCCGGCCACATCTCGGCCGCTAAGTTTCTGGAGCGCTTCGCCGTAGGCTACCCCTGGCTGCACCTCGACATTGCGGGTCCCGCGTTCCTCACCAGCGCCGAAAGCTATCGGGGTAAAGGCGGCACTGGCATGGGCGTTCGGCTGCTCTACGCTTTCTTAACCAGTCAATTAGCTAAATAAGGTCCGGCCGCCCGGCTCCACGTTCAGTTCTCTAAAATGCCCCAGAATCTTCCCCGCCTCGGCTTCTCCGTTGGCGACCTCGCCGGCATTGGCCCCGAGGTTATCTACAAAACACTGCTCGATGAGCGGTTGCTCAACCTCTGCACGCCCGTTATCTACGGCACCGCCACGGCGCTGTTTGCTGATTTTCCGGTGGCGCCTAATGCCGAACACCTCACCTTCCGGCAGCTCCGCGACGCGGCCGATATTGCCCCCGGCCGCCTCAATGCCGTGACCTGTTGGGACGATGATTTCGTGCTCGCCCCCGGCCAGCCCTCGCCCGCTACGGGCCAGGCCGCCCGCGAGAGCCTGCTCGCCGCCAGCCGCGACCTCAAGGCCGGCAAGCTCGATGCCCTCGTCACCGCCCCCATCAGCAAGGACAATACTCAGGCCGACGACTTCCGCTTCCCCGGCCACACGGAGTTTCTGACCAGCTACTTCAATGCGCCCGAAAGCCTCATGTTTCTGGTCGATGAAGGGCTGCGGATTGCGACCGTCACCGGCCACCTGCCGCTTAAGGACGTAGCCGCCCGCCTCACCCCGGAGCTGCTGCGAATCAAAATCAACTTGCTAATCAAGTCGTTGAAGCAGGATTTTGGAATTCTGAAGCCCCGCATCGCCGTGCTCGGCCTCAACCCCCACGCCGGCGAAAACGGCCTGCTGGGCCGCGAAGAAGGCGATATCGTCACGCCCGTAATCCAGCAGTTTGCCAACGATGGCCACCTCGTTTATGGTCCCTTCCCGGCCGATGGCTACTTTGGCACCCGGCAATTTCAGCAGTTCGACGCGACCCTGGCCCTCTACCACGACCAGGGCCTGATTCCCTTCAAACTCATGGCTTTTGAGCGCGGGGTGAACTTCACGGCCGGCCTGCCGGTGGTGCGCACTTCCCCCGACCACGGCACGGCCTACGGGCTGGCCGGGCAGTTCAAGGCCGATGAGTCGTCGTTTCGGGCGGCCGTATACGTGGCTTGTGAAGTCTGGAAACAGCGCCAGGCGGCGGCCCAGCCGCGCTCGGCGCACTAGTTTTGCCGGGCGGTTTGGGAGCCAATACTGGTCGTCGTCGGCCGCCAAACGTACTTTGCGTGGGCCCCCAGCAACGGCCCATTGGCATCATAACCAGCCCTTTCCATTAGTCCGAATCAGGAAAGTTGGCTGATTTTTTTGGCAAAAAGCCGAAGTTTGACTACTTTTGCCCCCTGCTATCAAGCCGACCGTGAAGAAAGAAAGCCAATTTGATCTCAACCTCGCCCGACTGGTGCTCAAAACGCACCATTTTGAGTTTGAGTTGGGTCCTGAATTTTTTAGCCTGTTCGACCACCCGCTGGTGGAGCAGGGCCAGCTGCACGCCGACGTGGAGCTGCTGAAAACGGAACGGCTGATGACGCTCAATTTCCACATCACCGGCACCGTGCGGCTGACGTGCGACCGCAGCCTCGACGAGTTTGACCATCCGCTGGACATTCGCGAGCAGCTGCTGGTCCGCTTCGGCGACGTGGGCAAGGAGCTGGATGACAACGTGCTGCAAATCACGCCCGACACCCAGACGCTGCCCCTGGCCCAGCACCTGCACGACTACATCGGGCTGGCGCTGCCCATGAAGAAGCTGCACCCGCGCTTCCAGAACGAGCCCGACGATAACCCCGACGCCCCCACCAAGCTCATCTTCAGCACCCGCCCCGCCGATGATGCGCCCGATGAGGACGAGCCGTCCGACCCGCGCTGGGCCGCCCTGCGCAACCTGAATTAACTTCCGAGCGCCCGAGTCGCTGCCCCCACTCAATCTTTAATACCCAAAATTTAACGTTCCCTAAAAAATGGCTCATCCTAAGCGCCGCACCTCCACCTCCGTTCGCGACAAGCGTCGGACGCACTACAAGCTGACCCCAAAGGCCGTGACCTTGTGCCCCAATACGGGCGAGCTGCACCTGCGGCACAAAGCCTACGTCGTGGATGGCGACCTGTACCACAACGGCCAGCTGGCCATCAAAAACTACACGAAAGTGAGCTCGGCTCCGGCCGCCGGCACGACCGGCGACGACGAATAGCGCGACAGGTTGTTACTTCGCGGTACCTTACGGTCCGGCTTCGCTCCTTTTTTAAGCCAGCGGAGCCGGATTTTTGGTACTCTCCCCTCCCGCTGCCTTTCCCCAACACCTTGTCTATGAAAATAGCCCTCGACGCAATGGGCGGCGATTTCGCCCCCCAAGCCGCCGTGGCGGGTGCCCTGCTGGCCGCTGAAAAACTAGCCGGCCGGGCCACCATCGTCCTTATTGGCCAGGAAGACGCCGTCCGGCCGCTGCTCCTGGCAGCTGGTCCCGCCGGCGCAACATTGGAGTTCGTCCCCGCGTCGCAGATTATCGACATGGCCGAACATCCCGCCAAAGCCTTCCAGCACAAGCCGGATTCCAGCATCGCAGTTGGCTACAAAATGCTCCTTACGGGTGAAGCCGACGTGTTTTGCTCGGCGGGTAATACCGGGGCGATGCTCGTCGGGGCCATGCTCACGGTGAAGGCCGTACCCGGCGTGATGCGGCCGGCCATTGCCAACTTTATCCCCAAACTGGCCGGCGGCTACGGCATTCTGCTCGACGTGGGCGCCAACGCCGAGTGCAAGCCCGAGATGCTCGAACAGTTCGGGGAACTCGGCTTTTTGTACGCGCAGGCCGTCCTGGGCATTGCCCAGCCCAAAGTCGGACTCGTCAACCTGGGCGAGGAAGAAGGCAAGGGCACGCCCCTAACCCAGGCCGCGTACCAGCTGCTGAAGGTCAATCCGCACATTCATTTCGTGGGTAATATCGAAGGCCGCGACATGTTCAACGACAAGGCCGACGTAGTCGTCTGCGACGGCTTCACGGGAAATATCCTGTTGAAAATGGCCGAATCCATCTACGATATGATGGATGACAAGCAGCTGCACGATCCTTTTTTTGATAAGTTCAATTACGAAGCCGTGGGTGGTTCGCCCATTCTGGGCATCAACGACAACGCCATTATTGGTCACGGCCGGAGCACGCCCCTGGCCATTGCCAACATGCTGGAGCAGGGCTTCAACATGGTGGAATCCGGCATTGTTGACCAAATAAAGGCTACTTTTAAGTCTTAACACCCCAGCCCGCGGCTGTGGAAAAACCTCCGGCTCCGGCCGGATTTTTTTTAGATGCTGACCGGCTCACCGCCGGCGCTTTCCGGGACCGGCGGTGGTCCATTTTCACCGCCGGGTCCTATTTATCGATTGCCCCGCCTACTTTTGCCTGTATGAAGATTACTGCTGCCATCACCGGCGTGGGCGCTTACGTGCCCGATTACGTGCTGACCAACGCCGAGCTGGAAAAGCTGGTGGATACCAACGACGAATGGATTCTCTCGCGCACGGGCATCCGGGAGCGGCGCCTGCTGAAGGGTGAAAACCAGGGTACGTCCGTCATGGGCATTAAAGCGGTGCAACAGCTGCTGGAAAAAACCGGCACCAATCCCGAAGACGTGGAGCTGCTGATTTGTGCCACCACCACGCCCGACCTGCTCTTTCCGGCCACGGCCAACATCATTTCCAACGGCGTGGGCATCACCAAGGCCTTCAGCTACGATCTGAACGCGGCCTGTTCCAGCTTTCTGTTTGCGCTGGCTACCGGGGCGCAGTTCATTCAGGCCGGCACTTACAAGAAAGTGATTATCGTGGGTGCCGATAAAATGTCGTCCATCGTGGACTACACCGACCGGGCCAACTGCATACTCTTCGGCGACGCCGCCGCCGCCGTGCTGCTTGAGCCCGCCACCGACGGCTTCGGGCTGCTCGATCAGGTGCTGCGCACCGACGGCTCGGGCGAAGCCTACCTGCACCAGAAAGCCGGCGGCAGCCGCCGCCCGCCTTCGATCGAAACGGTGGCCAACAAGGAGCACTACATCTACCAGGAAGGTGCTACGGTCTTCAAATTCGCCGTGAAGAGCATGGCCGACGTGGCTGCCAATGTCATGGAGCGCAATAACCTCCACAATGCCGATGTGGCGTGGCTCGTGCCCCACCAGGCCAACAAGCGCATCATCGACGCCACGGCCTCGCGCATGGGCGTGGGCCCCGAAAAGGTGATGCTCAACATCGACCGCTTCGGCAACACCACCAACGCCACCATCCCGCTCTGCCTGGCCGATTACGAAAGCCAGCTCCGGCGCGGCGACAACCTGGTGCTCGCGGCCTTCGGCGGCGGCTTCACCTGGGGTTCCATCTACCTCAAATGGGCATACGACGGCGCGGCGGCGGCGGCCAAAGGCACCAAAATTTAGCTATTATCAATCCTCGTCAGATTATTCATCTGATTTGGCGCGGATTGCTTCGATTGAATCACCCCCGAACTTTCTTAAAAATGCCGGGCGGACGAATTGGCTCCCTGCCAATTGTGGCTGCAGCCTTTTTAATTTCTAATCAAAATTCCCCCATATGGCAAGTACCGCCGACTTTCGCAACGGTCTCGTTCTTAAATACAACGGAGAGCTGCACGTCATCACCGAATTCCAGCACGTGAAGCCGGGCAAGGGCCCCGCCTTTGTGCGCACCAAGCTGCGGAACATCAAGACCGGCCGCGTGCTCGACAACACGTTCAATGCCGGCGTCAAGGTAGAAACGGCCCGCGTGGAGCAGCGCCCGCACCAGTACCTGTTCAAGGACGACTACGGCTTTACGTTTATGGACACCACTACCTTCGAGCAAATCGTCCTGCCCGATGCCATGGTGCCCTTCGCCGACCTGATGAAGGAAGGACAGGAAGTGACCATCCTCATGCACGCCGAAACCGAGCAGCCGCTCACCGCCGAGCTGCCCACCACGGTGGAGCTGATGGTGACCTACACCGAGCCCGGCCTGAAAGGTGACACCGCCACCAACACCCTCAAGCCCGCCACCATGGAAACCGGAGCCCGCGTGCAGGTCCCCCTCTTCATCGACCAGGACACTAAAATCCGGGTTGACACCCGCACTTACGCTTATGTCGAAAGAGTCAAGTAAAAAAGATTCGCCCAAAAAGGACGTTGCCATGAAAGCCAAAGAAATACAGGAGCTGCTCGATTTTATCGCTAAGTCGGGTCTCAACAAGGTCAATATCGAAACCGAAGAGTTTAAGATCTCGGTGCAGCGTGACCCCTCCATCAAGCACGTGGCCAGCGCCCCGGCGCCGCTGGCGGCTCCGGCGCCCGTGGCCGCCGCCCCGGTAGCGGCCCCCGCTGCCGCGCCCGCCGCCGCCGCCCCGGCCGAAGCGCCCGCCAGCAGCCACACGGCCCTGAAGGCGCCCATGATCGGCACCTTCTACCGCAGCGCCGGCCCCGATTCGCCGTCCTTCGTGCAGGTGGGTGACATGGTGGAGAAAGGCCAGGTTATCTGCATCATCGAGGCCATGAAGCTCTTCAACGAAATTGAAGCCGAAGAAAGCGGCCGCATTGTGAAGGCATTGGTGGAAAACGCCACGCCGGTGGAATACGACCAGCCCTTGTTTTTGATTGAGTAGTTACTCTCATTTGTCATCCTGAGCCGGGCGCAGGACCTTATCACCGCAGAACGATTGATGTTCGCACTTGATTAGGTCTTCCGCCCGGCTCAGGATGACAGGTTTTTATCCCTGACTATTCCACCCCATGTTCAAAAAAATACTCATCGCTAACCGGGGCGAGATTGCCCTGCGCATTATCCGCACGTGCAAGGAAATGGGCATCAAGACGGTGGCCGTGTACTCGACGGCCGACAAGGAAAGCCTGCACGTAAAGTTTGCCGACGAAGCCGTCTGCATCGGGCCACCCTCTTCGGCCCTCTCGTATCTGAGCATGCCCAATCTGATTGCGGCGGCCGAAATCACCAACGCCGATGCCATTCACCCCGGCTACGGCTTCCTGAGCGAGAACGCGGAATTCTCGCGCATCTGCGCCGAAAACGGCATCAAGTTCATCGGCGCTTCGCCCGAGATGATCAACCAGATGGGCGACAAGGCCACCGCCAAAGCCACCATGATTAAGGCCGGCGTGCCCTGCATTCCGGGCTCGGTGGGCCTGCTCGATTCGGTGGAGCAGGGCAAGAAAATTGCCAATAAAATCAAGTACCCCGTCATCATCAAGGCCACGGCGGGCGGCGGCGGACGCGGCATGCGCATCATTCACTCCGACGACGAGTTCCAGAAAGCCTGGGACGACGCCCGGACGGAATCGAAGGCGGCGTTCGGCAACGACGGCATGTACCTGGAGAAGTTTGTGGTGGAACCCCGTCACATCGAGATGCAGCTCGTGGGCGACCAGTTCGGCCACGTTTGCCATCTCTCCGAGCGCGATTGCAGCATTCAGCGCCGTCACCAGAAGCTGGTGGAGGAAGCGCCTTCGCCGTTCATGACCGACGCGCTGCGCGAGAAAATGGGTAAGGCGGCCATTGCCGGCGCCTCGGCCATCGGCTACGAGGGCGTGGGCACGATTGAATTCCTGGTCGATGCCGACCGGAATTTCTACTTCATGGAGATGAACACCCGCATCCAGGTCGAGCACCCGGTAACGGAGGAAATCATCAACTACGACCTCATCAAGGAGCAGATCAAGGTGGCGGCGGGCATCCCGATTTCGGGCAAAAACTACTTCCCGAAAATGCACGCCATGGAGTGCCGCATCAACGCCGAAGATCCGCGCAACGGCTTCCGCCCGGCGCCCGGCAAGATCACCACGCTGCACATTCCCGGCGGCCACGGCGTGCGGGTGGATACGCACGTTTATGCCGGCTACCAGATTCCGCCCAACTACGATTCGATGATCGCCAAGCTCATCACCGTGGCCCAGACCCGGGAGGAGTGCATCGTGAAAATGAAGCGCGCCCTGAGCGAGTTCGTAGTGGAAGGTGTGAAAACGACCATTCCCTTCCACCTCGCGCTGATGGATAACGAGCAGTTCCGCGAAGGAAACTTCACGACTGCGTTTCTGGACTCGTTCGACTTCTCGGCGATTTAAGCGGTTTTTAACGTTCCCATGTTCACTACTCGTCGATTTTTTCAGGCTTTGGGCATCGCCGGCATCACGGCGGGCGCCGGGCTCAGCGGCTGCACCCAGGAGTGCAATGGCAATATTGAATGCCTGGTGCTTTACGCCAAGCCGGGGCCCAAATCCGTCGGGCGCTTTATCTATGTCGATGTCTCGAACAAGCCCGGCATGGGGATTAAAAAGACGCTGCTCTACGAAGGCAGAGAGTTTGGTACGTTTGAGCACGTGGTGATTATCAACGACCCCAAAAACAAGTTCGCCACCACCCAGAAGGTCTGTTTCACCAGGTACCGCACCAATCCGCCGGAGAAGGACGGGGACTTGCAGGAAGCCGATATTCCCCGGATCCAGCCCGAAGAATAGCCGCCGGCGGGCGGCGCAAATCCCCGTTGCCGCCGTCCAGAAAACCTGGCTGGAAGCTGCTTGTTAAGAGCCAACGCCCCCGGTGCCCCGCGCACCGGGGGCGTTCAGCTTTCTGGCTACCTTTGCGGCACCAAACTCCCACCCACCTTAACTACTAAAATACCCCCTCCAATATGGCACGAGTGGAAATGACGATGCCCAAAATGGGCGAAAGCATCATGGAAGGCACCGTCCTGAAATGGCTCAAGAAAATCGGCGACAAGATTGAGCAGGACGAATCGGTGCTGGAAGTGGCCACCGACAAAGTGGATACCGAGGTGCCGGCCATCTACGCGGGCGTTTTGCAGGAAATTCTGGTGCAGGAAGGTGAGGTTGTGGCCGTGGGCGCGCCCATTGCCATCATGGAAACCGAGGCGGCCGTGGCCGCCGCCGCGCCGGCCAGTGCGCCCACCGCACCGGCAGCCACGGCTGCTTCCAGCAACGGCCACGCCGTTGCGGCCGTGCCTTATCTCCCCGAGCAGGGCGACCCGCAGGCTGCCCAAGCGGCCCGGCCGGCCGCCGCGGGCGCGGTGCACCAGCCCGGGCGCTTCCTGTCGCCCCTGGTGCTGAGCATCGCCCGCGAAGAAGGCGTGAGCATGAGCGACCTGGAATACCTGCCCGGCACCGGCAAGGAAAACCGCGTTACGAAGAAAGATATTCTCGATTACGTGGCTGATGGCAAGCCCGCCCTGGCGCCCGGCGTCGCACCGGCCGCGCCACTGGCAGCGCCCGCCCCGGCTCCGGTGGCGGCTACGCCAGCGGCGCCGGTAGCAGCTCCCGTGGCAGCTGCGCCGACCCCAACGGCCAGCACCAAAGCCGCCCCCAGCGTGAGCGGCGGCCAGGAGCTGATTGAGATGGACCGGATGCGCAAGCTCATTGCCCAGCGCATGGTCGATTCGGTGCGCATATCGCCCCACGTCACCAGCTTCGTGGAGGCCGACGTGACCGACCTCGTGAACTGGCGCAACAAGCACAAGGATGCCTACAAGAAGCGCGAGGGCGAAAACCTCACTTTCACGCCCATCTTCATTCAGGCCGTGGCCCGGGCCATCAAGGACTTCCCGCTCATCAACGTTTCGATTGACGGGGACTATATCATCAAGAAGCGCGATATCAACATCGGCGTGGCGGTGGCCCTGCCGAGCGGCAACCTGATTGTGCCGGTCATCCACAATGCTGATCAGCTGAACCTCAACGGCCTGAGCAAGAAGGTGAATGACCTGGCCAACCGCGCCCGCGCCAATAAGCTCAAACCCGAAGACCTCGAAGGGGGCACTTACACACTGAGCAACGTGGGCTCGTTCGGCAACGTGATGGGCACGCCCATCATCATGCAGCCGCAGGTGGCCATCATGGCCGTGGGCGCCATCAAGAAGAAGCCGGCCGTCATCGAGACGCCGCAGGGGGATCTGATTGGCATCCGCCACTTCATGTTCCTCTCGCACAGCTACGACCACCGCGTAGTGGACGGGTCGCTGGGCGGCATGTTCGTGCGCAGAGTGGCTGATTACCTGGAGCAGTTCGACCCCAACACGGCCATTTAATCCCCGGTTTAATTTTAATCCAAAAGCCCATCCCTTGTGGGTGGGCTTTTCTTTTTGATTATGAAAAATATCGTATTCCTCGCCGCGCTGGTGCTGTCCCTGGGGCTCATCGGCTATTTATTCCAACAGCTCCAGGCCGCCGAAAAGGCCCAGCAGCTAGCCGAGAAGCGCTTTGCCGACTGCCAGAAAGTAACGTTTCAACTCCAAAACCAACTGGCGCCCCTGCAAAAGAAACTGCCCGGCGGCGTGCCCCAGTAACCGCCGCCACGCCTACGGCGGACACCTCGCTGGCCGAAACGAAAAAGCCGCTCCCAGCATTTGGGGGCGGCTTTTTGGCTGACTCAACTGGCTACTACAAACCTTTCAGCGCCTGCTCCAGGGCGGTGATTTTGGCTTCGGCGTCGGCCAGCTTTTGCTGCTCGCGCTCCAGCACGTCGGGCTTGGCATTTTGGGTGAATTTCTCGTTGCCGAGTTTTTTCTGCACCGATTCGCGGAAGCCCTGCGCGTAGCCTAACTCTTTTTCCAGACGGGCGCGCTCGGCGGCCAGGTCAATGTGGCCTTCGAGCGGAATGAAGAATTCGCTGCCGCCCAGCACGAAATTCACCGAGCCGGCGGGGCCGGCGGGCGCCAGCGTCACGTCGGAGATATTGCCCAGCTTGCGGATAATACCGTCGTAATCGGCCAGCAGCGCGGGCTCATCCGTTTTAGCGACCAGGGCCAGGGGCTTATTGGGGCCGATATTCTTCTGGTTCCGCACGGCGCGGATGCTGGCCACGATGGCCAGGATCTTGTCCATGTCGCCCAGCAAACGCGGAGCCTCGACCACCGGCGCGGCCTGGGGCCAGGGCGCCACGCAGATGTAATCGCGCGGGCCGCGCTCCGCCAGCTCGTGCCACAGCTCTTCGGTGATAAAGGGCATGAAGGGATGCAGCAGCTTGAGCAGCGTTTCGAGGTAAGCGGTGGTGTGACGCAGGCTTTCGGCATCGATCGGATGCTGGTAAGTAGGTTTCACCATTTCCAGGTACAGGGCGCAGAAATCGTCCCAGACCAGCTTGTACACCGTCATCAGCGCGTCGCTCATGCGGAATTTGTCGAAATGGTCATCCAGCTCGACCATGGCGGCTTGCAGCTTGGCCCCAAACCAGGCCACCGCCTTGTCATTGATGAAGGGCAGCGTGGCATCCACCTCCCAGCCTTTCACGAGGCGGAAGGCATTCCAGAGCTTATTCGAGAAATTGCGGCCCTGCTCCACGAGCTTGATATCGAACAGCAGATCATTGCCGGCGGGCGAGGAGAACAGCATCCCGGTCCGCACGCCGTCGGCGCCGTAGTCGCGGATGAGGTCGAGCGGATCGGGCGAGTTGCCGAGGCTCTTGCTCATCTTCCGACCCTGCGCGTCGCGCACGATGCCGGTGAGGTACACGTTTTTGAACGGCACCTCCTGCCGGTATTCCAGCCCGGCCATAATCATGCGGGCCACCCAGAAAAACAGGATTTCGGGCGCCGTCACCAGGTCATTGGTCGGGTAGAAATAATTAATATCGGCATTGTCCGGGTCTTTGAAGCCGTCGAACACCGAAATGGGCCACAGCCACGACGAAAACCAGGTATCGAGCACGTCCTCATCCTGCCGCAGATCGCTCAACTGCAGGGCGGCGTTGCCGCTTTGGGTGCGGGCCTGCTCCAGCGCGGCGGCCGCCGTGAGCGCCACCACGAAGGAGCCATCGGGCAGGTAGTAGGCGGGGATTTGCTGGCCCCACCAAAGCTGGCGAGAAATGCACCAGTCGCGGACGTTTTCCATCCAGGCCCGGTACATGTTCTTGAACTTGGGCGGGTGCAGCTTAATGGTGCCGTTCTCAACCACTTCCAGCGCGGGCTTGGCGAGGTGCTCCATTTTCATGAACCACTGCAGGCTCAGCTTGGGCTCGATCACGGCGCCGGTGCGCTCCGAAGTCTGCACAATGCTGAGGTACTCCTCGATTTTTACGAGCAGGCCGGCGTCCTGCAGATCCTTGGCAATGGCGCGGCGGGCGGCAAACCGGTCAAGGCCCACGTAGAGCACGGCTTTGTCGTTGAGCGTCCCGTTATCGGCCAGAATATCGATGACGGGCAGGTTGTGCTTCAGGCCCAGCTCGTAGTCGTTCAGGTCGTGGGCGGGCGTCACTTTCAGGGCGCCGGTGCCGAAATCAGTCGAAACGTAGGTATCAAAAATCACCGGGATCTCGCGGTCCAGCAGCGGGATGCGGACGGTGGCGCCGGCCAGGTGCGCGTAGCGCTCATCGTTCGGGTTCACAGCCACGGCTACGTCGGCCATAATCGTCTCGGGGCGCGAGGTAGCCACGGTCAGAAAATGGCCATCCTGCCCTACGATGGCGTAGTCGAGGTAGTACATTTTGGCCTGCACATCCTTGGCAATCACCTCCTCATCACTGATGGCGGTGCGCCCCTGCGGATCCCAGTTCACCATACGGATACCGCGGTAGATGAGCCCTTTCTGGTGCAAATCAACGAACACCCGCAGGACGGCTTCGGTCATTTCGGGTTCCATGGTGAAGCGCGTGCGGTCCCAGTCGCAGGAAGCGCCGAGCTGCTTGAGCTGCTCGAGAATAATGCCGCCGTACTTCTCCTTCCAGCTGAAAGCGTGGGTCAGAAACTGCTCGCGGGTAAGATCGCGCTTCTCAATGCCCTGCTCCTTGAGCAAGGCCACCACTTTGGCCTCGGTGGCAATGCTGGCGTGGTCGGTGCCGGGCACCCAACAGGCTTCTTTGCCCTGCATCCGGGCGCGGCGCACCAGCACGTCCTGAATCGTATTGTTCAGCATGTGCCCCATGTGCAGCACGCCGGTCACGTTGGGCGGCGGGATGACAACGGTGTAAGGGACTTTTTTCGGGTTGGGCGAAGCCTTGAAAAAGCCCTGCTCCTGCCAACGCTGGTACCATTTGGCTTCAACGTCGGTGGGCGAATAGGTGGTGGCGAGGGACATAGAAAAAATGGCAAAAAGCAGAAAGAGCAAAAATAGGCATTAGAAACGGGGGGCTGAAAAAACCACGCGCTCAATTCCAACCAGCGGGCCCCAAACCGCTTAAAAACCAGAAAGACCGCTTCGGGGAAGCGGTCTTTCTGGTTAAAAAATCAGATCGGCAAAAGCTACGCGGCGATGTGCAGCCACTCCTTTTTTTCCAGGAGCCGCTCGCGGGTTTCGCGGTAGTCGGGGTCATCCACGCAACAATCGACGGGGCACACAGCGGCGCACTGCGGCTCTTCGTGGAAACCCACGCACTCGGTGCATTTATCGGACACGATGTAGTAGTATTCGTCTGATACCGGGGTTTGGGGCGCGGTGCCAGTCACCACGGCGCCGTCGGGGGTGGCAACTTCTTTCAGGCTCGTGCCATCGGCCCAGCGCCACTGGGCGCCCCCTTCGTAGATGGCGTTGTTGGGGCATTCCGGTTCGCAGGCACCGCAGTTGATGCACTCGTCGGTAATCATGATGGCCATGGGATAGCGGGGGTCTGAAGTTGGGGGAACGAAAGCGGAGCGGGAGGATTCTACGCAGAATGCCCGGCCCGCGCCGTTCTTTGGGCTCACAAAATTAATCAACAGCGGCTGGCTTTACATGGTTTCGCCCAATTTTGCCGGGTATTTATCCGCCCGCGCCCCGCGGCCGGCGACCGGGCTACCCTCCTTTCTCATGAATCACTCCGAACGAATTGCCGCTTTTGTGGCCCTGGGTCAGCGCCTGACCACTATTTCTGCCGATGAAGTAACTACGCTCGCCGCCCGGGCACGCAACCAGAACGCCTGGTTCGACGAGCCCAGCGTGAGCGCCGCCGTGGCCGGCATTGCCCACCTGCTGGCCGAAGCGCCGCTGCGCCACTGGGCCGCCCGCTACCCGCCCGAGCCCACCACGGTCCACCAGATCGGCGTAGTTATGGCCGGCAATATTCCCCTGGTCGGTTTCCACGATATGCTGTGCGTGCTGCTCAGCGGCCACGGGCTGCTGGCCAAGCTTAGCGCCAGCGACACCGTGCTCATGACCTGGATCATGGAGGAGCTGACCCGGCTGGAGCCGCGCTTCGCCGAATTCATCCAGGTGCTGCCCCGACTTAATGCTGCCGATGCCTTCATCGCTACCGGCTCGGATAATACGGCGCGCTACTTCGAGTATTATTTTGGCAAGAAGCCCCACCTCATCCGGCGCAACCGTACCAGCGTGGCCGTCCTCACGGGCCAGGAAAGCAATGCCGAGCTGGCCCGGCTCGGCCCCGATATCTTCCAGTACTACGGCCTGGGCTGCCGCAACGTGAGCAAACTGTACGTGCCCGAAGGCTATAATTTCATTCCGCTGCTCGATGCGCTACAAATTGGTGAGGGAGTACTCAACCATCACAAGTACCAGAACAATTACGACTACAATAAAAGCATTTTGCTGGTAAACGCCGTGCACCACTACGATACTGGTTTTCTGTTGCTTACCCGTAGCAGCGCGCTGGTTTCACCCATTTCGGTGCTGCACTATGCCGAATATAGCTCGGAAGTAGAACTGGTAGACCAACTCACTGACGTGGCGGCTCAAACGCAATGCGTGGTTTCGGCAGCGGGGCAATTTGCCGGCAGCGTGCCTTTTGGGCGCGCCCAGG
>JAYWCH010000065.1:0-5826 GCA_043780755.1 Hymenobacter sp.
AAACCTACTATTCCGCACATGGGATGGCTGTTAAACGCTGGAAATTAAAGATTGATAGTAGCGGGCAGTAGTTCTTAATTAGTACCTTTTAATGGTCCCTGGATAAGGGTGGACAGGGCGCGAGCGTACAATTCGTGCTCCACGGCCAGGCCGCGACGCTCGACTTCGGCCAGGGTATCGGCCCCGCGCAAATCCACCGTTTGCTGGGCGAGAACGGGGCCGGTATCGAGGCCCTCATCCACCAGATGCACGGTGATTTTAGTTTCGGGAAGCTGATTGTCGAAAGCCCACTCGTAGGCGTGCAGGCCCTGGTGCTGGTGGGTATCGGCGGGATGAATGTTGAGAATGCGCCCGGCAAACGGCTGAATGAATGCCGCCGAGAGAATGCGCATGTAGCCGGCCAGCACCACAAAATCGGGCTGGTACTGCGCCAGCAGCGCCGCCGCTTCGGCATCGAACGCCTCGCGCTTCCGGCCTTGGCTGGGCAGCGCCGCCACGGGGCAGCCCAGCGCGGCGGCCGAGGTCAGGCCGGGCGCATCGGGCTTATTGCTAAACACCACAACTACCTCAGCCAGGTCTTGCAGGATGCCGGTTTGGGTGGCTTGCACCAGCGCCAGCATATTGGAGCCCCGCCCGGAAAGCAGGATTGCCAGCCGGGCTTTGGCCGGGCGGGCGTTGGCCGCAGGGGCGGGTGTTTCCGGCCCCCGGCCCGGCGCGGCGGCCGGGGCACACTCCGGCAGGGCAGAGCTAACCGGCAGGTTGGGGGCCGAAGGACGGACGTTGGTCATTGGTTCGTTTAACACCTCAATTTACGGCGCCCGCCGTTAGCACCGGCGCCGGCCGCTGGGCAATGTCGGTCCGAAAATAAGCATCCTGAAAAGTGACGCCGGCACAAGCTTCATAGGCGCTGGCCGTGGCCGCCGCCAGGTCGGCACCCTGGGCGGTGAGCACCAGCACGCGGCCGCCGGTAGTGAGCAGCTGCCCATCGGCCGCGCGGCGGGTAGCGCCGTGGTAGGCGCGCACGTCGGCCGGCAGATTATCCAGCCCGGAAATGGGAAAGCCGGTGGGAAAGCCGGCCGCCGGGTAGCCCCCCGAGGCCAGCACCACGCCCACGAACGCGCCGGGCCGCTGGCGCACGACTTGCGCGCTCAGCGTCCCGTCCAGAGTAGCTTCGATCAGTTTCAGAAAGCTGCTTTCCAGCGCGGGAAGCAAGACTTCGGCTTCGGGATCGCCGAGGCGCACGTTATATTCCAGCAGCTTGGGGCCGGTGGGCGTGAGCATGATGCCGAAGTAGACAAAGCCCCGGAACTCAAATGGCTCCGCCTGCAGCCCACGCAGCGTGGGGTCGATAATATCGCGGCGCACCGCCGCCAGCACCTGATCATCGACGAACGGCACGGGGCAGTAGGCGCCCATGCCGCCGGTATTGGGCCCCCGATCGCCGGCCAGCAGCTGCTTGTGGTCCTGCGAAGTAGCCAGCAGCTGAATCTCGTGGCCGTTGGTCAGACCGATGATGCTGATTTCCGGGCCGGTCAGCTTTTCTTCCAGCAGAAACGAAAAGGCACCGGTAAACTGCGTTTGCAGCTCCGCCAGCGCCGCTTCGGCTTCGGGCAGCGAGGTGCAGACGTACACGCCTTTGCCGGCGGCGAGGCCGTCGTACTTCACCACGACCTCGCCGTGCAGCTCCCCGGCTTTGGCGTGGGCTGCGGCCAACTGCTCGTTGGTAAACGACCAGGCCTGGGCAGTGGCCACCCCGTGACGGCGCATGAAATCCTTGCTCCAGATTTTCGAGCTTTCCAGCTGCGCAGCGGCGCTGGTCGGACCAAAAACCCGGATATCGGAACCGGCAAAATAATCGGTGATGCCGGCGGCCAGCGGGGCCTCGGGACCCACCACAATCAGGCGGGCACCCTGCTGCTGGGCGAAGGCCCGCACGGCGGGAAAGTCCAGCGGGCTGATTTCCGGGTGGCTGTTGGGAATGCCGGCATTGCCGGGCACCACGTGCACCGTGGCCCCGTCGAGGGTCAGCTTTTCGGCCATGGCGTGCTCGCGGGCACCGGAGCCGAGCAGCAGGAGAACAGTAGTTTCAGTCAAGTGAATAGGAACTTAGCGAACGGGGGATCTTAACTTATGTCTTCGATGGAAATAATTTTGCCGGCTTCAAACTGAAAGACCGACTTTCCCTGCAGGCGCAAGGTGTCGCCGGGTTGCAGGCCGTTGGGCAGATTGATGGCCACCGTGGCGGTGTAATCAATCCCGACTTCTATGCCCTGGCCAATCGTTTGCCAGCCAGTGGCGCGCTGCTCCCGCTGGGAGAAATACGCCGTGGCCTGTTCGGCCTGCTGCCGGAACAACGCCTTACCAGTAGTGGCCAAGGTTATTTCGCCATCGGCGATATTCCGAAATAACACCTCGTCGTGCAAAAGCCCCACCATACCCTCAACATCAAAACGGTTGTATGCTTGCAGGTAAGCTTCGATCAGCTGCTGGGATATGGTAGTTTCCATCGCGGTTTTTTTGTTGCTTACAGTACCCGCAGCTCCGCGTCGGCGGCTTTCAGCTTGGCTTTGGTGGCCAGAATTTCCAGGCTGAGCTGCTCACGCAGGCGGGGCAGGTTCAGGGCGCGCAGGGCGGCCTGGGCGGCGTTATCGGGTCGGACCACCGTGAGGTTGGGCGTACCGCTGGGCATGATGAGCGACGAGTTGAGGTTCATGGCCAGCTCGGCATAGTCTTTCCACGACGGACAGCTGATGACGGGCACGTTGACGTTGGCCGCCAGGGCCCCGCCCAGGCTGTTCGACAAGCCGGCCACGGCGATGATGATGCCCGGCTCGATGCTGTTGTTCCAGATCTCCGCCATGCCGGCGATTCCTTCCCCGTTTTTGTGGGCCGAGGTCACGCGCAGCTGGGTAAAAATCCCGTAGCCGTCGAGGTGCTTGCGGATGTTCTGGCAGTGCTCCTGGTCGGCGGGCGAATCCATCACGATGTTCACCCAGGCATCTTTCAGCAGACCGGCGGCGACGAGGTTGGCCAGCAAACGGGCGCGGGCGTCGTGACGGCCGGTACCGGGGACGTCGGTGCCTTCGGCTTCGGCCGTAGGCAGGGCGGCGCCGGTGATGCGCTCGTAGATATCGAGGTAGCGGCGGCTGGCTTCCCGGGCTACTTCCGGGGTGAGGGCGCGGGGGTACTGACCGTCTTTTTTGTTGGCAATGAGCCACTGCCGGACGTACTCCTTGTCCATCTGCTCGGCCGTTTCGGGGTTCTGCGCGTAGTCCGCGGCGGCCCAGAAGCGGGAAGAATCCGGCGTGTGCATCTCATCGATGAGAATCAGCTCGCCATTGAGCAAGCCAAACTCGTACTTGGTGTCGACCAGGATGATGCCCTTATCGGCCAGCAGCTGCGAGCCCACGGCGAACAGCGCCAGCGCCTTCTCGGCCATCAGGTCGTACCATTTTTTCGATACCCAGCCCTCACTCACGAGGCTTTCGGGGGTGATTTCGCGGTCGGACTCCTCCTTGGTCGTCGGCGTGACAATTGGTTGGGGAAAGGGCTGGTTTTTGGTCAGTCCATCCGGCACGGTCACGCCCGAGAACGTACGTTGCCCAGCCTGGTAGCCGCGCCACATCGAACCAGTGAGATACTGACGCACAACCATTTCAACCTTAATCGGCTCAGCTTCCTTAACGAGCATGGCGTTGGCATCCACCAGCTTCAGCACGTGGTTAGGGATGATGTGCGCGGTCTGGGCGAACCAGTAGTTGGCCAGGCCGTTGAGCACTGCACCCTTGTGCGGAATAGCCGTTTCCAGCACCGAATCGAACGCCGAAAGGCGGTCGGTTACGATGATAAGCCGGTCGCCGCTGGGCGCGCGCAGGCTGTCACGGACTTTGCCGCGATGCAACAGGGGAAGTTGGGGGGAGGCGAAGTGGGTGAGCGTATTCATGGGTTATGAGGCCCGAAGGCTAATTCCTGGTGGCGAACTGCGCGTCAGAAGCCGTCGCGGAGCGCTGGTGAGTGATGTGTTCGACGATATTTTTGAAAATCTGCAGCCCTGCGCCTTCCTCATCAGTCTGGCCGGCGCGCCGACGGCGGGCCCAGTCGGGATGGTTATAGGCCGACAAAAACGCCTCGGGGTGGGGCATCAGGCCGAAAACCTGGCCGGTGGCGTCGGTGAGGCCGGCGCAGTTCAGGGCCGCGCCGTTGGGGTTGAAGGGGTACACGTCGGTGGCCCCGCCGTCGAAATCGGCGTAGGTCAGGCAGTTGAGGCCGGCGGCCAGAATGCGCTCCCGGGTGGCGTCGTTCGGAATCACGAGGCGGCCTTCGCCGTGGCGGACGGGCACTTCCAGCGTGTCCATTCCTTTCAGGAAAGGGGTTTGGGCCTGGTGGTTCACGCGGAGCGTCACCCAGCGGTCTTCGTAGCGGCCGCTGGCGTTGTGGGTCAGGGTGACTTCGGGCGTCACATCGCCGCCCAGGTTGGGCAGCAGGCCCAGCTTCACCAGCACCTGGAAGCCATTGCAGATGCCGAGCACGAACTTGCCGGCGGCAATGAATTGCTTGATGTCATCGAGCAGCGTGCGGCCGTCGGCGCCAGTCTGGCGGTAGCGCAGCTTGTTGGCCAGCACCACGCCCGAGCCCAGGTCGTCGCCGAACGAGAAGCCGCCGGGGAAGTTAAGGATATCGAAATCGTGAATACTCACCTGCCCGTGCAGCACCTGGTTGAGGTGAACGACGGTGGCTTCGGCGCCGGCCAGGCGGTAGGCCGCGGCGAATTCTTCTTCGCAGTTAATGCCGAATCCGGTGAGAATAAGCGCTTGAACCATGAGATTAGTGCGAAAGGGATGAGGAGGACACGCCCAGCAGCTGGTTGACCGGACCATTGGTCCAGGCAGCGCGTAGGGCGGCGGTATTGGCCGAGATCACGGCGTGGCCGGCGTGGCGCACGGTCAGCTGACCATCCGATGTCACGCGGCCGAGACGGGTAGCCCGGTCGCCGAGCATCTGCTCAAAGGCTACCACATCAGCCGGGGCTACCGTGGCCAGGAAGCGGGAGTGCGACTCGGAAAACAGCTGTGTGGCGAGCGGCAGGCCGGCGGTCGGCAGTTCCACGTCGGCGCCGTAGCCGTAGCCGAACGTGGTTTCGGCCAGGGCCACGGCCAGGCCGCCATCGCTCAGGTCGTGACAGGACTGAATCAGGCGCTGGTCATTGGCAGTGCCAACCAGAGTGTAAAGGGCCTTGGCCCGGGCAAAATCCACTTGCGGCACATTGGCCCCCAGCTCGCCGTGCAGGGCGTAGAATTCGGAGCCGCCCAGTTCGTCGTAGGTTTCGCCGAGCAGGTACACCACATCGTCGGCCTGCTTGAAGTCGCTGGTCACGGCGCGGCGCACGTCTTCCATTTTGGCCGTCATCGAGTAGAGCACGGTGGGCGGCACGGAAATCTTCACGCCATCGGCCTTGAAGTCATTTTTCATGCTGTCCTTCCCGCTGGTGAGCGGGATGCAGTAGGCGGCCGTGGCGTCGCGCAGGGCTTCGCACATGCGCACCAGCTTGGCTAGTTTCTGCTTGCCATCGGGGTTGGTGATGGGGTCATAGACCGAATCGGGCACGCAGAAATTGTCGTTCACCGACCAGAAAATCCCGTCGCCGGGCGTCAGGTTGGGGAGCTTGCCGCCCACGGCAATGATCTGGCGGACGCCTTCGTCAAACGCCCCGGCCGACATGTGGTAAGCATCCAGATCGCCGTAGCGCGGGATGATGCCGTTGCTCACGGCCACGCCTTCCCAGCTCTCGAAATTGAAGCGCACCACGGCCGCGTCCTGCGGGGCCTG
>JAYWCH010000066.1:0-21179 GCA_043780755.1 Hymenobacter sp.
GGTTTAAGCAGCCGGCTGCTTAACCCTGACGGGAGCGGATTGGTCATTGCTAAGCCGTTGGCCGGAAAGCGGTTGTTGAGCGACCTTCTGGATTTATAGGGATATATTTGAATTCTCCTCGTGCCTGCTTATGAATCGTAGACTTTTCCTCCAACGCAATACGGCGGTAGTGAGCGCCCCCCTTCTGAGCGGGACCGTAACAACGGCGCCGGCCGGGTCGGAGCCGCCGGAAACTGTCAGTAAATACGCCAATAAGACGCTGCCCACGGGCTTGTCGCGGGCCACGAGTACGCTCGTGCCCTACGCCGGCGCGTGGGGGTTCGCCCAGGCGGCGCACCTGCTGCGGCGGAGCATGTTCGGGCCCACCCGGCCCGAGATTCTCGCGGCGGCCGGCTCCAGCCTGGCGGCGGTCCTCGATGGGCTGCTCACGGTGCTGCCCGCCCCCGCGCCACCCGTCAACGTCTCGACGATCGATACGAGCGTGCCCCTGGGCCAGACCTGGGTGGGGCAGGTGTTTGACCAGTCGCTGGACGGGGCGCGCCGGTCCTCTATGCGCGACTGGTGGGTGGGGCAGCAGCTGGGTCCGGGCCCGTCGCTGACGGAGCAGATGACGCTGTTCTGGCACAATCATTTCGTGACGGAATTTAACATCATCGACAACGCGGGTTACAGCTACGAGTACGTGCGGCTCCTCCGGCAATATGCGCTGGGCAACATCCGGCAGCTGGCCAAGGATATCACCGTGACGCCCGCCATGTTGCGCTACCTCAACGGCAGCCAGAGCGTGGTGGGCGCCCCCAACGAGAACTACGGCCGCGAGCTGCTGGAGCTGTTCACGGTGGGCAAGGGCCCGCTCATTGGCCCGGGCAACTACACCAACTACACCGAGGCCGACGTGCAGGCGGCCGCCCGCGTGCTCACCGGCTGGCGCGATATGGGGACGCCGGTGGGCAGCTACTTCACCGCCACCCGCCACGACAATACCGCCAAGGTGTTTTCGGCCGCCTTCGGCAATGCCACCATTTCTCCCAATGGCAGCGGCGAGTACCAGGATCTGATTAACCTGATCTTTAAGCAGGCCGAAACGGCGCGCTTTCTCGTGCGCAAGCTCTACCGCTGGTTTGTGTATTACCTGATTGATGCGCAGGTGGAAAGCGCGATCATTCAGCCGCTGGCTACCCTGTTGATCCAGAATAATTTTGAGGTGGCGCCGGTGCTGCGCATGCTGCTGGGGTCCGAGCATTTTTTCGACGTGGCCAACGT
Organism: Hymenobacter sp.; assembly: GCA_043780755.1. Lineage (GTDB taxonomy): Bacteria > Bacteroidota > Bacteroidia > Cytophagales > Hymenobacteraceae > Hymenobacter. The sequence goes on from JAYWCH010000066.1 coordinate 1,264, forward strand.
GGGCTGCCTCATCAAGAGCCCGCTGGTGTTCACTGTAGGCCTGTGCCGGCAGATGGAGATGACCTTCCCGACGGCTGCCAACCAGGTGGCTCAGTACGGGATGTGGGACTATCTCAACGCGCTGGCCTACGTGCAGCAACAAAACCTGGGCGATCCGCCCAACGTGGCGGGCTGGCTGGCCTACTACCAAACCCCGCAGTACCACGAGCTGTGGATCAACGCCGTGACGCTGCCCCGCCGCAACCAGACCACGGACCTGTTTATCGGCAATGGCTACACCCGCAACGGCGTCCGGCTCGGGATCGATCCGCTGGTGCTCACTCAGGCGCTGCCCGCCGCCACGGCGGCCGACTGCAACCTGCTCATCGCCGAATTTGTGCGCCTCATGGTGCCCATTGACCTGACAGCCAATCAGCTGGCGTTCCTGAAAAACGCCCTGATTCCGGGCCTGCCCGACTTCGAATGGACCATGGAATGGACGCAGTACCTGGCCACGCCGGCTAATACCGCCCGTAAGGCCAGCGTGAACACCAAGCTGCAAGCCATGCTGCGCGCCCTGATGGGCCTGGCCGAATACCACTTGAGTTGAGGGGGGCGTGCCCGGCCACCGCGCCGGCACTACCCTGCCCATTACCCACGGTCAATCCCTAAAAAATTAGCAGTTTTTGCTATGAAGCGTCGCGAATTTCTCCACACCACTGCTGCCGCCACGGCGGGCACTGCCCTGCTGAGCGGGCTGCCCATTGGCGCCTACGGGCACTCGGCCGAGCTGGCGGCCCTGACCAATGCCGCCAGCGCGTCGGATAAAGTGCTGGTCATCATTCAGCTCCAGGGCGGGAATGATGGGTTGAACATGATTATTCCCCTCGATCAGTACCCGGCCCTGCTCTCGGCGCGGCCCAACATCGCTCTGGACCAGAACGCGGTGCTGCCGCTGACCATGGCCACCGGCATTCACCCGGCCATGGCGGCGCTGCGCAATCTTTACCAGAACGGGCAGCTGGGCGTGGTGCAAAGCGTGGGCTACCCCAGCCCTAACTTCTCGCACTTCCGGGCCACCGATATCTGGACGTCGGGTTCCGATTCGAACGTGGCCCTGACCACGGGTTGGGCCGGCCGCTACCTCGACGGCGAGTACGCCGGCTTCCCCACCGGCTTCCCCAGCGCCCAGAATCCCGACCCGCTGGCCATCAGCATTGGCTCGGTGGTGAGCAACTGCGTGCAGGGTCCGACCATGAACATGGGCATGGCCATTGCCAGCACGTCCTCCTTCTACCAGCTGCTGAGCGGCGGCGTGGACGCGGCCCCTAACACGCCGGCCGGCCACGAGTTGACGTTCATCCGGCAGGTGGTGAGTCAGACGCAGGTGTACACCAAGACCATTCAGGCGGCGGCCACGCGGGCCAAAAATCTCTCGCCCCTGTATCCCGCCGCGGGCCAGAACTCGCTCGCCGATCAGCTCAAAATCGTGGCCCAGCTCGTGGCCGGCGGCCTGAGCACCCGGATCTACGTCTGCACGCTGGGCGGTTTTGATACCCACACGCTGCAAGTGCCGGCCACGGGCAGCACCAGCACCGGCTACCACGCCACGCTGCTGGGCAAAATTGCGGAGGCCGTCAACGCCTTCCAGGATGATTTGCGCCGCCTCGCTATTCAGGACCGGGTGGTGGGCATGACCTTCTCCGAGTTCGGGCGCCGCATCCGGGCAAATTCGGGCCTCGGTACCGACCATGGCGCGGCGGCCCCGCTGCTGGTCTTCGGCACGAAAGTGAATCCAATGGTGCACGGCCCCAACCCCGTGCTGCCCGCCAACGCCGGCGTGAACGACAACATCGCCATGCAGTACGACTTTCGCAGCGTGTACACCAGCATTTTGCAGGACTGGTTCCAGGTGGCGCCGGCCACGCTCGCGCAGCTCTTCGGGCGCAGCTTCCCGTACGTGCCGGTGCTGCGCACCGGCAGCGCTTTGGCCACGGCCAGCGCCGCCCTCCCGGCCGATTTCACCGTCTATCCCAACCCCGTGGCCCGCGACGGCAGCAGCACCGTGGTTTACGACTGCGCCGGCGGCCACGTGCAGGTCGTCGTGCTCGATACCCAGGGCCGCGAAGTGCGCCGGGCCGTGGACCAGGTGCTGGCCGCCGGCCCGCAGCTACTCCCGCTCGACCTGAGCGGGCTGGCTCCGGGCGCCTACTACTGCCAGGTGCGGGAGGCCCGCCGCAGCGGGTCGCGCATCCTCGTTATTGAGTAAGCCGCGCCCCGGTTTTGGATTAATGTGAGTTGAAAGGCAGCCCGGCCGGCCGCTTTTGCGTACTGCTTTCCCGGGCGGCGGCCTTACCTCATCTTCCTCCATTCTCTCAAAATCTTCTTTCTTCTTTATGGAAGCGCAAATCGAAAAACAACTGGAAAAGATTCTGCCCGAAGACCTCGCTCGTACTTTCGAGAGCGCCTACTACGTATTCCAGGGTCAGCATGAGCACATGGATGATCTGCTCAAGCACGGCGGTGCCCTGCTGCGCAAAGTATCGCACCGGCTTTCGCCCACCCAGATGATCTTCGGCATTGCCGCGCTGGCGGCCGTGGCCGTGGTCCTCATCAACCGCGCCAACGACGACGAGACGCACGAAGGCGAAGCCCACGACGTGAGCAAGCGCAAGAACGACGGCAAAGACAAAAAATAAGCGCCGGTTTTAAACCGCCAAAAAAAGCGACTTCCGGACGGAAGTCGCTTTTTTTATGCGCCCGCCGCGGCCCGAAACGGCCGCAAAAGCGCGGGCTATGGGCGGTGGCCGGGCAGCGTCCAGGTAGTGGGCACGCGGGCATTGGCTTCGCCGGCCGAATGCAGGAATACCAGCTCATCGAGCCGGCCCACGCGCCAGGTTTCCAGCAGCTCGTCGTAGAAGGGCGAGCCGGGGTTGCCGCTCTGTCCGCCGGGATACACGCCGTAGGCCCGCACTTGCGGCCCCAGCGCTACCACCATGCGCCAGGACGGCCCGGTGCGCTCGGAAGTAGCATTAACGATACCCGTGCCGCCGCCGCAATCCACGCCCTGGTGCCCGAAGCCGTTGAGCTTAAGCAGGTGCAGCACACTGGTATTTTTCTGGCTGGCCCAGCGCCATCGGGGCGAGAGCGGCCCAAACTTGCGGGTGAGCGAGTCGGTGGCGAAGCGCAGACTTTGCCAGGCCAGCTGCGGTAGGGTTTCCCGGGCGGCGGTGCGGGTGTCGTCAATCCACGGCGAGTCGGGCTCGTTCAGGATCAGGTTGTTGGTGCGGTCGCGGGGGGGCGGGCGCATTTCCAGGCCGGTGGCTGGCAGGCCGAAGTCATCGTCCCAGATCCGGCGCACCAGCTCATTATACCACAGGTTGAACACGCTCGGGCCGATGGCGTCGGCGGTGTACTGGTAGTTCCAGCGGCGCATTTCGGCCAGCACCCGGCCTTCGGGCGAATCGGCGGGCGGCGGGGGCAGGCCGGGGGCGGGGGTGCTCACCAGGGCCAGCAGCCGGGGCAGCATGAGCTGAGCATTGAGGTCGAGCACGTCGTTTTGCAGCCGGCGCAGGCTGTCGGCGGTGATGCGCGTCATGGCCGTCAGGCGCTGGTTGATGCGGTGGCCTCGCTCATAGCCGCCAAAAAACCAGTTGATATAATAGGGATACTCCGGGCCGGTCGAAGACTGATTGGCCGAGCTCACGAAGCCCCGCGCCGGGTTCTTCACGTGCGGGTTCTGGGCGGCCGGAATCCAGCCGGCCCAGTCATCGGCCGGGTCGGTGCCGTCGAGGATGAACTTGCCCTGATCGGGCCACTTGAGCGGGAACCGGCCATTGGGCCAGATGGCAATATCCCGGGCGTTGCTGGCGAAGATAAAGTTCTGAGCCGGTGAGCCGTAGGTGGCCAGCGCGGCCGTGTAGTCGGCGTAGGAGCGGGCGCGGTCGAGCTGGTAGAAGGCCAGGACTTCGTTGGCGCCGTCGTGGGCGGTCCAGCGCATGGCGTGGGCGATGGGCGTCTGCGCGAGGAAGGGCTTTTCCTTCTTATCATACACCACCGGGCCGTGGTGGGTGTAGAGCACGGTATCGAGCAGGTCGGGCCGGCCGCGGATTTTGATGCGCTCTACCACCCGGCGCACGGGTTTCCAGCGGCCGTCATGCCAGTACTCGCGGCGGCTGCGGTCGCGGAATCTGAGCTGGTAAAAGTCGAGCACGTCGGCCGCTACATTGGTCACGCCCCAGGCCACGTTATCGTTAAACCCAATGATAACCAGCGGTGAGCCGGGGATGGTGACGCCGTACACGTTCACGCCCGGCGCGTTCAGCTGAATCTGATACCAGATGCTGGGTAGGTTGAGCTGCAGGTGCGGGTCGTTGGCGAGCAGGGGAAAGCCCGAGGCCGACTTGGCCCCGCTCACCGCGAAGTTGTTGGAGCCCAGCTCGGCATCGGGCTCGGTGCGCAGCTCGTTGGCCGCGTAAGCCGCCGTAAACTTGCGGGGAGTGGCGGGGATGGGCAGGGGCTTGAAATCGAGCGGCGTTCCCATGGGCACGATGGGATCTTCCCGCGTCGGGTAGTCGGGAAACAGGTCTTTGGTGATGGCCGGCCCGTACTTGCCCAGGATGTTGCTCATGCGCAGATCGTCGGAGCGGCCACTCAGGTCCCAGGCCATAAACTTGAGCAGCAGGGCGCACTTGAGCGGCTGCCAGGGCTCGGGCCGGTAGTCGAGCAGCTTGTACTCAAAGGGCAGCGTGGCCGGGGTGAGCTGACCGATGTAGGCATTCACGCCCGCCGAATACGCCGTGAGCACGACGCGCGTGGTGGGGTTGGCCATCATCACCTTCAGCGAGTTGGCCGCGCCGAAGGGCAGGCCCATGCGCCGGAAAAACCGGTCCGTTTCCAGCCGCGCCGGGCCCACGATCTCGGCCAGCCGCCCGGCCGCCACGTGGGTCTGAAACTCCATCTGCCAGAGCCGGTCGCGGGCCGTGAGGTAGCCCTGGGCGAAGTACAGGTCGTGGTCGTTCTGGGCGAAAACGTGCGCCACGCGGTGGTCGTCGTAGCGCACCGTCACGGCCCGTTGCAGGCCGGGCAGGTCCAGCGTCTGCCGGGTGGGGAAGTCCCCGGGCGCTTCGCCATTCTGCCAGAAGCCGCGATAGGGGCTCAGCAGCTTGCCAACCGGCGGCGTATCGTCGTGCTTGGTATTCAATCCCCAAACCAGGGTGAGGCTGGCGGCCAGGGCCAGCAGGGCTTTAATCCAGGAAATCATACGGGCGTGATCCGCACCGCTGAGGCCCGGATACCCTAAATGTAGTACGCGCCGCGAGCTAGCGCAGCGCCACCTCGCGCACCAGGCCGCCGATGCCCCAGACCAGCAGGCGCTGGCGCACGGCTTCGGCCTCGGGCCGGTCGGCGAAGTTGCCCACGAACACGCGGCTGCGCTGCCGGCCGTCGAGCAGATCCTGGGAGATTTCTACCCGCAGCTCCGGAATCAGCGACTTAATGCGGGCCTGCACCATGCGGGCGTTGGCTTCGTCCACGAACGAGCCGGCCTGAATGAGAAAGCCGGCGGGGCAGTTCACCGATTCGGTGGCGGTCATCACCTCGGCCGTGGTGACGGGGGCGGCGGCAATCTGCGCCGGCGCCGCCGGGCTCACGGCCGGCTCATGGATGGCCGGCACGGAGTAGGTGGTGAAGGCGGCCCGGGGGTTGGGATCGGCGGCGTAGAGGGCGGCCAGGTTTTCCGGCGTGGTGGCCGGGCCCAGGGGCGTGTCGGCGGCTACTATTTCGGCGATCACCGTGGCGGCGCCGCACTCAACCACGCCCAGCGGGCGGGCGGCGGCCTCCGACAAGTCGAGGATGCGCTGGTGCCGGTACGGCCCGCGGTCGGACACGCGCACGACCACCGACTTGCCGTTCTTTACATTCGTCACCCGTAGGCGGGTGCCGAAGGGCAGGGTCTTGTGGGCGCAGGTGAACAGGTGGCGGTTGTAACGCTCGCCGCTGGTCGTCCGTCGACCCTGAAAGTAAATGCCGTACCAGGAAGCGCGGCCCCGCAGCACCGTAGTGCCCGAATGGGAAGCCGAAGTCGATTGTTTGCGTCCCGCAGCGGAGGCGTGCACCGGAGCGCACAGCACCAGCAGGAGCAAAAGGAAAAAGCTGGAGGGGGCGGATACTTTAAGGCGACGAAGTAAAATCATGCGGTTTGTCGATGGTGAACGGATCAAACTTAGACCCTTCCCCCCCACAAAATTAAAATCCAGACCCCTCGGACGCTCGCAATCCGGCCAATACTTGACCTATTCCAACAAAACTTGCATTTAATTAATCTTCCTATTGGCTCCGAAAGTAGCCGTGAGGTCGCGTCAAAGTATATTTTATTGAATCAAGCCTCAGCCATTGCACAGTTAAGAAAATTAGATTATGCGATGGGTATAAAATTTGGGCTTCGGCGGGCCAAACCGCCGGAAAGGCCGGTTGCAAAAGTCCCGTTTTCTTCGTAAGAGTAGTAGGGCTGCCGGCCGCGCCGCTTACTTTTACGGAATGGATTTTGGCCGCCTGCCCGACCTGCGCTCCGTGGACTTCCGCCTGCCGCCCGACCACCCCGAAACGGCCCGCGTGCTGGCCCGCGCCCGCCCGACCCAGCCGACGCCCGTACCTCTGCGCGTGGGCTGCCCCATCTGGACGAATAAGGAGTGGCTCGGCACATACTTTCCCGCTGGCATCAAGGAGGCGGACTACCTGCACTACTACGCCCGGCAGTTCAACAGCATTGAGCTCAACACCACTCACTACCGCATTCCCGATGCGGCCACGGTGCGGCGCTGGTGCGCGGCGGTGGGTCCGGATTCGGGCTTTAAATTCTGTCCCAAGCTGCCGCGCAGCATCAGCCACGAGCGGGAGTTATACCAGGCCGATGATCTGGTGGTGCCGCTAGCGCGGGCCTTCGAAGGGTTTGGAGCGAATCTGGGCTGGGCGTTTTTGCAGCTGCCGCCGCACTTTGGTCCCGAGCAGCTGCCCCGGCTGGAGCGCTTTCTGGTCGATTTTCCGGCCACCGTGCCGCTGGCCGTGGAGCTGCGTCACCCCCGCTGGTTTACCGACCCGATCCTGGCCGAAGCCGTGTTCGCCACCTTCGAAGCCCTGAATAAAACGCTGGTGATAACCGACGTGGCCGGCCGCCGCGACGTGCTGCCCCTGCGCCTGACCACGCCCGTGGCCTTCATCCGCTTCAACGGCCACGCCCTCGACCCCACCGATTACCAGCGGGCCAATGCCTGGGCCGAACGCCTCGCCGCCTGGGTGGCGCAGGGCATCCACGAAATCTACTTCTTCATTCACCAGCGCGACGTGCGCCACGCGCCCGTGCTCGCTGCCCATCTGCTGGCGCGGCTGCGCGCGCTTACCGGCATTGAAGTGCCGCCGCCGCGCATCATTCCGCAGCCGGTGCAGGGCAATCTGTTTTCGTAGGGCTGGGAAAATCGGGCGGGAATTCCGGCTCCGAATTATACCGATTATAACAAGGGCCGGAGGATCTGCCACACGTTCTCGGCCAGAATCTGCTGGCCGGCGGCGTTGGGGTGCACGCCGTCGGGCAGGTTCAGCTCGCGATGACCGAGGACGCCCTGCAGTAGAAAAGGCACGAATGGCAGGCTGTTTTTCTCCGCCAAGGTCCGAAACAGGGCCTTGAACTCGATGGCGTAGTGGCCCAGCCGGTGGCCGCCGAGCGGACCGAGATCAAACGGGAATTCCAGCCCGGCCAGCACCAGCGGCGCCGCCGGAAACTGCCGCCGCACGGCATCAATGATAAACTGCAGGTTGTGCGTGGTTTCGCGGACCGGAATGCCGCGCAGCCCGTCATTAGCCCCGAGCGCCAGCACGAACACCTCCACCGCGTGGCGGGCCAGCACGGTGGGCAGGCGCTGCCGGCCGCCGGCGCTGGTTTCGCCGCTCACGCCGTAGTTGTAGGCCCGGTAGGGGAGGTTGTGCTGGTCGAACCGCTGTTGGAGCAGGGCCGGAAAGCTTTCGCTGGCTCGCAGGCCGTGGCCCGCGGTGAGGCTGTCGCCGAAGAAGATAATATTTTTCATGCAGGCTCTGCCAACAGCTTCCGCCCCGGTTTTGTGCCCGACCGGCGGCGGGCGACCGCTTTACTCGATCACCTCCAATATGGTGCGGAAGGCGGCGTACTGGCCCGCAAAGCGGGTTTCCATGTCGGCGCGCAGGGCGGGGGCGCACAGGCGCTGGTATTCCTCCAGCTGCTCTTCGCTGAGGCAGTAGTACTGGGTGGCGTAGGTAATGCCCTCATCCTCTTCGTTGAGCAGGCGGCAGAGCTGGCTTTTGAGGAAGAAGCCGGTTGCCATCACCTCGGGGATGTGGGTGGTGCGCATGTAGTCCAGCCATTCGGCGGCGGCGGCGGGCTCAAGGCTGGTCGTAACGTTGTAGAGAATCATAAGCGGCAAATTTGGGGGAGTGCGAAAGGGAAAGCGGGCCGATATCCCGGGCCGCGCCCGGAATAATCAACCCCGAATTTCCCGCCTCAGACCCGCATGGTGTCAAACTGAAAGTCGGTGATACGCGCCTGAATGGCTTTGGGCGAAAGCTGTTCGGTGGCGGCGGCCTGGGCCAGGGCGGGCAGCTCGGCATCGCCGGCCAGGCGCAGGCTCAGAATCTGCTTCAGGGTCAGGACTTTTTCGAGGGCAGCGAAGCGCTGGCCGCTCACCTCAAAATAGCGCTGGCGCACTTCGAGCCGGCAAATCCGGTCCTGCATTTCCAGGGCGTAGTGCTGGCGCATGAGCACCTGCGCGCCCACGCCCACGACGGCTAGCGCCGCCACGCAAAACCAGAGCCGGGCGATCTGGTCGTCGTCGCCCGCTACTTTGGCGTAGCGCAGCACCGTGTAGCCGGCCAGCACCAGCGCCAGCGGCAGGAACACAAAGTGGTGCCACGGGTAGAGCATGGGGGTATTTTTGGTCGGAAGCGCCATAATTAAGGAAGCAAAGGGCAAAGAGAAATCAGAGAAACCCGGAATCTTGCCAAAAGTAAGCGCCCAGCCGGGCGGCCCGGCTAAAACCGGGCGTTCCGGGGTCCGGCTCCGGCGCCGGACACAAAAAAGCTCCGGCCGGGGCCGGAGCTTTTTTGATTCAGTCAGGAAGCCGGGCCTTAATTCATCGCCTTGGCGCGTTTCTTTTCTTCCTTCATTTGAATCCGGTCCGCTTTCTGGCGGGCTTCGTTTTCTTTCTCAATTTTCCGCTGGGAGCGGAGCTGATCTTTCTGCTCACTCATCTGCTTTTTCTGCGCCCGTATCTGCTGCTTGCTGTCCTTCATGGCATTGCGCGCATCGCGGGCAGCTTTTTCGCTGGAGTTGGTTTGCTGCTTTTGCAGCTCGTAAGCTGCTTTGCTGTCCGCCGCGCGCTGCGTTTGCTGTTCGGGCGTAACCACGCTGGTGGGGGCGGGGGTGGGCGTCGTCTGGGCCGAGGCGGCCGAGGCCGTGGTGAGCGCGACGAGCAGGGCGGCACCAAAAAAGAAGTTTTTCATATCCGGGACGGAAGGAGATTGAATAAATTAATAATCAGGTTCTCAAACGGATTCCCCGCCCCGGAGGTTGGCCGTCCGGCGCTGATAGCGTCCTTTTACCGGAACGCCAGCGGTACCACCAGGCGCAGGCTCACGTTGCGGCCTTCGTTAAAAACGCCGGTGCGGCCGTTGGCCGGGTTGTAGGCGGCGTATTTCAGGCGGCTCAGGTGGCTCTGGTAGCCCACGTCGAACAGGTTATTGCCCGTCAGGAAGAGCGAGAACAGCGTTTTGCCCTGGGCATTGGCCACGTCCGTGCCCACGCCGGCATTTACCAGGGTGTAGCCCGGCGTCGCCGTTTCGGTGTTGAAGGCCGAGAAGTAGCGGTCCTGGGCGAAGGTGTGCTCCGCCTGCAGGCGGATGTAGGAGTTGGTCAGGCGCTGGCCCTGGCGGCGGAAATTACCCCGCAACTCCGATTGCAGCCGGTCGCCGGGAATGAAGGGCAGGTATTTTTCGCCGTCCGGGTGATTGAGCTGCTGGGCGCGCACCATCGAAAACGAGTTTTCGAAGTGCAGCCAGTCGAGCGGGTGGGGGTGAAAGTCGAGGCTGGCCTCGCCGCCAATCAGGCGGGCTTGGCCCTGCTCGTAGCGAAACAAGCCGTTGCCTTCGCGCAGCGAGTCGGCCCCGGTGATAGTGAGCACGCGGCGCATGAAGATGTAATTGCTGATGCTGTTCTCAAAAGCGTCCACGCTGAAGCGGATGTGCTCGCTCACGTAGCTCACGCCGGCGTCGAGCTGCAGGCTGGTTTCGGCCTTGAGATCGGCCGAGCCCACTTCGTAGCGGACGGTACCCTCGTGCTTGCCGTTTGAGCCCAGCTCCGCGATGTTGGGGGCGCGGAAGCCGCGCGAAACGTTGGCCTTGACCGTCAGCCGCTCGTTCACGCTGTAGGCCGCGCCGATGCTGCCGCTGTAGTTGCGGAAGGTGCTGTTGAAGCCCGGAAACTTCATCTCGGCGCTGGGCGCCGCCGGGTCGGTGGGTCGCTCCTGGCCGTCGAGCGAGAGCGCCTCGGCCGTGATGTGGCGGATATCGTAGCGCAGGCCGCCGCTGAGGTCGAGCGAGCCGATGGTTTTTTTCACCACTGCAAACACGCCGCCTTCATTAATGTGGTACGCCGGAATCAGAAATTCCTGGCCCAGGTTGCGGTTTTGCTGCTGCAGGCCGCTGGTGCCCAGGGTCAGGTTCCAGCCGTTGTGTTCGGCCAGGAAGTAGCGCAGGGAGTAATCGACGGTGCGCAGCTGGAAGTAGAGCGACGTCTCGCTGGGGTCGAATACGTTGCCGTATTCGCGCCGCAGGTTCTGCTGGTAACTCACTTGCAGGGCCAGCCGGGCGCCGTTACTGCCCAGAATAAAGTTGTTATCGGTGCCAATACGAAGGTGGTTAATCTGTTGCTGCGGCACGGCCAGGCCGTAGCCGCGCAAGTCCCCGTCGGTGACGGGCACGGTGGCGGTGCTGTCGGTCCCGGCGCGGTTGTGGCCGGCGGCAATGTCCTTGGTGAAGCGCCCGCTGGCATCCCGTCCGCCGTCGGTCAGGCCCAGGCGCTGGTTGAACGTGCTGAAAGTCAGGTGCGAATAGCCCCAGCTCTTGTTTACGCCCACGTAGCCATTGGCGTCATATTCATTGAAACCGGAGTTGTACACCCGGCCATCGTAGCGGTTCTGGTAGTCGCCGGCAACTTTGCGGGTGCCGCGCACCAGCCAGTTCACTCCGTTGATATTGCCCGCATTCTGAAAAGAGTAGCCCTGCTGATGGTTGTTGGTCTGGTAGCTGGCCGTGGCCAGACCCGTGATGTGGCCTTCCGCCACCGGGTCGGGCGCCAGGAAGTTGATGACGCCGGCCATGGCATCGGAGCCGTAAAGCAACGAGCCGGGGCCTTTGATAATCTCGGCGCGATCGACGCTAAACTCGTCAATTTCAATACCGTGCTCATCACCCCACTGCTGGCCTTCCTGTTTGGCGCCGTTGTTCAGGGTGATGACGCGGTTGTAGCCCAGCCCGCGCACAACGGGCTTGCTGATGGCCGCCCCGGTCGTAATCTGACTCACCCCGGGCGTGTGGGCAATAGCATCGATGAGGTTGGAAGCCGAGGTCTGGTTGAGCCGGTTGCGGTCGACGATAGAAGTGGGGATCGGCGCGCGGCGCAGCTCTGTGGCCTGCGACACGCCCGTGACCACGACCTGGCCGATTTCGGTGGCGGCCACGGTCATTTTCACGTCCAGCGGCTGGCCGCTGCCGGTGTCCACCGTTTGGGTCACCGAGTTGTAGCCCAGCGAGCGCACCTGCACCGTGAAGCGCCCCCGGGGCAGATTGGCGAAGCTGAAGCTGCCGTCGGGGCCGGTGGCGGCGCCCTGTTTCAGGTCCTGAAAAAGAATGGTGGAGCCGGGCAGCGCCTCGCCGGAAACGGCATCGGTTACCCGGCCGGTGAGCGGGGGCGTAGCGCTGCGCCCCCGCAGTGCGGCCGGCGCGGGCACCGCCGCCGCCGGACTCACCGGGGCAACTGTCTGTGCCGCAAGCAGTGCCGGCGCTGCCAGCATTGCCAATAAGAAAGAAAAAGGAGCGAAGGCTGATTGCATGGAAAAATCAATACAGGCCAGCCCGCGGACCGGCACCGGGCCGGCCGCGGGGGAGGCGGACTACTAAAAGGAAGGGAAAAAACGCGGCCGGGAACTAGGCCCTGCGCGGCGGCCCGCGCAGGGTCAGGTGCCGGTGCGGGCGGCCTGTATCGGCCTGAGCTGCCCGGGGCACGGCCAGCGCGGCGTAGCACGGCGCCACGCGGGGCTGAGGCACGTTCAGCGGTCCCGCCAGGTGGAAGGCGGCGCTATAAAACTGCTCTACCGCGCAGTGTTGGTGCCGGGCGCTGATGAGCGCCTTGCCCCGGTGCCCGAACGCGGGCGCCTGGGCCGGCTCGGCCACGGTGTGGGCGTGGGCGTGCAGCGCCAGAATCCACGCCTCGGGCAGCAGCGTCCGCGTGAGGCAGAGCAGCAGCAGCAGGGCAATATGGGAGCGAAGGGCTTGCACGGCGCAAAGATGGGTGGAAAGCCCGTAAGTTGCGGGCGGATACGCTCCTGAACAACCGGCGGGGCCCGTTAAAGCACCCCCGCCGGATTTAAGACTTGTAGCGGCGCCGAAAGTTGGCTATTTCAATTCCTGTTTTGTGATAATCAATACCATTCCGGATCTTTCTCTGCAATACGACGAGTCCCTAAGCTTGCTGCGCATAGAGTGGGCGTCGGGCGAGGATATGCGCACTTTCCGCCCCAGCCTGAGCAGCTTGCTGGAGTTGGCCCGGGAGCTGGGCCCGCGGCTGGTGCTGATGGAAATGAATACGTTTCCCGATATTTCCGTCTACGACCAGGTGTGGCTGGGGCTGTATTGGATGCCGGGCGTGGTTAAATTGCCGCTGGAGCGGGTTGTGCTGGCCATTCACCGCAGCCGGGTGCATAATCAGCTGGCGATTGATTCGCTCATTGCGCTCTCGCGGCCATTCATTAAGTTTGATATTCAGTTTTTTACGACTGGGATCGCGGGTTTACGCTGGCTGTGCGATTACTCGGAGCACCTGCCGGGGCTGCTGGCCGAGTGGAACGCCGTACACGACGCGGCGCTGTCCACCGCGCCGGGTTCGCCAACCGAACCGCACTTTTACCCGCTGGCCGCGCCGCGGCCAATCCCCCGCCCGCTGTCAATCTGACAGCCCACCTACGCTTGGAACGTCCTTTGAAACCCGCCCGGCCCGCGGCCCGGCGTCCCGGGCGCGGCCATTCCGTCCGAATCCAACCGTTCCCCCACCATTGCCATGCAAGAAACCGGTTCTATCTCCATCCACACCGAGAACATCTTCCCCATCATCAAGAAGTTCTTGTACTCTGACCACGAAATCTTCCTGCGGGAATTGGTTTCGAACGCGGTCGATGCCACCCAAAAGCTGAAAAGCCTGGCCCAGCTGGGCGAGTTCAAAGGCGAGTTGGGGGATCTGAAAGTGCGCGTGAGCGTGAACAAAGAAGCCCGCACCATCACCGTATCCGACCACGGCCTGGGCATGACGGCCGAGGAAATCAAGAAGTACATCAACCAGATTGCTTTCTCCGGCGCCACCGAATTTGTGGAGCAGTACCAGGAGAAGGACGCGGCCACGAAAGATCAGATCATCGGGCAGTTCGGCCTGGGCTTTTACTCGGCCTTTATGGTGGCCGAGAACGTGGAAATCTTCTCCCAGAGCCACCAGGACGGCACCGAAGCCGCCCACTGGACCTGCGACGGCAGCACTTCGTTCACCCTCGAAACCACCAAGAAAGCCAAGCGCGGTACCGACGTGGTGCTGCATATCGCCGCCGACTCCGACGAGTTTCTCGAAGAAGCCCGGCTGCGGACCATCCTCACCAAGTACTGCAAGTTCCTGCCCATCGCCATTGAGTTCGACGGCAAGCTCATCAACGACACCACGCCCATCTGGACCAAGCAGCCGAGCGAGCTGAGCGACGAGGACTACGTGAAATTCTACCAGGAGCTCTACCCGTTCAGCGAGGCGCCGCTGTTCTGGATTCACCTCAACGTGGATTATCCGTTCAACCTGACCGGCATTCTCTACTTCCCCAAGCTCAAGGACGAGCTGCAGTTTCAGCGCAATAAAATTCAGCTCTACTCGCGGCAGGTTTTCATCACCGACGAGGTAAAGGATGTAGTGCCCGAGTTTCTGATGATGCTGCACGGCGTCATCGACTCGCCGGATATTCCGCTCAACGTTTCGCGCAGCTTCCTGCAGGCCGACGCGGCGGTGCGCAAAATCAACACCTACATCACCAAGAAAGTAGCCGACAAGCTCGGCGATCTGTTCCGCAAAGACCGGCCCGGCTACGAGGCCAAATGGTCCGACATCGGCATGTTCGTGAAGTACGGCATGCTCTCGGATGAGAAGTTTGCCGAGAAGGCCAAGGACTTCGTACTGCTGAAGAATGTGGACGGCAAGTTATTCACCATCAGTGAGTACACCGAGCATGTTCAGGCCAATCAGCAGGACAAGGACGGCGCCACGGTGATCCTGTACACCAACGATGCCGAGGCCCAGCACGGCTACGTAGCCGCCGCCCAGGAGCGCGGCTACGATGTGCTGAACTTCGATCAGGTGCTCGATTCGCACTTTGTTGCTCAGCAGGAGCAGCAGCTGGAGAAAACCAGCTTCAAGCGCGTGGATGCCGACACGGTGAGCAAGCTCATCGAGAAGGAAAGCACCACCGAAAGCGTGCTGAGCGAGGACGACCAGACCAAACTGGCCGAACTCTTCAAAACGGCCATCGCCAACGAGGCCATGCACGTAAAAGTGGCCGCGCTGAGCCCGCAGGACGCGCCGGTGGTCATCACTCAGAACGAATTCATGCGCCGCATGAAAGACATGCAGCGCACCGGCGGCGGCGGCATGCAGATGTTCGGGGCCTTCCCCGATTCGTTCGACGTGACCGTAAACGCGAACCACCCGGTAGCCCAGAAAGTATTGGGCGGCGACGGCGGCGGCGAGAAAATCGCCCGTCAGGCGTTCGACCTCGCCCTGTTGGCTCAGGGCATGCTGAAGGGCGAGGCCCTCACGGTCTTCGTCAAGCGCAGCACCGAGCTGCTGGCGGCTGAATAGCTTCTCGGGCGTCAACTCAATCACGAAAAAAGTCCCGCTGGTCATTGACCGGCGGGACTTTTTTCGTGATTGGGCGCCGCAAAGACCACCGCGTTCTACAGCTCCTCAATCCGGGCCTGGTAGGTGGCCGCCTGGGCTCGGATCCGGCCTTTCTCCTCGTCCGTCATTTTGTCGAGCAGCGGGTACATCATGCCGATGCGCGGATTTTTGCGCAGCAGGGCTTCGTGGCGCAGGTAAAAATCCCAGTACAGGCTATTGAAGGGGCAGGCCGGGCGGCCGTCGGTCCCGGTGCCGTAGCGAATAGTGCGGTCGTAGCGGCACGTTTCGCAGTAGTCCGACATCTTATGCATGTAGTTGGCCGTGCCCAGGTAGGGCTTGGTGCCCACAATGCCGCCGTCGGCAAACTGGCTCATGCCCCGCGTGTTGGTGATTTCGGCCCATTCGAGGGCGTCGATGTAGATGCCGAGGTACCAGGTATCCATGGCATCGGGATGCACGCCGAGCATGAGGCCGAAGGCGCCGGTCACCATCAGGCGCTGAATGTGGTGGGCGTAGGCGTGGTCGAGGGAGTGGTTGATGGCGTGACTCAGGCAAGTCATGCCCACGCGGCCCGTCCAGAACCAGTCCGGTAGCGCGGCGGTGTGGTTGAAGTAGTTGCGGGTGGCAAAGACCGGCATCTCGGCCCAGTAAATGCCGCGCAGGTATTCGCGCCAGCCCACAATCTGCCGCACAAAACCTTCAATCTGCGGCAGCGAAACCACCAGCGGATTGGCCTGGGCGTGGGCAATGGCGGCTTCCACCACTTCCAGCGGACTCAGCATCTTGGTATTGAGCGCAAACGAGAGCCGGGAGTGAAATAGCGTCCCGTCGCGCTGGGTCATGGCATCTTCGTAAGTGCCAAAGGCATAGAGCGCCCGCGTCACGAAATGGTGCAGCAACGCCAGGCATTCGTCCCGGGTTACGGGTAGGTCAAACTGCGCCGGTTCGAGGCGGCCGATGGTTTCCACACCCTGTTCGTGCAACATGGCCACAAGGGCCGTGGCGTCGTGGCGAAACACGGGCAGGGGCGGCAGGGCCGTGCCTTTGGGCAGTTTCTTGCGGTTCTCCGCGTCGTAGTTCCAGCGGTTGCCCAGGGGCGTGCTGCCGTCGGGTTCCATCAGCAGGTGGTGGCGCACCCGGATGGCGCGGTAGAAGGTTTCGAGCAGGTACTGCTTTTTGCCCACGAATTTTTCCCGCACCGCCTCGCGCCCGCACAGGAAATGCTCGCTTTCGCAGAAGCTCACCACCACGCCCCGGCCGGCCTGCTGCTGGGCCAGGGCAATCATGGCCTGATCGACCCGGTACTCATCGGGCTGCTGGTAAATGATTTCGCCCACGCCCAGGGCGGCGGCGACGTACTCGAGGTTGGCCGTCAGGCTGCCCCGGTTGTCGGGCTCGTCCAGGGGCACATAGATCACCCGGTGGCCGGCATCGGCCAGGTGCCGGGCGAAGGCGCGCATGGCCAGAAAGTAGCCCACTACTTTCTGCACGTGGTGCCGCACGTAGTCCGTTTCCGAGCGGGCTTCCGCGAGCAGGTACACCACCCCGGGCCGGACGGTCCGGAACCAGGAGTGCTGGCGGTTGAGCTGATCGCCCAGCACGAGGTGCAGCACCTGGGCGGGTGCCGCCTGCGCCGCGAGGGTGAGGCCGGCCACGGCAAAAAGGTCGGCGCGCGCGGGCACCGGGGAAGTAGGGGAAGCGGCGATAACGAGGGGCGCTTAAGGAATAATCAGCCACCCAAACCGGAGGCTTTCCCTGCGCAAACAGCTAATCAGGGCTGTTCGTTTTGGGCGTCGGCCCGGGGATGGCCCGACGCTTGACGGCGGTCGTCCTTCACATTGCGCGCTACCACGAACATGCGGTCGCCGAACCGGCCCGTGAGCTTATTGAGGTAATAAGTTGGGTACTGGCCGGCCAGCTTGCTGACCTTTTCCACCACGCTGCCCCCCAGGCGGATGTGCCTGGGCGGCTTCACCGGGTTCAGCAGCTCGACCACTTCAAAGCCCTGCTGCCGGAGCATTTTGGTGATGGTAGCGGGGGTAAACTCGAAGAGGTGATAGGGCGGAATATCCATCTTCCGCCGCTTGCCCAGCAGGCCATAAGCGGCGAAGCCCAGGCGCACCATGGGCAGGTTGAGCACGCTGGGCAGGGCTAGCACCAGCAGGCCGTCGGCCGCCAGAATGCGGTGAAACTTGGCCAGCACAGCGCTGGGTGAGAGCAGGTGTTCGAGCACGTCGCCCATGTAGGCGAGGTCGAACTGGTCGGCGTGGAAGTCCTCGGTGGTTTCGATGTTGCCCGTCACCACGGGCAGGTGCAGCTCGCGGCGGGCGAAGTCGGCAGCGTGCTCTGAGATTTCCAGCCCGTGGGTTTCCCAGCCCAGGGCCTGCAGGCTTTTGAGGGTGTAGCCGGGGCCGCAGCCCACTTCCAGGTAGCGGAACCGGCGGCCGGGGTACCGGGCCAGCATATAACTGGTAAACTTGTCGGGCCTGACCTGGTTTAAAGCGTCGTCCTTCTGCCCGTTTTCAATGAATTTAACTTCCTGCTGCGTCCGGTCGTAGTTGGGCCGCTCGGTAAAATAATCCTTGCCGTAGAGCCGCTCCAGCTGCTCGGGCGTGGGCTGCGGGTCCAGAAACATCAGATCGCAGCGGCGGCACTGGGTACCTTGCAGCTCCTGGCCTTCAAACGCATAATAAAAGGGCAGCTTTTTAAAATCGGTGCCGCCGCACAAGTCGCAAGTACGCATCTCCAAAAGTAACACACCGTAGCAGCTTGGCGGTCCGCCCGGGTCGTCGGTCATTACCCTCAGCCCGGACTGCTGGCCCGAATTAGTAATGGCCTGCGTAGCATTCGCGCCCGGCGGGCCTTTTTTACGTCTATTCTTAACCTCATCCCCACGGGAGATTCTATTATGCTCGACGTTCTCATTATCGGAGCCGGTCCCGTGGGCCTCGCCTGCGCCCTCGAAACCCAGCGGCGCGGCCTGCGCGTGGCCATCATCGAGAAGGGCGCGCTGGTCAACTCCCTGGTTGGCTACCCCACCAACATGGAGTTTTTTTCCACGCCCGAGCTGCTCGAAATCGGCGGCTATCCCTTCCCCACCAACCATTATAAACCCCTGCGCGAAGACGCCCTGGATTACTACCAGCGCGTGGCCACCACCGAAAAGCTGGACCTGCGCCTCCGGGAAAAAGTGCTGGCCCTGACCGGCGAGCAGGGCAATTTCACGGTCACCACCGATAAAGGCGAGCTGCAAACCCGCAACGTGGTGGTCGCCACCGGCTTCTATGACGTGCCCAACCCGCTCAATGTGCCCGGCGAGGACCTGCCCAGCGTCAGCCACTACTACAAGGAGCCGTACCAGCACGCCACCCAGAACATTGTGGTTGTGGGCGCCAAAAATTCCTCAGCCAAAGCCGCTCTCCAGCTCACCCGCGCCGGCGCCAAAGTTACCCTGCTCGTGCGCGGCGCCGCCGTCAGCGATTCGGTGAAGTACTGGATCCGGCCCGACCTCGTCAATCGCATCGCCGAAGGCAAGATCACGGCTCACTTTCAGACTACCATCACCGCCATTCGCCCCGGCGCGGTAGATATTCTCACGCCCGACGGCCCGCTCATCGTGCCCACCGACTTCGTGTACGCCCTCACCGGCTACCACCCCGACGAGGCCCTGCTCGGTCGCCTCGGCGTCGAGCCCGACCCGGCCGACGAAGCCCGGGCCCCGCTCTTCGATCCCGCCACCCACGAAACCACCCGGCCCGGCCTGTTCGTGGCCGGCACCGTGTGCGGCGGCCGGGCCACCAGCCGCTGGTTCATCGAAAACGGCCGGCACCACGCCCAGCTCATCGCCGCCCACCTGGCGCCCCAGCTCACGCCCGAGTTGGTGTAGCCTTAATTTTTTTGCCTAAAAAAAGCGCCTTCCCGGCTCGGGGAAGGCGCTTTTTTAATGATTATCCGCGCGGCGAATTACTGCGGGAATTGCACGCCTCGGTAGTTGTTGGCATTCACCCCCTGGAAAGAGCTGCCGTACTTGGCGTTGATGCTGCGCAGGATTTCGTTGGCGATGGCGGCGTAGCCGCGCGGCGTGGGGTGCACCCCGTCGAGGCCGAACAGGTTGCCCGACACGTAGCCGGCCGTGTTGTTGACCGCATTACTGGCGAAGCCGTTGACGGACACGCCCCGGAAGAAAGTGTTGGCATCGAACAGCGCCAGGCCCCGGGCGCTGGCGGCGGCCGTCAGGGCGGCGTTGAAGGCGCTGGTGGCCGTGGCTACCTGCACCTGCTCCACGTCATCGAGCACGAAAGCGCTGGGAATGGGGTTGCCCGCCGTCGCCCCGAATGCCTGTAGCGTATCGACCCCGAAGGAGTTGAGGAAGGGCCCGAACAAGCCTTTGGGCAAATTGGCCTGGCTGAAAACATAGCGCCACGGGGCCCCGGTGGGCCGGCCGAGCAGGCCCAGAAACGGCGAGGAAATGAGCGTGAACAACTGCCGGCCATCGGTGGCATTGCGAATGTCGCCCGTCGCAATCGGCCTGCGATTAGGCGAAGCCGCGCCGCCCATTCTGGCCCCGGTCATGATGACGAGCCTGGGGATATTATTGGCTTCCAGCGTGGCCCGCAGTCGGGGTCCCACGGTGGTGAAAAAGGGAATGCCGGTTACGTCGGGAATGGTGCTGACCACGCCTTTGGCTCCGCCGGCCACCAGCGCATTCAGGATGCGG
>JAYWCH010000067.1:0-27288 GCA_043780755.1 Hymenobacter sp.
AATGTTAGAAAAAGCCGCCGTAAAAGGCGTGACCGAAGTTTTCATTAAGGAATAGCCGTATTCGATTGGGACCCGGCTAAAATCCTTAACTTTACCAAACCTAACTCGTTTTTACTAAGCAACCCCCATGGCACTAGCTACCAAATCGGCTCCGAAAGCCGAAAAAGCCGACAAAGTTGAAAAGGCTGAAAAAGGCGAAGTCAACGTCGCCGCCGAGAAAATGAAAGCCCTCCAGCTCACGCTGGACAAGCTGGATAAAGCTTACGGCAAAGGCACGGTGATGAAGCTCAGCGACAATAAAGTGGTCGACATTCCGAGCATCAGCACCGGCTCGCTGAGCCTGGATATTGCCCTGGGCATCGGGGGCGTACCCCGCGGCCGGGTGGTCGAAATCTACGGGCCGGAGTCGTCGGGCAAAACGACGCTGACCCTGCACATGATTGCCGAAGCGCAGAAGAAAGGCGGCATGGCCGCGTTCATCGACGCCGAGCACGCCTTCGACCGCGCCTACGCCGAGAAGCTGGGCATCGACACCACCAACCTGCTCATTGCGCAGCCCGACAACGGCGAGCAGGCCCTCGAAATTGCCGACCAGCTCATTTCCTCGGGCGCCATCGACATCATCGTAATCGACTCCGTGGCTGCCCTCGTGCCCAAAGGCGAGTTGGAAGGCGACATGGGCGACTCGAAAGTGGGCCTGCACGCCCGCCTCATGAGCCAGGCCCTGCGCAAGCTCACCGGCACGATCAGCAAAACCGGCTGCTGCTGCGTGTTCATCAACCAGCTTCGCGAGAAAATCGGCGTGATGTTCGGCTCGCCCGAAACCACGACCGGCGGCAACGCGCTCAAGTTTTACGCCTCGGTGCGCCTCGATATCCGCCGCATCGGCCAGATCAAGGAGGATAAGGACAACATCACCGGCAACCGCACCAAGGTGAAGGTGGTGAAGAACAAGATGGCGCCGCCGTTCAAGGTGGTGGAATTTGATATTATCTACGGCCAGGGCATCAGCAAAGTCGGCGAGATCGTCGATCTGGGCGTGGACATGGGCATTATCGGCAAGTCCGGCTCGTGGTTCAACTACGGCGAGCAGAAGATTGGTCAGGGCCGCGAAGCCGTGAAAACCCTGCTCCTCGACAACCCCGAGCTGGCCGAAGAAATCGAAGCCAAAATCCGCCACATGGCCAAGGGCGACGACGCCGTTATCCCCGTGGACCCCAGCGGCCCCGAGGACGGCGACGATACGCTCTAAGCGCGCCGAGCCGGCCTAAAGTCAAGCCCGTTGCAATTCGCAACGGGCTTTTTTGCGTCCGTACCTTTGCTGCGTTCCAGGGGCTGGCACTGCGTTTGTCTGGGCCCGGCATGCTCCTCTTCTCCTTCGTTCCATGAATCGCCGCTGGCTTCTTTTCACTCCTGCCCTTTTGTTGCTCCTGGCGGCGGCCCAGCCCGCGGCCGGCCCCGGTGATGCCGTGCGGAGCATTCCCCAGTCCAGCTTTGGGCGCGGGGAAACCATCCGTTACACCGTTCACTACGGCCTCATCAACGGCGGGGAAGCCACGGTGGAAACCGGCGGCAGCCTGGAACGCGTGAACGACCGCCCTTGCTACAAGGCCACCGTGAGCGGCCGCACCACCGGCTCGTTCGATTATTTTCTGCGCATCCGCGATCAGTGGCGGGCTTATATCGATACGACCAGCATTCTGCCCCTGCGCGCCCAGCGCGACATTGCCGAGAAGAATTACCGCAAGAAGGAAACCATCAATTTCGACCATCAGCACGACCTGGCCGACGTGCAGAACCACGACAAAGACCATCCCACGCGCACCCTGGTGAAGGTGGCCAACAACACGCTGGAGCTGGTGAGCGGGTTTTATTTTCTGCGTACCATCAATTTCGACCGGATGCGGGTGGGCGATGTGATCCGCATGCCGGGCTACTTCGACGGCGATAATTTCATGCTGGAAGTGACTTACAAAGGCCGCGAAACCGTGGAAACCAAAGCCGGCGACGTCCGCACCTTCAAGCTGGTCCCGAAGATGCCGAACAACAAGCTCTTCCGGGGCGAAAATGCCATTTCCGTGTACCTCTCCGACGACCGCAATAAGATCCCGGTTTTATTCCAGGCCGAAATGTTCGTGGGCACCGTGAAGGTAGACATGGTGCGGTACCAGGGCCTGAAGTGGCCTCTGAATACAGTAGACTAGAGACTGCCGCAGCCGGGCCGCCGGGCCGGCTTCGGTCGTGAGGGCCAGCCGGATGCGGAACGCCGCCGGCTACATCACAAAATCGTAACATAGCCAAGGACTGACGAAGCGGTACTTTTACGAAAGCAAAGCATTGCCTTCACCTAAGCCCCTAACTCCGTGATTGCTCCCAAATCCGCCGTTTACAAGATTCTTGTGGTTGATGACGACCCGGATATCGTTGAGCTGCTGGAGTTCAACCTGAAGAAAGAAGGCTACCAGACCGCCTCGGCCAGCGACGGCCGCAAGGCCCTGGAAGTGGCCGCCGAGTTCAATCCCGACATCATCCTGCTCGATGTGATGATGCCGAATCTCGACGGCATCGCCGCCTGCCGCCTCTTGCGCGAGCAGCCCAAATTCAAGGACACGTATATTCTGTTCCTCACGGCCCGCGCCGAGGAATTCTCCGAAGTGGCCGCCTTTGAGGCGGGCGCCGACGATTTCATCGCCAAGCCCATCAAGCCCCGCGCCCTGCTCGGCCGCCTGGCCGCCGTGAAGCGCCGCGATCAGGACCCCCACGCCACCATCGACGCCATCGATATCAACGGCCTGCGCATCGACCGGACCGGCTTTGCCGTGTACCAGGAAGGCCGCAAAATCACGCTGCCCAAGAAGGAATTTGAGCTGCTGGCCTTCCTTGCCGCCTCGCCCCACAAGGTGTTCAACCGCGAGGAGCTGCTGCAAAATATCTGGGGCAACGACGTCTTCGTGCTGGCTCGCACCGTGGATGTGCACGTGCGCAAAGTGCGGGAGAAAGTGGGCGATCACCACATTCAGACCATTAAAGGCGTGGGCTACAAGTTCAACGCCGACTGAAGCATTGCCCTGATTATTAATTGATGCCCTGAATCTGACAAGGCCGACTCTGCTCCAGGGTCGGCTTTATCTTTGAAGCCGGCGGCTGATAATCGGCGCATTCCCCAATCCGCACCGCCGCGCTAACCATTACTTTCTCCATGAATCTATCTTCTCGCACCATTGCCATCCTCA
This sequence comes from Hymenobacter sp., assembly GCA_043780755.1. Taxonomy (GTDB): domain Bacteria; phylum Bacteroidota; class Bacteroidia; order Cytophagales; family Hymenobacteraceae; genus Hymenobacter. Next base: position 3,234 of record JAYWCH010000067.1, read on the forward strand.
TTTCGCTGCTGGTCGCGGGCGTGCTCACCACCTACGCCTACCTGGCGCCGGGGCTAACGTTCCGGGAAGGATTTCTGGCGGCGGGCATCACGGTGGCGGCGTGTTTTCTGCTGGTTTACCTGGCGTTTGAGGCGCTTATTTTTCGGGAAATAAACGGCATTTACGCGGGCCTGGAACATATCAAGCGCAAGGAGTTCAAGAAGCTGAGCAACAAGTTTCTGTTCCGCCCCGAGCCGGTGAAGCGCGTGCGCGACGAAATCCTGCTCATGGCCGAACGCCGCCAGCAGGAGCTCGATGAGCTGGTGCGCCTGCAAGCCCTGCGCCGCGAGTTTCTGGCCGACGTTTCGCACGAGCTGAAAACGCCGCTTTTCGCCGCGCAAGGCTTTGTCCACACCATTCTCGACGACGAGGACGACGAGATCGACGTGGCCACGCGCCGCAAGTTTCTCACCAAAGCCGCCACCAGCCTCGATGTCCTCGATGCCCTGATGCAGGACCTGGTCACGATTGCTCAGCTCGAAAAAGGCGTGGTGCGCATGCGCCGCCAGCGCTTCGATTTGATTGCGCTGGTGCACGAAATCTTCGAGCTGCTGGAGCAGCAGGCCGCCCGGCGCAGCACCACATTGGAACTGTTTCCGCCCACGCTGCCCGCCGGCGGACTGCTCGTAGTGGCCGACCGCAACCGCATCCGTCAGGTGCTGGTGAACCTGATCGACAACGCCATTAAGTACGGCCGCGAGCACGGCCGGGTGGTGGTGGCCCTGGTGGAAACCGGCCGCTCGGTCCGCATTGCCGTGCGCGACGACGGCACCGGCATCGCCCCCGAACACCAGGCCCGCATCTTCGAACGCTTCTACCGCATCGACAAAAGCCGCTCGCGGGACTCCGGCGGGTCGGGGCTGGGATTAGCGATCTGCAAGCACATTGTGGAAGCGCACAAGTCCAGCATTCAGCTGAAAAGCGCCGTTGGGGAAGGCACCACCCTGGAATTTAAGCTGAGCAAACCCAAAGTCGGGCCCACGGGCAATTAGCCGGCCGGGGCCGCCCCAGCCCTCACCCGCTACCTTTGGGGCCTGTATGAAGCTTCCTAATTTTTCCGACCTCGTTATTTTTGAAAACGACGATTACCTCGTCGTCAACAAACCGCCGTTTTTGGCCACGCTCGATGAGCGGGTGGGCGGCGCGCCCAACATGCTACGCCTGGCCCGCGAGCGGCACGACGATATTCAGGCCGCCCACCGCCTCGACCGCGAAACCAGCGGCGCCCTGGCCTTCGCCAAAACGCCCGAAGCCTACCGTCACCTCGCCATGCAGTTCGAGAACCGCGAGGTCAAAAAGGAGTATCACGCCGTGGTATGGGGCACGCCCCGCTTCGAGCAGCAAGTGGTAGAGCGTAGCATTGAGACGACTTCCCGGGGCAAGGCCCGACTCGCCTACAAGGGCAAGCCGGCCGAAACGCACTTTACGACGCTCGAAACTTTCACCCGTCACGCCCTTATCAAGTGCGAGCCCATCACCGGGCGCATGCACCAGATCCGGCTGCACCTGCAGTACCTGCAGGCCCCCATCGTGGCCGATGTAGCCTACGGCGGCGAAGATTTTTTCCTGTCTTCGCTGAAGAAGAAGTTCAACATGAAGGATGGTGAGGAAGAGCAGCCGTTCATCAAGCGGTTTGCGCTGCACGCCATGCGGCTCCAGTTTCAGGGGTTGAATGGGGAAGAAATCACCGTGGAGGCCCCTTACCCGAAAGACTTCCGGGTGCTGGTCGACACGCTCCGGCAAAACCAGTAAACCGGGAATTACAGCACCCGCTCGAAGACTACGATCCGCGTCGTATCGTGGTCGGGGTGCGCCGGATCGCGCGGCAAAGCTTCTTCCCAGCGCTGCCGGAACCGGGCATCGCGGCGGAGGCCGGACAGGGAAATCCCCGCTTCGGTGCGGGCAAACCAATCATCCCAAACCAGGAATGCGCCCACCGGCAATAATTCCGGGTGCGGCGCCCCATTGTAATTCAGTGCCGGGTGCGCCCGGGGATCAAAGGGATCGTTGCGCGTGACCAGGGCCATGTAGGGAAACTCGTAAGCGAGCGGCCGGGCGCCGGGGCCGGCAGTTTTCCGCAGCCACCCAGCCGCATTTTCCGCCACTTGCTGATCGGTGGGCTGGGTGAAATCCCGCTGCCAGCGCAACGCATTCCGGGCACCAGTGAACAGGAATGCCACCGCCGCCCCGGCCAGCCCGAGACGAATCCGCCGCCGCGCCGTCGCCGACCGGCCCAGCTCCGCCAGCCATGATATACCGTTGAGCGCCACCACGGCAAACAGCGGCGCGGTGACCGTCAGTACCCGCGTCAGGCCGAAGGAATTAAACAGCCCTTTCGCCCATAAAACACTGTGGGCCAGGATGAACACCGTGATACTCCCGTAAATCAGAAGCAGCTCGGCGCTGAAAAGCGGCGCGCGCCGACGCGGCGGCTGGCCGCAGTCGCGCAGCATCCGCCCGCCGCCGATGGCGGCCAACCCCGTAATGACCCACCCCAGTAGTCCGGGCAGGCTGATAAGAAAATGGTCCCACTCGCCGTGCCCGTACACCGACACCGTGGCGTAGGGATTGTGACCAAACACCCAGCCCGGCTCCCCGAGCACCACAGCGCCCACGCCGCTATAAACCGCGTAGCCCAGCACCAGCAGCGGCAAAAGGCGCCATTGCCGCCGCCACGCCAGGTACACCGCCCAGATACCGATCAGCATAAAGCCTTCGGAACGCACGAAGGGCAGCCAGGAAATCAGCGCGGCCGACCAACCGGGACGGCCCGTCAGGGCCAGCGCCACCGCGCCCACCAGCACCAGCCCAAACAGCGGCTCAGTGAGACCGGAAAACTGGATGAGAAAATAATCCGGCATCGCGTAAGCGAGCAGAATCGCCAGCTCGGGCGCTGGCAGGCGCAGGGCCCGAGCTACCAAGTAGGCGCACCAGGCCGATCCGGCCACCACCCCGCACTGAAAAAGCTTCATACCGAGGAAGCCCGCCTGCGCCGGCCCGGCGGCCAGCAGCGTAAAAAAGGGCTTGGCCCAGGAATCCAGAAGATTGAGCGGATGCTGAAAAGCGTAGTGCGCGAACAGGTAGTGTTTGATGCTGTCGCCCGAGTCGTAGGTGCCCTTGGTGAGTATGGCCATCAGCCCGGAGATTCCCAGTAAAGTGGCCAGCAGCCGCCGGGCGCGGCGATCGGAAGCCGCCAAGTCGGGGAGGGAAACGAACGTATTCATGGGCAAAAACAGTCGCGGATGGACGCAAAGCAACGACCAAAAAGGTGTTGGTTGGTTGGTAGTATTGCCTAACCAAAGCGGGCTGCAACAGCTCCGGCGGGCGCTGTCAGAAAAACAACTGGCTCACGCTTGGCTATTTCCCGATAAATCAGTACCTTTGTGTCCGTTTTTCCCGGAGCCAGAACGGCTCGGGGGTTATTTTCAATTGTTTAGCATACCTATTTTCGACTCATGGACCACCTGAGCTTCAAGACGACCCACGTCAGTAAGGCCAACGCCCAGAAGAGCTGGGTTATCGTAGACGCCAGCGTGGCCCCGCTGGGCCGCGTGTGCAGTCAGATTGCCAACCTTCTGCGTGGCAAGCACAAGCCTTCGTTTACCCCCAACTCCGACTGCGGTGATCACGTCATCGTTCTCAACGCCGACAAACTGCGCGTAACGGGCAAAAAAATGACCGAGAAGGTCTACATCACGCACTCGGGTTATCCCGGTGGCCAGAAGCGTCGCACCGTTCGCGAGCAGATGGAGCGTGACTCGACCCGTGTTATTGAGCACGCCGTCAAAGGCATGCTGCAAGGCAACAAGCTGGGCTCGGCGCAGTACCGCAACATGTACGTGTACGCCGGCCTGGAGCACCCGCACGAGGCGCAGCAGCCCGTGGCAATCGAACTCAAAAACCTGTAAGTCAACGACGGCTTACGCCTTTATTTTTTCACTAAATGGCAATTACCAACACCTCTGGTAGAAGAAAAACCTCGGTGGCCCGCATTTACATGCAGGCCGGGCAAGGGATTATCACTATCAACGACCGGGACATGAAAACGTATTTCAGCAATGAGTTGCTGGAGAACGTTGTCAACCAGCCCCTGGCAATCCTCGAGCAAGTCGGCCAGTACGACATCAAGGTGAATGTGAAAGGCGGTGGCATTTCGGCGCAGGCCAATGCTATTCGTCTGGCCATCACCAAGGCGCTCGTGAGCGATAACGAGGAAACTCGTCCCGCGCTCAAAAAGGAAGGTTTCCTGACCCGCGACCCGCGGATGGTGGAACGCAAGAAATTCGGCAAGCGCAAAGCTCGTCGCTCGTTCCAGTTCTCGAAACGCTAAAACCAGGAGGATTCTATCATGGCTCAGACGACTTATAAAGACCTGCTCGACGCAGGAGCCCATTTTGGTCACCTCACCCGCAAGTGGGACCCCAAAATGGCGCCGTACATCTTCATGGAGAAGAACGGCATCCATATCATTGACCTGAACAAGACGATGGTTTCGCTCGATTACGCCGCGACGGCTATTCGGAACATCGCCAAAAGTGGCCGGAAAGTAATGTTCGTGGCCACGAAAAAGCAGGCTCAGGAAATTGTGACCCTCGAAGCTGAGCGCTTGAAGATGCCCTTCGTCACCGACCGGTGGCTGGGTGGCATGCTCACCAACTTCGCCACCGTGCGCAAGTCGCTGAAGAAAATGGCTACCATTGATAAGATGGTGAAAGAGAACACGGCTTACGCCGCTCTGGCCAAACGCGAGAAGCTGATGATGTCGCGTTAGCGCGCTAAGCTGGACCGGGTGCTCGGCGGTATCGCCGACCTGGGCCGCCTGCCCGCCGCCCTCTTCGTGGTGGACGTGAAGCGCGAGCACATCGCCGTGAAAGAAGCCCACAAGCTGGGTATCCCGGTGTTTGCTATCTGCGACACGAACTCTAACCCCGAGCTGGTGCAGTTCCCGATTCCGGCCAACGATGACGCCTCGAAGTCGATTCAGCTCATCGTGAGCGTGATCGGCAAGGCCATCGAAGATGGTTTGTCGGAGCGTAAAGTTGACAAAGAGGACGCCGAGCGCAAGGAGGCTGACGAAGCCGCCATCGCCGAAAAAACGGCTGCTGACGAGGAATAACCCATTCTTTGCTCTTTGAAAAAAGGGAACCTTCGAGTAGCTAGGCTCCGGAGGTTCCCTTTTTCTTTTTCCTGAATTCCAACCCCTACAAACACCTTTCTAATGGCCGCTATTACCGCCGCAGACGTAAACAAGCTCCGCACCATGACCGGCGCGGGCATGATGGATTGCAAAAAAGCCCTGGTGGAAGCCGAGGGTGACTTCGAGGCCGCCCGCGACATTCTGCGCAAGCACGGCCAGAAAATCGCCGACAAGCGCGCCGAAAACGAAACGTCGGAAGGCCTCGTGCTGGTGAACGTAAGTGCAGACGGCACCACCGGTAAGCTGGTGGCCCTGGCTTGCGAAACGGAGTCGGTGGCGAAAGTTGCCAACTTCCGCGAGCTCGCCCAGCAGATTCTCGACACCGCCGTGCGTACCAACGCCGGCACGAAAGAGGACCTGCTCGCCACCGCCGAAGCCGATGGCCGCAGCCTGCAGGAGCACATTACCGACCTGATGGGCAAAATCGGCGAGAAGCTGGACGTAATCTATGCTTCGCTGACCGCTGAGAAAGTGGCTTCGTACATTCACTCCGACAACAAGAAGGGCGTCCTCGTGGGCCTGAAGAATGTGGGCGGCGTGGACACGACCGAAGTGGGCCGCGACGTGGCCATGCAAATTGTGGCCATGAAGCCCATTGCCGTGGACAAAGACGGCGTGGATGCAACCATCGCCGAGCGCGAAATTGAAGTAGGCAAAGAGCAGGCGCGCGCCGAAGGCAAGCCCGAAGCGATGCTGGAAAAAATTGCTCTTGGTAAACTCAACAAGTTCTACAAGGACAACACCCTGCTGAACCAGGAATTTGTAAAAGACAACTCGAAGACCATCGCTCAGCTGCTCGACGGCAAGTCGAAAGGCATGACGGTTTCGGACTTCAAGCGCGTGGCTATCGGCGCTTAACAGCGATTCCTAACCACCAAAAAAAGACCGCTGGCGCAATGCTAGCGGTCTTTTTGGTATTACGCTGAATCAGCCACCCTTCCCGGTTCTTACAGCCTACCCGAGTAGAAAATAAGGAACAGTCATGCAGAGCATTCTGCGCATGACGGACGCCTAATCGAATAGGCTCTTAATGCACTTCGCGCTGCGCGGATTGCCAGGCCCGCACCCGAGCCCTGGCATTTTCACGAATATTCAGGTAGAACAGCGAGTAGTCCGAGAGGTGGAAGGAATAGCGCAATTCAGGGCGGCCGGGCAGCCGGAAACGGGGATAGCCGGGGATCTTGGGCGGCGTTATCCAGAGCAAGCCCTGGTGGATTTTGGCGTCGGTCACCTGCGGGTCGATACGCTTCAGATCCAGGCTGACGCCGCCGCGATTGAGCGCGGCGGGCGCTACCAGCGTATCGAGCGTCCAGGTGAGGGGATTGGTGACGGCGAAGGGCCGGAAGGGCGGGAAGTCGTGACCGGTGGCGACGGAATTATAGGCAATGAAACAGCCCGTGGCTAACGAATCAGCGCAGGGCCGGATGGTCTGGTACTCGTCGGGCTTCACTTTGTAGCCGATGAGATAGGCCGCCACGAGCCGGCGGCGCAGCGCGGAATCGGTATCGAAAAAGTCGTGGAGCAGGCGTGTGGCGTGGGCCGTGCCCTGGCTGTGGCTGGCAATAATGATGGGCCGGCCCCGATTATAATGCGCGAGGTAGTACTGAAAAGCGGCTTTTACATCGACGTAGGCCAGGTCGAGCGCGGCCTGACCGTTAGGCGTCTGCTCATCAAAAAAGGAATAAAGCGTGGCCTGCCGATAGCGCGGGGCATAAATGCGGCCGGCGGCGTTGAAAACGCTGGCCTGCTGACGGATGGTGGTGCGGTCGGTAAAGTGGTTGAGCTTCTCCTGTTGCACGTCCGCATTCCAGGCTTTGGGCAGGAAGAAAGTAGTGGGATGAATGAAGAAAACATCGGCGGCGGCGGTAGCTTGCTCGTCGTGCAGGCCGGAGTTTTTGGGCACAGCGTCGGCCGAGTCGTGACGGGTGGGCAGGGCCGCCCAGCTGCTCTCCCGCGCGTAATCGGGCGCGGAGGCGGGCACGTAAGTCGCGAATTCGTGACGCGGCTTGAGCAGGTTGAGGCAGGAAGTGAGCGGAAGCAGCGCCAGGATCAGCAGCCAAAAGCTACCGTTGCTGGAGCGCCTAAATTCAATTTTTTTGTTGATAGACAGCACGATACATTATTTCTGTAGAGGTAAAACTAGTTCCGAAATTAAAACCCGTCATGCAGAGCGTAGCGAAGCCTCTCGCGTGGACGAGTAATCATCTGCGTTAGGCAAAAGGATTACTCGTCCACGCGAGATGCTTCGCTACGCCCTGCATGACGAACGGACGCTATGCATGACTCGTCGCTATTGTTTTTGAGAACAAGACAGTGGATTCGCCGACGGAACGCATTACTCGCCTGGCGGGCGGGCGGTAGTACGCAGCGGCCAGGTGGGCAGCGCCCGGGGTTGGCCGGCTTCGTCGTAGAGCAGGCTCAGGGGAGTGGTGGGATTCTGGACGATGTCGGCGAGGGTGATATTCCAGCGTTGCCAGAGTTCGGCCAGGGTCTGGGTGTAGGCGCCGTCTTCCCAGGGGTTGAAAATGGCGCCGGTTACGTCATCGAGCAGGGCATCAAAGACCAGCTTGGTGTCGCCGGGGCGCGGGGCGCGGGGGTAGAGATCGGGCACGACGTGCAGCAAATGCGCCGCGTAGTACACGCGGGCCTTGAACTCGGCGATCTGGACGGGGTGCAGCGGGCGCTGGGCGTCTTCGTAAACCCGGCCCATGGCCTGACCAATCAACCCGATATCGACCAGACAAACTACCAGCACGGCTTTATCCAGCTTGATGCTGAAGACCAGGGTGTTGAGATCATCATCGTATTCAAAAGGCATTCCGTCCTGAGCCGGATCAGCTTCGAGGACGAACACCGAGCCGGGCACGAAATCGGCGTATTCGGTGGGTACCCGCAGACCCTGGAGCAACTGAAAGAATGCCTGGAAGCGCCGCACCAGCGCCGCGTTTTCGGCCAGCGGGTAGCGGGGCTTGATGAGCGGCTCGAACTCGTTCAGTAGTTCGGTGATGAAAATGCCGTAGAACATTTTGCCCAGCCACAGAAACAGCGTGTCGCTGCCCAGGGCGCGCAACGCGGCGGGGCCGGCGGCGGCGGCCGTTTCTACCTGCCTTTCCAGCGCGGCGAGGCGCTGACGCACGGCCGGACTGGCGGGCAGCTGCAAATCACGAAAGAGGACCGTACGCTGATCAAGTAGCTGAATGAGACGGTCGGCCAGCTGATAGCGGGCCTGGAGCCAATCGGCAAAGACGGGGATGGTATCGGCGGGACTCACGGGCGCGCCGCTGAGAAAACAGGTGTTGGGGCCGAACCGCATCCCATCGAACGGATCGTAGGGAATGAGGTCGGCGGGGGTGATTGGGGACATAAAAAAGAAGCGCGAACTGAGTAATCCACCGCGTTGGAACCCCGGGCGAAGCCGGGGAAATTTTCCAACGGGTGGACTACAAAGTTCGCGCTACGGCGCTTACTTAATTCGGATCAGCGAAAATCAGCGCGAGAGCGAGGAGCCGGCTTTGATGAGCAGCTTGCTCAGGTTGTGCAGCGGGGCGCTGTAATCGCCGTCGGCTTCTTCGGCTACTTTGGCGGTTTCGGCCCCGAGGCTGGCGAGGATTTCGGCAATATCGTGGGCCGGCGTTTTCGCATCGGCCAGCAGCGTGCCGAGCTGCTGCAGCTCCTGCTTTATTTTGGCCAGCCCGGGGCGTTCGCTCGAGGCCAGCACGGCGTCCCAACGCGCGATTTCGGCGCGGCCGGGCGAGCCGCCGGCTTTGGCAATGCTGCCACCCGAGAGCAGGCGCAGGGTATCGTCGAGCAGGGCGGTATTTTGCTGATCGCTCACGGTTATAGTCACTTCGGGAGTGGCGGGCGTTTGCGGAGTAGGGGAAGTGGAATCCATGAGAATACGGAGTAAGGAAAATGCCTGGGCCTATACTAAGGCCAGGACTAAAAAGTTAGCGCGCCGCGCCGTCAATCGGGAGCGCTAACGAGCCGTCCCAACCCGACCGGCTTACCTTTGGCGCAGGATCTAATTAATCGTCAACCATTAACCTAACCCCCAGCTCCCGTGAAAAAGTCACTAACGATGCTCTTTGTTGCCGCCGCCGTGACCCTGACCGCCGCCGCCTGCACCCAAACCGAGCAGCAGAAAGCTGAAGCTACCGCCGATAAAGCCGGAGATAAACTGGACGCCGCCGCCCAAAAGCTGGGTGCCAAAGTAGACGCCGCCGACGCCCGGCTAAACGCCAAAATGGCCAAAGCCAGTACTAAACTCAAAGCGTTGGGCAAGGCCGTCGAACGCTCCGCCGCCGAGACCAAAGCCAACGTAAAAGAGGCCGCCAAGGACTGAGTAGCCACTTACCAGTGAAGATAATATCCGGATTGGAAGAGGATGGTCCGGGTTACTTTTTGACTACCTTGCGATTAAGTTCTACTTTTTCAACCTTTATTCATTTTAATAATCGATGAGAATTTCCTTCAAAACGCTGCTGGTACTGACCGCCTTCGGAGCTTTGGCCACCACGGCCTGCTCCCAGAAAAAAGCCGAAGATGCCACTACTACGACGGCCCCGGCGGTGAACGACGCCGGCACTTCCGTCGATAATGCCGTGGACAGCGCCAAAGCCGACTTGGCCCGCGAACCCGGCGATACCGCCGTGGTCCGGAGCCAGCCCGCCGATAAGATAGTGGAGAAGGTGCCGGCCGAAAAATAATCGCCTCTTCCCTTTTTTCTGCCCGCGCCCCGCTACCTCGTAGCGGGGCGCTTTTGGTGGCAGACGGGCGGGTTGGGGCTGAAGGCGATTGGGGCAGGGTACAAAATTCCGGCATTCCGGCGCCGGCTTCAACGCGGCCCGGCGGCGGGCCGTAGAAGCCGGGTAATCCGAAAATTCCAACCCTCCTTTCTCACTTTCCAGCCCTTTTACCCATGGATATTAACCAGAATAACATCAACGACCAAACCGAGCTCAAGGCTCGCGGTAACTGGAACGAAATCAAAGGCCAGGCCAAGCAGAAGTGGGGCCAGCTCACCGATAACGACCTGGACTACGAGGACGGCAAGCAGGACGAATGGTTCGGCCGCCTTCAGGAAAAAACCGGTCACGCAATTGACGACATTAAAGGCTGGTTTTCCAAGACGTTCTAAGTATTGGTTTGTTGATCATTTCCTGATTTCTCTTTCAGTCTACCCCCTACCGATCACTCAAAAAAGCCCCTTCTGGCAACGGAAGGGGCTTTTTTGTGATCGGAGCGATGGCTACCCGGGCAGGAATCCGGCCACGTAGTCGGCGAGGTAGTCGTAGCGCGGGGTGAGGTGGCCGTGGTGGGCAATGGTGGCGCGGGCGATGATCCCGGCCTCATCGTCGCCCAGCAGGTGAGGCAGCACGTTGTCGAGCAGCTGACGGCCGAAGTCGCGGCTGGCGTTGCGCGGCAGCTCGCAGGGCAGGTTATCAACGGCCATCACGGTGATGTTTTCGGAGCGGACGTAGGGCGGCTCCAGCGTGCCGGTACGTGGGTCATAGTCGAAAGCCGGGGCCAGAATGGTGCTGCTGCGCTTGGTGGTGGGCACCGAGCCATCCACGTCGCAGGTGACGTCGGCGATGGTGTTGATGCGGAAATCCGCCCGCCGCGTGTCGGCTTCCTCAAAGAGCCGGGGCGCCGCCGGGTGCCAGTAGGCGCAGGCGATGAGCAGATCGGTAACGGGCAGAAAAAGACCGAAGGTGGATTCGTAGGCCTGGGGGTGACTGTGAAAATCGGCGGTGTCCCAGACGCGGCCGTCGCGGCGGCGGTTGTAGTCGGAGCTGCGCAGCTGGGTGTACACCGGCTCGTTGAAATCGAGATATAAATAATCATATACACTTACCCGACGGAAGCCCATGCGGTCGAGTACTTCCAGGGCGCCCTGGGCTACCCGGCCCGAGCCGGTGACGACCATTTTGATGGGCGGCAGGGTTTTAACCTTGAAAAACTCCTCCTGCATATCGTCCATGTCCAGGCATTCATGGGCGGGCTTGAGGGCGAACAGCGCATGCTTGCGGCCGTAGGTGAGCAGGCCGTTGTAGGCGCCCACAATGCCGGCGTAGCGCCCGAAGGCCACAATCCGTTCACTGCGGGCGTTGGTCAGCAGCTCGTAGTCGATGAGGGTGACGTTGCGGCGGAGCACCTGCCGCAGCAGTGGGCGGTTAACCGGCTGTTTTTTGACCGTGTGCGAGAAGATGAGGTAGGTTTTATTGGCAATAATCTGATCGATAGGGACTTCCTTCACGCCCATGAGTAGGTCGCAGGCCGATACATCGTCGCGCACTTCCAGGCCCAGGTCGCGGTATTCCTGATCGGAGTAGCTGCGGACCGTGCTGCTCTGCACTACGATGCGCAGACCGGGGAAGCTGGCCAGGGCTTCAACGCACTTCTTGGGGGTGAGAGGGACGCGCTTGTCGGGCGGGATTTTGCCTTCGCGAATAAGGCCGATGGTAAAGGACATGGAAGCGGGAGAGAAGAGCGGAACCGGGAGCGGCAACGGCGGGTTGCCGGTCAAAATTACGCCTTTACCGGCAGTACGCCGGGCCTTTTCAGACTTACCTTTGTTAAGCAATAACAGTTGAACTCTGATCTAGCCGAAACTGCTTCCCACCCATTAGTTCTCGCCTTTTATGACGTTGAAACCCCAGCCTGCCGACGTGTTTGAAGCCCGCCACAACGCTCCCGGCGCCGAAGCCCAGGCGGCCATGCTCCGCACCATCGGCGTGGCCAGCCTCGATCAGCTCATCGACGAAACCGTGCCGCCCGCCATCCGCCTCCGGCGCCCGCTGGCGCTGCCGGCCGCCCTCAGCGAGCGCGCCTTTCTGGCCAAGTTCAAGCAGATCGCAAGCCAGAATCAGGTTTTCAAGAGCTACATCGGCCTGGGCTATCACGATACCACCATGCCACCGGTTATCCAGCGCAACATTCTGGAAAACCCGGGCTGGTACACTGCCTATACGCCCTACCAGGCCGAGATTGCCCAGGGCCGCCTCGAGGCCCTGATCAATTATCAGACGATGATTATTGATCTCACCGGCCTCGAAATTGCCAACGCCAGCCTGCTCGACGAGGGCACTGCCGCCGCCGAGGCCATGCACATGCTGCATAGCCAGACCAAGAAAAAAGGCGCGCACCGGTACTTCGTTTCGGAGTATGTACTGCCCCAGACCATCGACCTGCTGCGCACCCGCGCCACGCCGGTCGGCATTGAGCTGGTGGTGGGCGACCACCGCCAGATCGACCTGAGCGGCGAGAGCTTCTTCGGCGCCATGGTGCAGTATCCGGCCGCCGATGGGGAGGTATTCGACTACAAAGACTTTATTGCCCAGGCCCGTAAGAACGATGTTTTCGTGGTGATGGCGGCCGATTTGCTGGCCCTCACCCTGCTCACCTCGCCCGGCGAGCTGGGCGTGGATGTCTGCGTGGGCAACTCCCAGCGCTTCGGCGTGCCGATGGGCTACGGCGGCCCGCACGCCGGCTTCTTCGCCACCAAAGACCAGTTTAAGCGCGTGATTCCCGGCCGTCTCATCGGCCAGAGCATCGATGCCGCCGGCAATAAAGCCTACCGCATGGCGCTGCAAACCCGCGAGCAACACATCCGCCGCGAGAAAGCCACGAGCAACATCTGCACGGCACAGGTGCTGCTCTCGGTACTGGCCGGCATGTATGCCGTGTACCACGGGCCGCAGCGCCTCCAGCAATTTGCCGTCAATACCCACAGCCTGGCCCAAACGCTGGAAGCCGGCCTGAAAAAGCTCGGCGTGGAGCAGACCAACGCCTATTATTTCGATACCCTGAATGTGCGCCTGGAAAGCGCCGAGCTGCAGCAGGCCCTGCGTAAGGAAGCCGAAGCGGCCCGGCTCAACTTCCGCTATTTCGACACGGTGCGCGTCGGCATTTCGCTCAACCAGAACACCGAACTGCACGACGTGGCCGATATTCTGGACGTTTTTGCCAAAGTACTCGGCAAGGAATCCGATCAGCTGGTGGGCTTGCCCGAGGAGCTGGCACTGACCTGGCCCACGGATCTCATCCGCACCAGCGACTACCTCACCCACCCCGTCTTCAACTCGCACCACGCCGAGCACGAGCTGTTGCGCTACATGAAGCAGCTGGAAAACAAGGATCTGAGCCTGGCGCACTCCATGATCGCCCTCGGCTCCTGCACCATGAAGCTGAACGCCACCGCCGAGATGATTCCGGTGACGTGGCCGGAAATTGGCGGCCTTCACCCTTTCGCGCCCGTCGAGCAGGCCCAGGGCTACGCCCAGATCTTCGCCGACCTGCAAACCTGGCTCTGCGAAATCACGGGCTTTGCCGCCGTCAGCCTGCAACCCAACTCCGGGGCGCAGGGCGAATACGCCGGTTTGCTGGCCATTCGCGGCTACCACGAAGCCCGCGGCGACCATCACCGCAACGTGGCGCTCATTCCCGCTTCCGCCCATGGCACCAACCCGGCTTCGGCCGTGATGGCCGGCATGCAGGTGGTGGTGGTGAAAAGCACCGAGGACGGCAACATTGACGTAACCGACCTCAACGCCAAAGCCGAACAGTTCGCCGATAAGCTCTCCTGTCTGATGGTGACTTACCCCAGCACACACGGCGTGTACGAGGAAACCATTATCGACATCTGCGCGAGCATTCACGCCCACGGCGGCCGGGTGTACATGGACGGCGCCAACATGAACGCCCAGGTGGGCCTCACCTCGCCCGCCACCATCGGCGCCGACGTTTGCCACCTCAACCTGCACAAAACCTTCTGCATTCCGCACGGCGGCGGCGGCCCCGGCGTGGGCCCCATTGGCGTGGTGGCGGAGCTGGCGCCCTACCTGCCCGGCCACGCCGTGGTGGCGGTGGAAGGCCGCTCGCAGGGCTCGGTTTCGGCTGCTCCGTGGGGTTCGGCCAGCATTCTGCCCATCAGCTACGCCTATATTTCGATGATGGGCGGCGATGGTCTGCAACGCGCCACGGAGTTGGCCATTCTTAATGCCAACTACATCAAGGCCCGGCTCGAAGAACACTACCCGGTGCTCTACACCGGGACGCACGGGCGCTGCGCCCACGAGATGATTCTCGACTGCCGCCATTTCAAAAAGGCCGGAATTGAAGTCGAAGACATTGCCAAGCGCTTGATGGACTACAACTTCCACGCGCCCACCGTCTCCTTCCCGGTCGCCGGCACGCTGATGATTGAGCCCACCGAAAGCGAAAGCAAAGCCGAGCTCGACCGTTTCTGCGACGCCATGATTTCGATTCGCAAGGAGATTGCCGACGTGGAAGCCGGCCGGGCCGATGCCAAGGACAACGTCCTCAAGCACGCCCCGCACACGGCCGCCACGGTGCTGGCCCACGAGTGGACGCGGCCCTACACCCGCGAGCAGGCCGTATTCCCGATGGATTCCGTGCGCGCTAATAAATTCTGGCCCAGCGTCAGCCGCATCGACTCGGCTTACGGCGACCGGAATCTGATTTGCAGCTGCACGCCCATCGAGCAGTACGTGGATCGCGAAGAAGATCTGGTTCAGGCCGACAAAGGCCCGAGCTATTAAATTAAATTCAGTTATTTGAGGGGTTGATTATTGATCGTCGGGATTCTGGTCCCGCCGCTCAATGGTCAACCCCTCAATTACTTCCGGCCCTGCTCGCCAAAACAACGGCGATCCATATAGCCGGTGAGGGTCTTGCCGTCTTTTTCGAGGCGCACGCGCACGAAATAAGCGTTGATGGTATCCGTTACCTGCACCTCGTTGCCGGCCGTGGTCTGGGCCAGTACAAGGGCGTTCTTTTTCATACCGTCGTACACCGGGCAGCTCACAATGGTGTTGTGCGCAACCGGCGCCCGGCTCACGGCCGTGCCGCGCTGGGCTTCCTCGCGGGACGATGAGCAGGCCGTCAGCCCGCCCGCAGCAAACAAAACCAAAAAGACGGTACTTTTCATTAGCGAAGCGAAAAATAGAACGTGGAATTTGGCGGTTAAGGTAGAACGAAATCCGGCTATCCCAACCTCCCGTACTAGTATTTACCCGAATCGGAACAAGGTTTCTGTCCTAAAATGCGGGAACGCCACGAGGTGGTTTTTCGTTAGTAATTCAGCCCAAAATCCGCCGCTTTTCGACCGAAAAGCGGCAATTACGGGCCTTTTTCAACCCTGTATCTTTCTCTGTTATATGAACCGCATCTCCCGTTATCTGATTCGTCCTGTGGCCCTGTTGGCTACGGGGCTGGTGCTGCTGCTGGGCGTTACCGGCTGCACCACGACTTCCCGCGTGGGCGTCACCAACGACTTCGACCACGCCGTTAATTTCCGCGCTTACAAAACCTGGGCCTGGTACCCCCAGCAGCGCAACGACACCGAAGGCGGCCCGGCCAAAGGCTACCAGTCGTTTCTCGACAAGCGCATGCGCGCCGCCGTGGCCCTGGAAATGACCCAGAAAGGACTGACCGAAGTCACCACCACGCCCGATATTTACGTGGCCTACAGCGCCCGCGTGGAGGATAAGCAGCAGGTTTCGCCGTACAACAACGGCTTTGGCTCGCCCTACGGCTATGGTTACGGCGGCGGCTACTACGGCCGCAACTACCAATCGGTCACGCAGTACAAAGCCGGCACGGTCGTGATCGATATCATCGACGCCCGGCGCAAGGAGCTGGCGTGGCGCGGCACGGGCCAGGCCCAGGTCAACCAGAATACCATTACGGAAGTGGAAACCACCCGCATCGTCAACGGCATTCTCGGCACCTACCCGCCGCAGGATAACAACGCCCGCCGCTAGGCGACCAGCGCCAAACCAAAAAATCCCCGTCGGAACCGGCGGGGATTTTTTTGTGCGGAATAATCAACCGGAAGCGCCTTAGATGGGGACGTTGACGTGGCGCTCGGCGTGGTAGCTGCTGCGCACCAGCGGGCCGCTTTCCACGTATTTCAGGCCGCGCTTCAGGCCTTCTTCTTTGAAGTGGGCGAACTGGTCGGGGGTGATGAACTCGGCCACGTCGAGGTGGCGACGGGTGGGTTGCAGGTACTGGCCGAGGGTGAGAATGTCGAGGCCGTTGGCGACCAGATCATCCATGGCCTGGTAAAGCTCGTCGGGCTTTTCGCCCAGTCCGAGCATGATACCCGATTTGGTGCGGTGCCCGGCCAGCTTGGTACGGCGGATTTGCTCCAGGCTGCGGTCGTACCGGGCCTGGGGGCGCACGAGGCGGTAGAGGCTGCCGACGGTTTCAATGTTGTGGCTGATCACCTCCTGGCCGCCCGAAATCATGACGTCGAGCGCGTCCCAGTTGGCCTTCACGTCGGGAATCAGGGTTTCGATGGTGGTGCCGGGGCTGAGCTGCTTGGTGAGTACCACCGTTTCACGCCATACACTAGCGCCCCGGTCTTTGAGCTCGTCGCGGTTCACGCTGGTGATGACGGCGTGCTTCACTTTCATGAGGTGGATGGCTTCGGCCACGCGGCGGGGCTCGTCGAGGTCGTACTCGGTGGGGCGGCCGGTGGCCACGGCGCAGAACGAGCACGAGCGCGTGCAGATATTACCCAGAATCATGAATGTGGCGGTGCCGGCGCCCCAGCACTCGCCCATGTTGGGGCAGTTGCCGCTTTCGCAGATGGTATGCAGCTTGTGCTCATCTACCAGACGGCGCACGGCCGCGTATTCCTGACCCACGGGCAGCTTCACGCGCAGCCAGTCGGGCTTGCGGGGGCGGGCAGGCGCAGCCGTTTCGGGCTGAATAACGGGCAAATCGATCATTTAATGAGGAAGGATGAGGGGGGAAGCCGGAGAAGTAGCATCCGCTTTGGCTTCGCTAGATATCAACAAATTTACGGGGCAAATGGCACTGACGGCCGGGGCCATGTCCTGCCCGGCAAAACCCGGATTCGGCGGGCTTAATTCCGCCCGTCGGTCTTAGCTGCGGTGCCCAAAGTAGAGCGTCAGGTACACGGAGGGGAAGAATTTCCGGTTCAGCGCATCCACATCGGCCAGAATGCCGGGGCTGAGGATGACCATGCGCTTGGTGAAGGCTTCCACCAAAAAGCCGACTTCCGCGCCGGTCACGGCATCGCGGTAGCGCCCGTACTCAAAGCTGAGCGCCCCCCGCAGGTGAACGCCGGGCACGACCTGCGTCTGCCCGATCCCGCTGAACAGCGGGCCGTGGTCCAGAATGGCGTGCGAATCGACGTGCTTAAGGGGATCAAACTGCTCGTTTACAATATCATCGGTCTGCAGATTGGCCGTGCCCGTGTTGGCGTACGTGCGGTCGTAGCTAATGTAATAAGGCATGAGCAGGCCGAAGGACGGACCAACGCTCAGCAGGCCGTTGACCTGCACGCCGGCATCGGCCGCTTTGCGAAACAGGATACGCTGCAAGCCCACCGAAGGCCGCAGCACGAAGCCGTAATTGGTTTTGCGGTCGATGTAAGTGCCACCGACATCGGTATTGAGGCGCTGCTCCTTGGCGTTCTTAAGCATCACGCCTTCGATGCTCCAGAACCGCAGCAGCCGGTCGTCGATCACCCGGGACGAGCGGACGGAAACGCCACCCAGCAAGCCGCCCTGGGTGTTGAAATTGACCCCGAACACGAACTCCTTGTGGTAGGATTGTTCGTCCGACGGCGCGGCGCCGGGGGCCGGGGTGGAGCGCACGGGTGCCTGGGCCCGGGCGGCGAGCGTGGAGAGCAGACCGGCCAGCAGCAAGCCGCAGAAACGAGGGATTGAATACATTGTCAATCAGAAAGAAGCCCGACCCAACGCCACGGCCGTGGCGCAGTTAAGTAATACGTAAATTCGTGGCAGAAGAAACTAGTTCGCAAAAGTAACCCCCTGATTAAATGAACATCGCCACCGCCCGCTACGCCGGCCACCTCCGCACCGAAGCTACCCACACGGCCTCGGGCAACGTTATTGAAATTGATGCGCCGGTCGACAATCACGGCCGGGGCGAAGCTTTTTCGCCGACCGATCTGGTTTGCTCCGCCCTCGGCGCGTGCATGATGACGATCATGGGCATCGTGGCCGAGCGCCACGAGTTCGACCTGGTTAACAGCACATTTACCGTGGCCAAGCGCATGAGCACGGAAGCCCCGCGCCGGATCGCCCAGATCGACGTGACCTTTCAGCTGCCCGCCACGCTGGCCCCGAGTGCCCGGGTTCTGCTTGAACGCTCGGCCCACACCTGCCCGGTAGCCCTGAGCCTGCACCCGGAAGTGCAGCAGAACATCGTGTTTGAGTACGTGCGGTAAGCAATTGGAGCTAGATTCTGAACAACCATTAAATCCGGTCATGCAGAGCATTCTGCGCATCAAGCAGAGTCGAAGCTTCTCGCGTGGACGAGTGACTAATTCCGTTGCTACGATTCGGATTACTCGTCCACGCGAGATGCTTCGACTCTGCTTGATGCGCAGAATGCTCTGCATGACTCGTCTTTATTAATTGGGATAAGGCTGAATGGAAAGGAAAAGTGGGCCCCCGGGAAACGACCAAATCCTCATTCCCCGGGCGCCCACTTTTTTATTGTTCCACCGCAGCTTTCACCTCGCTCAGGCGAATGCCCATGTGCGAGGCATCGTAGCGGCATTCGCCGTTTTTGATCAGCAGGAGCTGGGGCGACTCGTGGCGGATACCGAACTGCTCGGCGATCTGGGCCGAGAGGGGGCGGAAACGCAGCAGATCGAGGTAGTAGATCGGCACGTTGGCCAGGCCGCTATCGGCCCATTGGCGCTCAATCTTGCTCTTGGCCGCGATGCTGATGGAGCAGGTCGTGCTGTGTTTGAAAATGATGACCGATTGCTCGTGCGAGGCCTGGGCGAGGTCCGTAATTTGCTCGGATTCGGTGAGGGGAAGCCAGGGAGTGGACATAAAAATTAGTTAAAAGAAAAAAAGCGGGGCCCGGCAACATCGCCGGGCAAACGCCAGGCCGGAACCTGAGAGTAGTACAACAGTTCAACAACAGTTGATCCCGTCAGGTCATTTAAAAATTTACGCGAGTCCCCAAGTCAGGGGAGCACGCTACTTTTTGCGGCGCAGCCCGAGAAATCCGCTGCGCTCGCGGGTGGGATCAGCGGCCTTTAGGGGGCGTTGGCCGTCGTTGCCGTCGGACGGCAGCGGCGTACTCTGCCCGCGCCGGAGCCGGGCGGGCGTGACGGCCAGGTGGCTGGCTTTGTAGGGCGATTCGGTATGCTGGGCTTCGCGCAGGGCACGCCGGTTGGCGGCCTTCACCTGAGCCGGCTTCTGATTTACGATCTGGGCCCGGGCAGCCGGGCTAATCACCAACCCTAGCAGTACCAGCAGCAACCCGATGCTAGGGCTTAACCTCGGGCGCCGCGTCGGGAACGGCATCGGGCGCAGGTATGGGAGTGGGCACAACGGGCCGGTGGTCGGGGCTGTAGTTGGGTTTAGCATGGAGGCCGAACTTGAAGAAGTTGCGAATAGACTGCCAGGGGCGGAAAGACTGGGAATGTTTGTGGACGCGGCGGCGCATCAGCCGGGGCTTTTTCATCAGCCCGTGCTTGTCGTACTTCACCTTCCGGCTGTCGGGAATGACGCGGGGTTCGGCCGGGGCGGCGGGCGGCGTGACGGGGCCGCCGGAGGGCGTCGAAACGTCGGTGGCGGCGCCTTCCGTGGGCGCAGCCGATTTGCGCTTGGTAAAAATCAGCGTGGGCTCCCGGCTCTTGCGGGCTTTCGCGGCCTTTTGCTGGGCCTTGAATTCGAGCGAAGGCTTGGGCGTGGGCAGGCGGTACGGGTGAAAAATCCGGCAGCCGCCCAGCGCCGTCAGCAGCAGCACGCCCAGCAAAGAACGGTAAATAAGGGAAGGCAAGTAATGTATCACCAGAAGATAATCATAATCAGGAATAGCCGGGAACCGGGGAAAGGCCGGAGCGCAAAAACCGCGCCCCGGTAGCCACGCCGGGCTACTTATATTGAGGGCTAATAATTGCGTAGGGCCGCCACCTGCTCGCGCAGGCGTTGCAGCGGCAGGAAAGCCGCCTCCAGCGGGGGAGCGAAGGGAATGGCGGTGTCGAGGGAGGCCACGCGGCGCACCGGGGCGTCGAGGTGCTCAAAGCAGTTTTCGCCGATCCAGGCGGCCAGCTCGCCGCCGAGGCCGCCGGTGAGCGTGTCTTCGTGCAGGACGATGACGCGGCCGGTCTTCTCCACCGTGCGGCGCACGGCGGCCTCGTCCCAGGGCAGCAGGGTGCGCAGGTCGAGGATGTCGGCCGAAACCTGCAGCTCCTCGCACACCTGCAAGGCCCAGCGCACGCCCATGCCGTAAGTGATGATGCTGAGCTCCTCCCCTTCTGCCGCCAGCGCAGCCAGGCCGATGGGCGTGGTATAATACACCTCGGGCACCGGCCCGCTGAGGCTGCGATAAAGCATTTTATGCTCGAAGTACATCACCGGATTGGGGTCTTCGAGGGCGGCGCAGAGCAGGCCCTTGGCGTCGTGCGGATTGCTGGGGTACACCACCTTCAGGCCGGGCACGTGGGTGAACCACGCCTCGTTGCTCTGGCTGTGAAAGGGACCGGCGGCGCTGCCGGCGCCGGTGGGCATGCGCACCACCACGTCGGCGTTCTGGCCCCAGCGGTAATGACTTTTGGCGAGGTTGTTCACAATCTGGTTGAAGCCGCAGGTGACGAAGTCGGCAAACTGCATTTCGACCATGCTTTTCCGGCCCTTGATACTCAGGCCCAGGCCCACGCCCACAATGGCCGACTCGCACAGCGGCGTATTGCGCACCCGTTCCTTACCGAACTGCGCCACGAAGCCCTCCGTGATTTTAAATACCCCGCCGTAATCGGCAATGTCCTGGCCCATGAGCACGAGGTCGGGGTAGCGCTCCATGCTCTGGCGCAGCCCTTCCTGAATGGCATCCACAAAGCGCAGCTCGCGGGGCGCGCCGGTAACGAGCGCCTCGTTGCGGGGCGCGACGAAGGGCCGGTACATGTCGGCGATTTCCTCGGTCACGTCGGCCGTGGGCATGGGCTCGGCGTCGGCCTCCTGCAAGCCGGCTTCGATGGCGGCTTTGATGGTTTCGCGGATGGTCACGCGGGCCGTTTCGGACAGAATGCCTTCCTGCAGGAGCCACTTCTCGTAGTTTTCCACCGGGTCTTTCTGGGCCCATTCTTCCATCAGCGTCTGGGGCACGTACTTGGTGCCGCTGGCTTCTTCGTGGCCGCGCATGCGGAAAGTGAGGGCTTCCACCAGCACCGGGCGCGGATTCTGACGCAGGTCTTCGGCCAGCTTTTTCACCAGGGTATAAACTTCCAGCACGTTGTTGCCATCGACCTGCACGGCCTCCATGCCATAGGCGGGGCCTTTATCCACGAAAGATTTGAAGCGAAACTGCTCATGGCTGGGCGTGCTCAGGCCGTAGCCGTTGTTTTCAATCATGAAAATAACCGGCAGCTGCCACACGGCGGCCACGTTCAGAGCCTCATGGAAATCGCCTTCGCTGGCGCCGCCGTCGCCGCTGTAGGTGAGGGTTACTTTGGGCTTTTTGGCCAGTAAATCGGCCAGGGCAATGCCGCCGGCCACGGCCAGCTGCGGCCCCAGGTGCGAGATCATGCCCACAATATGGTACTCGTTGGTGCCGAAATGGAAGCTGCGGTCGCGGCCCTTGGTGAAGCCCGTGCGCTTGCCCTGCCACTGCGCGAAGAGGCGCCCCAGCGGCACCTCGCGCCCCGTAAACACACCCAGGTTGCGGTGCAGCGGCAGAATGTACTCATCGGCTTCCAGCGCCAGCGTGCTGCCCACCGAAATGGCCTCCTGCCCGATGCCCGAAAACCACTTGCTCACCTTGCCCTGGCGCAGCAGAATCAGCATTTTTTCCTCAATCAGCCGGGGGCGAAGCAGATGCTGGTAGAGGTGAAGCAGCGTTTCGTTGGAATGGTCGTGGCGGTCGAAGGTCATACGAATGTGGGTGGGAAATGCCGGGCAAAGGTAGCGGGGGGACCGGGCTCCGAAGCCGGCAGGGTGCCGGGCCCGGCACCAACTTTCGGGCCGGCGGCTGGGTTATAGCCTCATTCTCGTCCGCCTACCTTTGTTCCATGATTCATTTCAAAGAATTCACCCTCGCCAACGGCCTGCGCTGCATCGTGCACGAAGATTTTTCTACCCCGATGGCCGTGCTCAACGTCATGTACGATGTGGGCTCGCGCGATGAGGATGCCGGCCACACTGGCTTTGCTCACTTATTTGAGCACCTGATGTTTTCGGGCTCCGTCAACATCCCCAGCTACGACGAGCCGTTGCAGCGGGTAGGCGGCGAAAACAACGCCTTCACCTCCAGCGACGTCACCAACTACTACCTCTCGCTGCCCGCGGCCAACCTCGAAACCGGCTTCTGGCTCGAAAGCGACCGGATGCTGAACCTGGCTTTTTCCGAAAATGGCCTCGAAGTGCAGCGCAAAGTGGTGGTGGAGGAATTCAAGCAGAGCTACCTCAATCAGCCCTACGGCGATGTCTGGCTCAAGCTCAAACCCCTGGCCTACCAGACCCATCCTTACCTATGGAACACCATCGGTAAGGAAATTTCGCACATCGAAAATGCGGTAATGGACGACGTGCGGGGCTTTTTCCAGAAGCACTACGCGCCCCAGAACGCCGTGTTGGTCGTGGCCGGCGCTGCCAGCGTGGCCGACGTCCGCCAGCTGGCCGAGAAATGGTTCGGGCCCATTCCCGGCGGCCCGGCCTACCAGCGCCACCTCCCTGCCGAACCCGTGCAGCAGGCCGCCCGCCACCTGCGCACCACGGCGCCCGTGCCACTCAGCGCCCTGTACAAAGCCTACCACATGCCCGCCCGCGCCGACGAACGCTACCACGCCGTGGACCTGCTGAGCGACGTACTGGGCCGGGGCAAATCGGCCCGCCTGCACCAGCGCCTGGTGAAAGAGCTGGCGCTGTTTAATAACATCTCCGCCTCGCTCACCGGCTCGCTCGATCCGGGCCTGCTCGTCATCAGCGGCAAGCTCAACGAAGGCGTGGACCTGGCCGCCGCCGATGCCGCCGTGGAAGCCCTGGTGGCCGAATTCCGCGCAGAAGACGTGGACGCCCTGGAGCTGGAAAAAGTAAAAAACCAGGCCGAGAGCAGCCTGGTTTTCGAGGAAATCGACTTGCTGAACCGCGCCCTGAACCTGGCTTACAGCAAGTTGCAGGGCGACGCTAACTTGGTAAACAACGAGAGCCGCCGCATTCAGGCCGTCACCGTGGCCGACGTGCGGGCCGCCGCGCAAAGCGTGCTGCGGCCCGAGAACTGCAGCACGCTCTACTACGAGGCCGTCGCCGGCTAACCGGCCGGTTATTTGGGATTAGCCTTGCCTTTGGCCGGGGCGGCAGGCACGCTGCTGTCCCGGTTGAGGCTGCTGTTGGCGGGCTTTTTATAGCTCGGGCGCGGGGCGCGGTTGTCGTTGTAGCCGCCGTTGTTGCGGTAGCCTTCCTGCTTGCGCATCGGCATGCTGGGGGCCAGGTAGCTGGTACCGTCCTTAATGTCCTGCGACACGCCCGCCCCGTACGGCTTGCCGGTGTGGGGGTTGATGTTCGGCGCCCGCCGCGTTTTGCGGGCGGAATAAGGCGCGATCTTTTTCCGGGCGACCCGGCCCGGAGTCGTCTGGGCCCGAGCATCGGTCAGGACGAAGGTGATCAGCAGCAGCGAAGCGAAGAAGTAGCGAATCATGAGGAGTAAGGTTAATAAAGTGGGAAAGTAAAGCGCTGTTTACGCAGGCCCGGCTCCTAACTGATCGGCTTTGCTCAGGAATTACGATAATTACATTCAACGGTCATGCAGAACGCAACGTCCGTCATGCAGAACGCAACATCCGAG
>JAYWCH010000068.1:0-3361 GCA_043780755.1 Hymenobacter sp.
GCCGCCGCCTACATCGCCACCGAGGGCATTCACAACATCCGCACGCCCCACCAGCTGCCGGCGCCCTTCACGCTGATCGTGCTGGGCGTAGTCATCGCCGTGAAGGAAACGCTCTACCGCCGGGTGCAGAAAGTAGGGGAGGAGGTGGACAGCAACGCCGTGCGGGCCGACGCCTGGCACCACCGTGCTGACGTGCTCACCTCGGGCACGGCTTTTATCGGCATCAGCATCGCTCTGATCGGCGGCAAGGGCTACGAGAGCGCCGACGACTGGGCCGCGCTGGTGGCCTGCGGCTTTATCGGGTACAATGCCTACCGCATTTTCCGGCCGGCTTTCGGCGAGATTATGGACGAAGCCCCGGCCGGAACCTGGGCCGAAGACGTGCGCACGCTGGCCGAACAGGTGCCCGGCGTGGTGACCACCGAAAAATGCTTTGTGCGTAAAATGGGTTTTGAGTTCTTTGCCGACCTGCACGTCGTGGTCGATGGCACCATCAGCGTCCGCGAAGGGCACGCCATTGCCCACGCCGTCAAGACGGCCATCACCCGGGCCAAGCCCGCCATCTACGACGTGCTGGTGCACATCGAGCCCGATAACGATTAATAACCAATCAGTTAAATTAATTACATGGCCCATACGCACTCTCCCCATGATGATCACAGCGGCCACGACCACAGTGGGCACAGCCACGACCACGACCATCACGGCCACGACCACGGCGCCGGTGGTCACCACCACCACGGGCCTTCGCCCGAAACACCCTTCAGCTTTGCCTTTGGCGTGGGCATTGTCCTTAATGTTTCCTTCGTGGTCCTCGAAGCAGCGGGCGGTTACTGGGGGCACTCCTCGGCCTTGCTCTCCGATGCGGGCCACAACCTGGGCGATGTGCTGGGCCTGGGCCTGGCCTGGGGTGCGGGCCGCATGGCCCTGCGTCCGGCCGCCGGCCGCTACACATACGGCTTTAAGGGCCTCACCATTCAGGCAGCCCTGCTCAACGCGCTGCTGCTCTACACCGCGCTGGGCGTAATTCTCTGGGAAACAGTGAGCCACCTGCGCCACCCGGCCCCCGTCAATGGCCCGCTCGTGATGCTGCTGGCCGGCACCGGAATCCTCATTAATGGCTTCACCGCCTGGCTTTTCCGCCACGGGCAGAAGGGCGATGTCAACGTGCGCGGCGCGTACCTGCACATGCTCACCGATGCGCTGGTGTCGGCCGGCGTGGTGGTGGGCGGGGCCGTGGTCTACTTCACCGGCTGGCAGTGGGTCGATACCGCCATTGCCTTCGGCTTGCTGGGTGTGATTGCCTACGGCTCCTGGGGCCTGCTGAGCGAAACCCTCCAACTGAGCCTGAACGCCGTGCCCGAAGGCATCGACCTGGCCGCCGTGCGCACGTTCCTGCTCGCGCAGCCCGACGTGACGCACGTCCACGACCTCCACATCTGGCCTCTGAGCACGACCGATACGGCCCTCACCGCCCACCTTGTGCGCCCCCACGGCGGCGATAATGCTTTTCTGGAACAGCTCCAGAAGGCCCTGGCCGAGCAGTTCAAAATCGGCCACTGCACCCTGCAAATCGAACAGCTCTTCCCCATCGCGCACGAACACGGCGTCTGCGACGAGCTGCTGGTCCTGCAATCCGTGGTCTAACCGGCCACTCGTCTCACTTACCCAACCGGCCGAGCCGGACGGCGGGCCCCCGGCTACCTCTTTCCTGCGGGAAGTTGAGCCGGGGGCCCGCCGTCCGGCTCGGTTTTTTTAAGAAATATCAGCCCTCATTAAGGATTAAGTAGCTGACTATAAACTGAATATAACAGCTTTCGTAAATAGGAATTCTCGTTCACCTGCCGACCCGCCAGCTTTCCCGCGCCACCTAAAATACGTCAATTCTCAACTCGGTGAATGCGTGCCGCTTAGGCGCGTCATCACTCTCCAACACCCGGCCTGATTCCGGCCTCTTGGTTTCGAAAGCCGCGCCGCCGCCGTCGCCGCTCCCGAAACAGTGCCGCGCCCCGGGGCGAAAGTGGCGGTCCTCCGGCGGCGGCCGGTGCCCGGCGGTCGACCCCACCGCCCGGTTTACCGCCAACCTAAGCCCACGGGGCCCGTATTTTCCGGGCTTCCCGTTCAGCAGCCGGCCCGGCCAGAATAGGGTCGGGTTTTAAAAATCAGCCTCATTAATAAGTAGTATAGTCCGGAAGGAGATTGCCCGGGCTTCACCCGAAATTTCAAAAAAAATGACTTCCCGGTGGCTTAAATTCCTGTCCTTTCTTTCCGGATCCGGCCTGAACAGCGATCCGGCCCGTGCTTCTGCCCCCGTCAGCAATTCCGCCGAAGCCTTCGTGACTTCGGGGCCCCGGGGTCGTCATTCATCGCCCGGCCTGCCCGGCGCGGGGAGCCGCCCGCCCTTTCAGCCCGCCGACGAGAATCCCGAGCTGATCACCGTAGCGGGCTACCAACTTCCCCTCCCGCTGCTGCGGATCGTGGCCTGGAGCGGGCTAGTGGTCAGCGGGTCGCTTTTTTTTGCCCACGTTCTCCAGCCCCGCGACCGGCACTGGGAGCATCCCGTCCGGGTGCAGGGCCGGTACATCAGCATCCGCCAGGGCCTTAGAGGGTGTTAGGGAATTATACAGGGGCTAAGCGATTGAGACACATGGTCATGTTAGCAATGAGCAACCAGGTTTCATGGGATCGGGGGGTAAATTCGTAGTCGATGGCCAGCCGGCGGAAGCCAGTGAGCCAAGCAAAGGTGCGCTCCACGACCCAGCGCTTGGCCACCGGCACAAAGCCCCGGGTACTGGGCGGCCGACTCCCTATTTGGTGCACCAGGCCGAGTTTGGCCACGTGCCGGGCAAAACGCCCACGGTAGCCCTTGTCGGTGACGACGGTCACTAAGCGCCCCCCCCAGGCTGGGCGGGTGGGCAGCAATTGGAGGGCTTCGATCCCGTCATGCCCATTGGCCGCGTGGACCCGACAAGCCAGAATACGGCCCTGCACATCGGTTAAGATCTGGCGTTTACGCCCATTGACGTGCTTGCCCCCATCCAAGCCCCGATGTTCAAAGATGCGTGGCGCGAGCCGCACGCTTTGGCTATCCAGACAGACGAGCGAAGGGGTGGCCGCCCGACCAGCCATTAGCCGGTCGGCTTGGTTAACGGTATCGGTCAGCGTCTGCCACAGCCCGTTGAGTTGCCAGCGGCGAAAATAATAATACACGGCCGACCACGGCGCAAAGTTTGCAGGTAGCGCGCGCCACTGACAGCCAGTGCGGCAGATATAACGCATCGCGTCAACGATCAAGCGGAGGCAGTGGCGGCGTTTACGTTGGATAGGCAGCAGCGAGGCGATAACTTGCCACTGCGAGTCA
>JAYWCH010000069.1:0-22888 GCA_043780755.1 Hymenobacter sp.
ATCATGCAGCCCGAGGACCGCAACGTGCTCACGTCCCTGCAGAAAGTATACTTCCGCCTCGGCCGTACTGCTGATTCGGAGCGTCTGAACCAGAAACTCAAGTCGCTTAAGAAATAGGCTCAACGTTTAAGTAGGGCAGACCCATTCACGTAATGTGGGTGGGTCTCTATTTTTAGGTTATTCTTCGATTTTCTATTTAACATAATATAAATTATAAGACAGTTGGTTCGATTGGATTTATTCTTAAGATTTGATGCTTAATTTTTTTATAAATTATGGTGTCATGGTGCTTTAGTAGTCTCAGGAGTTCCTTTTTCAAGGAAACAAAAAATTCGTTCTTAGCAGTTTTGTCATCCTGAGCATCAAGCAGCCACGAAAGATTTTATCATGGAGGAGCGTTCATTAGTTAGACGTGATCAGGTACTCCGTCGCCGTTTGTTGCGTGGAATGTTTAGGAAGACTTTTTTAACGACTTTTTAAATAGCTTCATTGTTTGAAATCAAGAATTCTAGTAGGATTTATATTGATTTAATATCGTAATGCGGTTTTCTTTTGTCTCTTTGTCATCTACACATGTCTGTTTGATTTCCTGGCGGCTGTTTAAATTTTTCCAATTAAGACTTAAGATTCAGTTGTTTGTACTGGCCTTGTTTTTGTAATCTATGTCATTTCTATTTCATAGGTCTTTAAAGTAATTTAAGTATCTATTTGTCTGACAACCCTGCATCCATTCGCAATTCAAATTTTGGTTTTATAAAGTATAAAATCGGGATTACCTTTATACTTTATAAAACCTTTTACTATTTTTTCGGAAGTTTATTTAAAACTCGAACCATGCTGTAACTTTAAAAAATAAAATAGAATAAAATATACAAATGGACTTATTGCCTCTTATACTACTAAAGCCGCTTAAGTTACTGAAGTTGTAATAATCCATAAGATATATTAGTTACTCTGGAAAGTATGCTAAAGTATAAAAATTAAACCTGCTTAAGTACCTTAATGTACTTTGTAAATTGACGTAGAAGTTATACTTTTACCATTCATTCTATCGATTAACACATGCCTAAACTTATAGACTACCCGAGAACCTCGTACAACGGTGCCTGGGAGTTAGCTGAAGTAACGGATGATACCGGAGGTAAATGCGCTTTTGAAACAGCGGCCCGGAAACTAAACCGGAAAGTCAGTGGCTCTTTCAAAGCAATTATCGGATCAGCCGTAAAATTCGGTTTACTGACCAGCAAACGCGATTTACTGACAACAACGACGTTATTCAAACGAATAAAGCATGCCTACGACAAACAAGAGGAAATACTCTTTCACCGCGAAGCATTCCTGACCCCACCGTTGTTTACGCAGTTGTGCCGGAAATTTCGTTCCCGAGAGCTTCCCATTCAGATGCTCGATGTCATGTTGATCAGGGAATTTAACGTGGAAGAGATCAACGCACAGGGTGTTGCCAAAGCCTTTGTGGATGGCTGCCGCATGGTCGGTTTACTCGATGAACGGAACGTAATTGCGGACATTGACGCACTCGCTGTCAAACAGACAACCCGCCGGGAATTAGCCAGTCCGCAGCCAATCATAAATACATTTCGTCAGGAAACAGTCCAAGTTACTCCGGATGAATCGAACGGCGTAAATAACCTTCCTTCCGACTCATTCCCTAAATTTATAAGCCCCGAAGATCCCTTTATGATTCCACGCCCGACGATAGTCCACGAACAAACCGAGAATCAAGACGCAATCGCCAGCTTATTCGGATTTATGGAAAGTTCTGCAAGTGAAAAAAAAGACGAAAATAGGCAGGAGAAGCCGGAACCCATACCCGCACAGGAAGTAATATATGCACCCAGACCAACTACTGTTACGCAAAAACCGACACTAGTTAATTCAATAAGTTCAACACATCCAACAACTTACCAGATACAGGTCAGCGGGCCCGGTCTGAATACAACCTTGTCCATAACTGAGGAAGAAGACATTAGTATAGCAATTGCATTACTTGAAAAAATAAGACGGCAGTTACGGGCTTAAAAAAAAGTACAAAAAACCAAAAAAACCGGATCCAATGGTACGTTTGGCCCATTAGATCCGGTTTTTTGGCTTAGTAAGGAAAGCGCCTAACCTTCGGACAGGTGACGAGTATTGGGCAAACGGTGACGCTCTTGCAACACGGCAATGACTTCACTCAACGGCACACCACACGCGACCAGCAACACCAAAAGATGATAAAGTAGGTCAGCAACCTCGCCGGGTAAAGTTTCGCGGCTGCCTCCTACGGCATCAATAACCGTTTCGACGGCCTCCTCTCCCACTTTCTGGGCGATTTTAGGGATGCCTTTGTTAAATAAGGAAACCGTGTAGGAAGTGGGAGCCCGCTCCGGAAATTGCCGACGTTCAACAATCAGCCGCTCAAGACCAGCCAGAAAACCGACGGGCGCCACCGGAGCCTGCGCCTGACCAAACTGTTCGAAACAGCTCATAGTACCCCGATGGCAGGTTGGACCAGCCGGCAAGGCCCGGATCAGGACCGTATCGGCGTCACAATCGACGTGCAGGCTCACCACGGTAAGGTAATTACCACTGCTCTCGCCCTTAGTCCATAAACGGCCTTTTGACCGGGAGAAAAACGTGACCCGACCTTCCCGCTGCGTCTGCACCCAGGCGGCTTCATTCACGTAACCGAGCATGAGAACCTGACCCGTATCAGCATCCTGCACAATAGCCGGTACAAGACCGGTGGCCGGATCAAAACGTAATGGTTCGGGCGAAGAAAAAGCAGCAGTCATACAAATGGATAAATTACGGGTAGTACAAATTCCCGCAGATAAAGATCTACCGGAGGAGAGCGTAATGCCTGACAGTAAAAAGTTAGCTAGCGGCGAATCGGGATTCCGGCCGCGTGCAGGAATTGTTTGAGGGCCGGCAGAGCAGTTTCGTTAAAGTGGAAGATACTAGCCGCTAGAGCGGCATCGGCCCCACCAGCGCGAAATACATCAATGAAGTCGGCCGGCTGGCCGGCGCCTCCCGAAGCGATAACAGGTACCGAAACGGCGTCGCTCACGGCCCGGGTTAAATCCAGGGCAAAGCCGGATTTGGTACCATCGTGGCTCATGGAGGTCAACAACAGCTCTCCCGCGCCCAGATTAGCCGCTTCCCGGCACCAGGCCACGGCTTCGCGGCCAGTGGCCCGGGTGCCGGCCTGGGTCATCACCTGCCATTCGCCAGCCACTAAACGGGCATCAACGGCTACCACCACGCACTGCGAACCAAAACGACGAGCCAGCTCCGCGATGAATTCCGGCCGGGCCAACGCGGCGGAATTGATGGAAACCTTGTCCGCCCCACTCAGCAGTAACGATTCCACATCGGACACGGTGCCGATACCGCCGCCCACAGTGAACGGAATGTCAAGGACCCGGGCCACATCGCGCACCAGCGTAGTCAGCGGCTGCCGCCGTTGGTTAGTCGCGGTGATATCAAGGAAGACCAGCTCGTCAGCGCCCTCCTGGGCGTAGCGGGCGGCCAGCGCAATCGGATCACCGGCATCGCGCAGACCTTCGAACTGAATGCCTTTGACGGTGCGGCCATCACGGACGTCGAGGCAAGGAATGAGGCGTTTTTTGACCACGGAATTGCGGAATTTTTTGTGAGGCGAATGGAGCAACTTACAGAGTAAATTACGCAGGGAACTGCTCCGGTGGCGGCGCAGAAGCTTGAATAGCGGGGAAAACTGCCGTTGCCCGAACAACGGGTAGGACGAAACCTAATAGCAGCTGGCGGTCAACTCAATAAATTAATTTACAGAAAGGAACGTAGATCGGCCAGGGCAATGGTGCCTTCGTAAAGCGCCTTGCCGATGATGGCGCCGTGCAAACCAGCTTCAGCCAGGGCTTCCAGATCAGCCACAGTCGTGACACCGCCACTGGCGATGAAACGGGCCGTGGGAAACTGCGCTACGAGGGTGCGGTAAACGGCCAGCGATGGGCCTTGCAGCAGCCCATCCTTGCTCACATCCGTACAAATAAAGGTGGTGGCGCCTGCCGCCAGGTAGGCGGTAAGGAAACCAGTCAGCGTCCACGGACTTTGGTCGGCCCAGGCGTTGATCAGGATGTGCTCGCCTTTGAAGTCGGCGCCCAGAAAGATGGTCTCGGCGCCGTGCGTACTCAGCCAGCTTTCGACCGTGGCCGGCTCGCGCACCGCCAGGCTCCCTGCGGTGGCGTGGGCGGCCCCGGCGTTCAGGACCAGCGCCAGAGCCTCGGAGGTCTGAATGCCGCCGCCGGCGTCGATATCCAGCGTCGTGTGGCGGGAGATAGCTTCGAGCACGGCCAAGTTGACGGGCTGACCGGCGCGAGCGCCGTCCAGGTCCACGAGGTGCAGGCGGCGCAGGCCCGCATCGGCAAAGCGCCGGGCTACGGCCACGGGATCAGAATCGTAGGTAGTCTGGCGGGCGAAGTCGCCGGCGCTGAGCCGGACGCACTGACCGTTCAACAGGTCGATAGCAGGAATAATATCCACGGTAAACTAAATTGAAAGCAGAAAAAGAGGGCTAGAGCGCCAGAAAGTTAGCCAGAATACGGGTACCGACGGGGCCACTCTTCTCAGTGTGAAATTGCACGCCGTGGAAGTTGCCATGCTGCACCGCCGCGCTGAACGGAGCCGGATGAGCCGCCTGCGCCGTCGTGTAAGCCCCCAGCGGCGCGTAATAGCTGTGCACAAAATACACGTGATCGGCCTCAGTAAGGCCCGCAAATAAGGGTCCCTGCAATCCTTGCAGATTATTCCAGCCCATGTGCGGCACCTTGTTCGTGGCATCGGGCACGAAGCGACGGACGGTGAACGGCAGCAGGCCCAACATGACCGTGTCGTTTTCCTCGCTGTGGCGGCCCAGCAGCTGCATGCCCAGGCAAATCCCGAGGAAAGGTTGGGTCAGGGTCGGCAGAACCCGGTCGAGGCCGGCGGCGCGCAGCGCCTGCATGGCCGAAGAGGCCTCCCCTTCGCCGGGAAACAAGACTTTGTCGGCTCGCCGTAGTACCTCCGGGTCGGCGGTGAGAATGGGTTGGGCGCCCAGACGCTCCAACGCAAACAGGACGGACTGCACATTGCCGCCTTTGTAATCTACGACTGCAATTTCCATAGAGCTAAGCTTATTTTCTCATTTGAATAACTATTGAAAAACGATCAACATTATTCAAATGAGCAATAGATACATTTGGATCAAATCGGTTTCTACAAAATCCCCTTCGTGCTCGGGATTGCCACCGACTCATCCCGCTGCAAGGCCATCTTGATTGCTTTGGCCACGGCCTTGAAGATGGCTTCGATTTTATGATGCTCGTTGTCACCGGCGCATTCAATATTGAGCGTGGCGCGGGCATTATCCGTGAAGGACTTGAAGAAGTGAAAGAATAGCTCCGTGGGCAAATCCCCGACCCGCTCGCGTTGGAAGGAAGCATTCCAGACCAGCCAGGGCCGGCCCGAGAAGTCGATGGCCGCCTGGGCCAGCGCCTCATCCATGGGTAGCAGAAAACCGTAGCGGGCCAGGCCGCGCTTGTCACCCAGGGCCTGGGAAAAAGCTGTGCCCAGGGCCAGAGCGGTGTCTTCTACAGTGTGGTGTTCATCAATGTGCAAATCACCAACTACACTAATGTGTAAATCAACCCCGCTGTGCCGACCCAATTGTTCAAGCATGTGATCGAAAAAGCCCAGGCCGGTGTGGATATCCGTCTGGCCGGTACCGTCAAGATTGAGCCGTACGGCGATCTGGGTTTCGTTGGTCTTGCGTTCGATGACGGCCACGCGGGCCGGGTACCGCAGGTGCTGGTAAATCGCTTCCCAGCTCGTGGTGGTGAGAGCGGCGCGGGCATCGGGCGCCTCGGCCAGCAAAATTGCCTGGCTGCCCAGATTGACGGCCAGCTCCACGTCGGTGAGCCGGTCGCCGATCACGTAGGAATTGGCCAGGTCGTAATCGCTGGCCGGGTCGAGGTAACGACCGAGCAGGGCGGTGCCGGGTTTGCGGGTCGGCAGCCCTTCGTGGGGGAAGCTCCGGTCAATAAATTCGGCGGCAAAGTGAATGCCTTCGCCGGCCAGAATATCCAGCATGAGCCGGTGCGCCGGCCAGAAAGTGTCTTCGGGGAAGCTGGCTGTACCCAAGCCGTCCTGATTAGTGACCAGCACCAACTCGTAATCGGATAAGTCGCGGGCGATGCGGGCCAGGGCGCTGATGCAGCCGGGCAGAAACGCGAATTTTTCCAGGCTGTCAACTTGCTGGCTGGGCTGAGGCTCAACCAGAATGGTGCCGTCGCGGTCAATGAACAGGGCCTTTTTCAAAACAGGTAATACTAAACGGTAAGCAATAAATTAACGCGCCGGAACCGAAGCGGCGGAACGCTCCACTCCTATTTCGAGTCCTATTTCGAGCAGCGCGCGGAACAGCTGGGTATTTTCGACCGCCGTGCCCACCGTCAGCCGCAGGCAGCCCGCGCAGCCGGGCTGGGTGGTCCGGTTGCGCACCACGATGCCCCGCGCCCGGAGATGGTCGTAAACCAAAGTCGCATCGACCCGAAAGCGGACGAGCAAAAAGTTAGCATCCGAAGGAAAGATGTGCTCCACAATGGGCAATGCCGGCAGCTGCGCCGTCAGCCAGGCCCGCCCGGCGAGCAGCGCGGCCCGCATTTCGGGCAGGTCCGGTGCGGCAGCCAGCGCGGCGAGCGCCGGTTGCTGGGTGGCTTCCGAAATATTGTAGGGCGGCTTGATTTTATTGAGCAAGCCAATGAGCGCCGGCGCAGCGTAGGCGACGCCCAGGCGCAAACCGGCCAGACCCCAGGCTTTGGAAAAGGTCTGCAGCACTACCAGCCGCGGGAACTCGGCCAGGCGCGTGATCCAGCTCGGGGTGGTGGCGAAATCGGCGTAGGCTTCGTCGACGATGACCAGGCCAGGGAAGCTGCGCAGGATGGTTTCAATCGCCGCCCCGTTCAGCAGGTTGCCGCTAGGGTTATTGGGCGAACAAAGGAAGACGAGCTTGGCCGGCGAGGCGGCCAGTACGGCAGCGGCGTTGGCGGGCAGCTGGAAGTCGGGCGTGAGCGACAGCCGCTCGACGCGCACGTCATTGAGATTGGCGGCGACCTCGTACATGCCGTAGGTGGGCGGGCAGATCACGATCACGTCCTGGCCGGGCGTGCAGGTGAGCCGGACCAGCAGATCAATGGCTTCATCGGAGCCGTTGCCCAGGAAAATCTGCGCCGGCGTCACGCCTTTCAAACCGGCCAGGGCGACTTTGACGGCGCGCTGGTGCGGATCGGGGTAGCGGCTGAAATCCACCGGGCCGACCGAGCCCAGGCTGTTTTCATTGGCATCGAGCATGACCGGGGCCAAGCCTTCAAACTCATCGCGGGCCGACGAATATGCCTGCATCCGTGCCACGCTCGGACGGATAAGGCCGGCGTAGGGATCAACCACCACCGGTTCCGGCGCGGCCGGCAACGTTGCCAGCCGCAGCGTAATGGCGCGGGCGTGAGCCGTCAGCCCTTCGGCTTCGGCCATGATTTCGACCACCGGACCCAGCGCCCGCAGGCCCGGGGCCGATAGCCGCTGAAAGGTTATTTTCCGAATGAATGAATCCAGCGATACGCCGCTGTACTGCCGGGCGTAACCACTGGTCGGCAGCGTGTGATTGGTCCCCGAGGCGTAATCCCCAACCGCTTCGGGCGTGAGGTGCCCCATGAAAACGGAGCCCGCGTTGGTCACCCGGGCCGCCAGGGTTTCGGCATCATCGGTGGACAGAATAAGGTGTTCCGGCGCGTACTGGTTGGAAAAAGCCAGCATGGCGGCGGCATCGGCCAGCAGAATGGCGCGGCTGTTGGTCAAGGCCCGGGCCGCCAGCTCGCGCCGAGGCAACGTGGCCAGCTGGCTGATTACTTCGGCCTGCACCTGATCGAGCATCGCCGGCGAATCGCTCAGCACAACCACCTGCGAGTCAGGACCGTGCTCGGCCTGGGACAGCAGATCGGCGGCCACGAAGACCGGGTTGGCGCTGGCGTCGGCGATGACGAGCACTTCCGACGGGCCGGCCGGCATGTCGATGGCTACGCCGTATTCGGCGGCGGCCAATTGCTTGGCCGCGGTCACGTAGCGGTTGCCGGGCCCAAAAATCTTATCGACGGCCGGCACGCTGGCCGTACCCATGGCCAGGGCGGCAATTGCCTGAGCGCCACCGGCTTTCACCACCTTAGTCAACCCCAGTAAATGCGCCACGAACAGAATAATCGGACTCATGGAACCGTCGGCCTGGGGCGGGGTGCACACCACGATTTCGGGGCAGCCGGCCAGCCGGGCGGGCACGCCCAGCATGAGCAGCGTGCTGAAGAGCGGCGCCGAGCCGCCCGGCACGTACAGACCCACCCGTTGCACCGGCACCGCCCGCCGCGAGCAGGCCACGCCGGGCATGGTTTCGAGCTGCAGGCCGGGATCGCGCTGGGCGGAGTGGAAGGTTTCAATGTTGGCTTTGGCCTGGCGGATGGCCGCCTGCAAATCGGCGGGTACCTGCGCGGCGGCGGCGGCGAGCTCGGCCGGCGTTACCAGCAGGCTCGTGATGGTGGCCTGGTCGAGCTCAGCGGCCAGGGCCAGCAGGGCGGCATCGCCGCGCTCGCGCACCTGACTGAAAATATCGCGTACGCGGGCGGCGACCTGCGGGGCTTCGGCGGCAGCGGGGCGCTGCTGCAGCGCGGGCCAGGTGGTGGGATCGGGGTAGGCGTGAAATTGCATGACGAACAGAACAGCTAAGCAATCATTTTTTCAATCGGGAGCACCAGAATACCCTCCGCTCCCACGGCCTTGAGCTGGCTGGTGATGTGCCAGAAATCATCTTCCTGCACCACCGACTGCACCGACACCCAGCCGGCCTCGGCCAGCGGCGTGATGGTGGGCGACTTGATGCCGGGCAGCAGCCGACGCACTTCTTCAAGGGCCGAGATCGGGGCATTGAGCACGATATACTTGCTGCGCCGGGCCCGGCGGACGGCCTGCATGCGGAAGCGCAGCTGGTCGAGTAAGTCAATCTGCAAGGGCGAGAGGTTGGGCTGGGCAATGAGCACGGCTTCGGAGCGAAACACGGTTTCGACCTCGCGCAGGCCGTTGCCGAGCAGGGTTGAGCCGCTGCTCACAATGTCGCAGATCGCCTCGGCCAGCCCGATGCTGGGGGCAATCTCCACCGAGCCGCTGATGGTGTGCAGGTGCGACTGCACGCCGTGTTCGGCCAGGTAGCGGCCGAGAATATTGGGATAGGAGGTGGCCACGTTCTTGCCCTGCAGATCGGCCACCGAAGCGTAGGCGTCGGCGCGGGGCACGGCCAGACTCAACCGGCACTTGCTGAAGCCCAGGGCTTCGACTTCCAGGTCGGGAAACCCGGCTTCGACGAGGACATTCTGGCCCACGATGCCGAGATCGGCCACCCCGTCCTGCACGTAGCCGGGAATATCATCGTCGCGCAGAAACAGGATTTCGAGGGGAAAATTGGTGGCTTCCGTCTTGAGCTTATAAGTGCTGCTGATGAAAGTGATGCCGCATTCGCGAATAAGGGCAAGGGAATCTTCGCTGAGGCGACCGGACTTCTGAATGGCTAATCGGAGCATGAAACTAAAAAAATAGACGGCCGCATCCCGATGAAGGACGCGAATCATTCGGCCCCCGACCGAAACGGCGGCAGGCAAAATTTCCCAAAAATTAAAAAAAAGTCCGGGGCAAACCCATGCTCCGGAACGCGGCGGTGGAGACTCGGGCGGCCGGTGCTAGCTTAGCACCCGGCGCACAACCCGGCCTCCCACAGATGATGGTGGTGGCTGAAACCAACAACGGACCCATTCCCGGCGGGAAGTGCCAGGGCAGCAAAGCAGAATGGGACGGAGGGAGCGGTCATTGCGTCAGCAAAGGTAATTCGGTTTGCCAAACTGGCAAGTACAACCAAAGGTTTTGTGGCAAATGCCGGGCGGCGGACTAAGCCAGAACCGTTGCCGGCGCGGCGCGAGCTACTTTGCAATCGGCATTAGCCCGATGCCCCGTCCAGTATGAGCCCTCTCCCCGACCCTATTCGCTTCGCCGCCGCCCTCGAAAAATTCGACGAGGCCAACGCCGCCGATCCCCACCAGGAAATGGCCGACGGCCAGCCCTGGCCCAAGGAGCTGCTCTACGCCCGGCGCATGAGCGCCGGCCTGGCCCGCGTGGCCCCCGACGCGCCGGAGACGGTGCAACTTGCGGCCCGGTGCCAGCACATCCGGCGCTGGGCCATCCCCCGCCAGGATTTCCCGCTCGACCGCCCCGGCTACCACCAGTGGCGCAACTCCCTCAAAAAATACCACGCCGAGCTTGCCGGACAGCTAATGGCCGCCGTGGGCTACGACCCCGGTACCATCGCCCGCGTGCAAGCCTTGGTGCAAAAGCAGCAACTGACCCAGGATTCCGAGATGCAGCTACTCGAAGACGTTATCTGCCTGGTGTTTCTGGAGTTCTATTTCCCCGACTTCGCCAACCAGCACCCCGACGAAAAAGTCATCGACATCGTGCAAAAGACCTGGCGTAAAATGACGCCCCGGGGTCACGCGCTGGCGCTGCAAATCCCCCTACCCGAGGCCGCCCGGCGGTTGGTAGCGCAGGCTTTGGCATAAAATAAGGCCGTACTGCCGGACAGAGATTTTCTCTGCTATAAGGTTGTATTCCGTTGTTAATCAACGAATTGCTCAGGATACTTGAAAGAGGTTGTAGCTGCTTGAGAAGCTACTGTGTTCAGAGAGTAAAACTGTTCAGGAATTCAAACTATCTGTCATCGTAACGTCTGTCATCCTGAGCAGAGCAAAGGGCCTTATCACAACTGTGCGGTCATCAGTCGGGCGTTATAAGGTTCTTCACTCTGCTCAGGATGACAGATAAGGATGACCAACATTAGGATGAGAATTTATCTCGAACGACAAGTCATGCAGAGCGTAGCGGAGCATCTCGCGTGGACGAGTAATTATCCGCGTTCAACAGAGTTAGTCGTCCATGCGAGATGCTTCGCTAAGCTACATGGCTCATTCTTGAATTATATAATCTATTATTAAATAATTTGTCAAGCTACGCCGTTTACTCAATTGATTTAACTGAAACGGGTGCCCAGCGGGCGACGGCCAGGGCCCCCACGGCCAGCAGCGCCCCCACCGCCAGGCAGCGCCAGCCCCGGGTGGCGGGCGCCTCATAGGCGGCGCCGCCGGCCAGCCCGGCCGTCACGGCATCGAGTGCCCGGACCTTGCGGGCAAAGTCCCCGGTGAGCTGCTGGCGGATGGCGGGCATCTTTTGAAGCACGGCGTCCAGCTCCTCGGGCAGGGCGGCTTCGAGCACGGCGCGCAGGCGCTTGGCCACCGTGGGCGAGTGACCGTTGGTGGAAACGGCGATCTTCAACGCGCCTTTTTGGACCACTGAGGAAAGGTAAAAATCGCACAGCGCGGGCGTGTCGGCCACGTTCACGAGCAGGCGCCGGGCGTGGGCGGCTACCGCGATCCGGCGGTGCAGATCGGGGTTGTCGGTGGCGGCAAATACCACGTCAGCCCCATCGAGCCAGATTTCCGCGTATGGGCCGGTGTGCAAACTCACCTGCGGGTGACGGGCGGCCAGCGCCCGCAGGGCGGGCAGGTACGTGAGGCTGACTACCGTCACGGCCGTGGCTGGGCTGTTGCGCAAAATGGCCGTGAGCTTCTCCAGCCCGACGTTACCGCCCCCCACCAACAGCACCCGCAGCTGCTCAAGCTTGAGGAAAACCGGAAAGAGTGGGTTAGGAATCGAAACCATGGAGCAGATCAGGAAAGGTGGTGTTGGAAAATTTGAGGCCGTTCCCGCCTCAGGAAGTGACCCGCAGGTCGGCGACCGCGAGAACGGGCGGCTCGTGCCAGGGGATGAAATCGGCGGCGGGCGCCTCGCAGGTCGGGCAGCAATAGGTGGCGGCAATGGCGGCCCAGGGCGTGCCGGGGGCAATATGCTGGGCCGCATCCCCGTAAA
This sequence comes from Hymenobacter sp., assembly GCA_043780755.1. GTDB lineage: Bacteria > Bacteroidota > Bacteroidia > Cytophagales > Hymenobacteraceae > Hymenobacter. The sequence goes on from JAYWCH010000069.1 coordinate 12,028, forward strand.
CGGCGTCGTACACCGTGAGACAGTGGCGACAGCGACCCAGCGCGGCAGCCGGTGCGACGGGCCGGGCTTCGGCCGGGGCCGGGGCCTCATCGGGCGCCGGGGCCTGACCGGCCTGGGCATAATACTGGTGGCAGAGCTCAGCCAGGTACCAGCCCAGGCGGTCGCGCTGCACCTGCTGGCGGAATAGCACAAAGTCGCGGGAGTTGGGATTGAAGTCGCGGGTGTGCAGAATTTCGTACTGCTCGCCGGCCCGCTCGGGCTGCCGGCGCACCACCACCGAACCAAAAAGCCCCGTCTGCGGCTGCGTTTTGATGGCAAAACAAAGCTGGTGAGTCCGCACGTCTTCCTCGTTGAGGTGGCGCACCAGCTCGTGCTTGAGGGCCAGGCCGGCGGGGCAATTGTCCTCCACCTGCCAGTTGAGCTCGTTGGCCGCGTGGCGCACATTGATGCGGTGGCGGCAGAGCACGACCTCATAACGGGTGCGGTCTGCTTGATTTATGTTCTTAACTATCAGTGATTTCCAGGGCGTAGTACACAGCTGACCGCCGCGCGTTTGCAGGCCCAACCGCGCCAGATCCTGGAGGAAGGCGACGGTAAACCGCTCATCGCGCCGGTAAATCCCCAGCCAGAGCTGCGGCCCGACGCTATTGAACCCCTCATAATAAGGCAGGGTAAAAGCCGGCAGCACCAGCGGCACGGCGACCGGCGACTGCCCCAACGGCCGCCCCGCGCTCACGGCCGCGTGCAGGCGCGGGCCGGCAGCGGCCGGCTCGTCGGCAAACCGGGCCGGATCGGCCAACAGCACCCGCTCAATGGCGGCACTCAGCGCGGGCAAATCTTCGGTGTAAACCAGCTGCGGCCAAGCATAGCGCCCCGCCGAGCGGGGGAAGCGCACGAACAGATGCCAGTAATTGCTGGTGTCAGAGGCAATAAAATTGAGGTGCCCGGTGAAAAACGGCACGAACGTCTGACGGCTGTCAACGAGGTTTATCTTCAGGCGCGGACGAAAGTCGAACAGCTCCAGAATATCCTTGTAGACGCCCTCGCGCACCCAGGCCGCGTTGTAAAACACCTCCTCGCCCACGTAGGAGCTCACAATATTGGGGTGGGTATCGGGCTCGGCTTCACCCTGCAAATCGGCGGCGGCCAGGGCGGCCAGCAACGCCCGGCGCCGAGCGGGCGCCACGGCCAACAGCAGCTGCTGCCGGTGGCCGAGCTGCACCTGCTCGACGCCAGCGGCTTCAGCGGCCGCGAGCACGACCAGCAGATCGCCCGCCGGGACGATGCCGCCCGGCAGATTTACCGCCACGAGGGCCGGCGCGGCCGAGTCAGAAGATGATATCACGGGCATTAGATAAAAGTCAGCCAGGTAATTTACCCGGCCGCCACCGCCGACAGGGCGGCCATTTCGTCGTGCAGAATCCGCTGCACTTCGGGGCGGCAGGAACCACAGCCCAGGCCAGCGCCAGTGGCCGCGCACAGCGCCGCCAGCTCTTCGCAGCCCGGGCCGATGGCCTGGCGCAGGTTGTCGATTCCCACGTTGTTGCAGCTGCAAATCAGCCGGCCCAGGACGGGCGCGGATGGGCGCCCGCTGCGCAGGAGCTGCAGCCGCTGATCGCCCAACTCGGTTTTGTTGACAATCAGGGCGCGGAATTCCTGAAACTCGCTCTTGTCGCCAATAAGAATGGCCCCGACCAGGCGATCCTGGTGGATGATGCACTTCTTATAGTAGCGACGGGCCTTGTCAATAAAGATAATCTCTTCGTAATGAACATCATTCGGGCATTCGGGCAGCCCGATGCTGCACAAATCGAAGCCGTGAATTTTGATGATATTCATGAACGTGCTGCCCCGATAGAAGCTGCCCACGTCGCCGCTGAGGTAGCGGGCGATGACGGCGGCCTGCTCCTCGGCCGCAGCGGTGATGCCGTAGAGCACGCCGTTGAAGTCCGCAATTTCGCCCAGCGCATACACGCTCGGATCGCTGGTTTGCAGGCGCTCGTTCACCACCACGCCGCGCTTACAGAGCAGGCTGCAGTCGCGGGCCAGCTCCAGGTTGGGCACCGTGCCAATAGCCATAATAAGCGCGTCGCAGTCGATCCGGCGCCCGCTTTTCAGGCCCACGCCGGTGAGACGGGCGCGGCCGTAGTACAGCTCCACTTCGTCGTTGAAGTAGAGCTCGCAGCCCTGATCCACCATTTCATCCTGCAAAAGCTGGCTGCCCAGCGGATCGAGCTGGCGGTCCAGAAACCGGGAGATGCGCTGCACGATCGTGACCCGGGTGCCCATTTCACGGAGCGAAGCCGCCATTTCCAGTCCCAGCAGGCCGCCGCCCACGATTACGACGTGGGCCTGGGCGGGCAGGTGGCGCTTGAATTCGTCGGCATCGGTGCGGCTGCGCATCGTGAAAATGCCGGGCAGTGCGGGCACGTTGCGCGGCACCGCCGCCCGGCTGCCGGTGGCAATCAGGAGCACATCATAGTCGGTGCGCTGACCATGCGAGTCCACCACGTATTTTTCGGCTCGGTTGATTTCTTCCACGCTCACGCCGCGCCGGAGGCTAATGCCGAAGGCCGGTTCCTCGGCGTCCGGCATTTTGACCAGCTGCGCCCAACTCTGGTGCCCGCTGATGTAGTCGGGCAGCATCACCCGGTTGTAAAAGGGAAAGTCTTCCCTACTGAAAATCGTAATCTCGTCGGTCTGGTTGATTTCGCGGTACGATTTCACGAAGCCGTAGGCCCCGGCCCCGGCCCCGATTACTACAATGCGCTGCGCCGGCTTGCGGTATTTTTCGAGCTGCACGGCGCAAAACTTGAAGTCGGGCTCTTTGGAAATCGGGTCCACCGCACCGGAGGTCACGTTGTTAGCCCGGTGCAGATCCGAACCCAGGATTTTGCCCCAGTGCATGGGCAGGAAGACCACGCCCGGCCGGATCCCGGCCGATAATCGCGCGGCCACCCGCACCGTGCCCCGGCGCGAGTGCACCGTCACCAGCTCGCCCGCCCGCACGTGGAGCGTCGCCGCATCGAGCGGGTTCAGCTCCACAAACGCCTGCGGCTGGTGCTGGTTGAGCTTGCTGACCTTGCCCGTTTTGGTCATCGTGTGCCACTGATCCCGGATGCGGCCCGTGGTGAGAATGAAGGGAAAATCGGCGTCGGGCATTTCGCTGCGGAACACGACCGCGACAGGATGAATGACCGCCCGGCCCGTGGGCGTCGAAAAACGCCGGTCGGTGTAGAGTCCCACCGCGCCGGCCGCCGGCGCCCCGGCGCGATAAGGCCACTGCACCGAACCCCGCGCCCGCAAAATCGCGTAGCTCAGTCCCGAGATATCCAGGCTCGTGCCGACCGTGAGGCGGCAGTGCTCCCGGTAAATCGCTTCGGTATTAGCATAATCAAAGCCGGGAAAACCCATGGCCCGGGCAAAGCGGCAGATGATCTCAGCATCGGGCAGGGCTTCGCCGGGCGGATCCACCACCTTGGGCAGGTGGCTGATGCGGCGCTCCGAGTTGGTCATCGTGCCTTCTTTTTCGGCCCAGGCAGCGGCCGGGAACACGACGTCGGCGTAGGCCAGCGTCTCGGGCTGATTGCTGATTTCCTGCACCACCACGAATTTGGCTTTCGCCAGCGCCGCCTCGGCCCGGCGGACGTCGGGCAGGCTGGTGAGCGGGTTGGTGCAGATAATCCAGATGGCTTTGAGGCGTCCATCATGCAGGGCCTCAAACATTTCCGTGGCCGTGTAGCCCGGCGTGGCCGCCAGCGGGCCGCTGCCCCAGAACTGCTGCACCTCGGCCCGGTGGACGGGATTGGCCAGCTCGCGGTGGGCCGGCAGCAGGTTGGAGAGGCCGCCCACCTCCCGGCCGCCCATGGCGTTGGGCTGGCCCGTGAGCGAGAGCGGCCCGGCACCCGGCCGGCCAATCTGCCCCGTGATGAGGTGCAGATTCAGCAGGCTCAGGTTTTTATCCACGCCCACGGCACTCTGGTTCAGGCCCATCGTCCACATGGAGAGAAATCCCCGGGCCTGACCGAGGTAGCGGGCCGCCAGCCGGATATCGTCCTCCGGCACCCCGCACTGCCGGGCCAGCTCCGCCAGCGGGCGCTCGAAAACAATAGCCCGGTAAGCCTCAAAGCCCTCGGCGTGCTGGGCGATGAAGGCATTATCGATGTCGCCGTTTTCAATCAGCACCCGCGCCAGAGCCTGGTGCAAAACCACGTCGGTGCCGGGAATGAGCTGCAAATGCAGGTCGGCCAGGGCGGTGGAATCGGTCACGCGCGGATCGACGACAATGATTTTCGTAGCCGGGTGCGCCGCTTTGCGGGCCTCCACCCGCCGCCAGAGAATAGGATGACACCAGGCGGGATTGGCCCCGGTCACCAGAAAAGTATCGGCCAGCTCAATATCATCGTAGCAGACCGGCACGGAGTCTTCGCCCAGCGCCATTTTGTAGCCCACTACCGCGCTGCTCATGCACAGGCGCGAGTTGGTATCGAGGTTATTACTGCCAATGAAGCCTTTGATGAGCTTATTGATGACGTAATATTCTTCCGTCAGGCACTGGCCCGAGGCGTAGAAGGCGACTGAATCGGGGCCGTACCGGGCGATGAAGGTTTGAAATACCGCCGCCGTGCGCTCCATCGCCTCGTCCCAGCTCACGCGTTGTAGCGGCCGGCCCTTGCTGTGGCGCAGCTGCGGGTACAGCAGCCGGTCGCTGCGGTCGTTGACGGTGTATTGCAGGTTGGTGCCCTTGCTGCACAAAGCACCCCGGTTCACGGGATAGTCGGGATTGCCCACGACCGTCACGTCCCCGTTTTTGTCCGGTTTCACGAGCACCCCGCAGCCCACCCCACAGTAGCAGCAAATGGACGGCAGAGCAAGAGAATGAGCCATTATCAAATTTTGGTAGGGAGCTGGGTGGAAGTCAGCTTAAAACAGTAGCGCCAGAACAGGAATCAGCTTGGACACAAGCGAGCTTACGCCAGCGCCAGCGGGGATTCGGAAACGGGTTCACCGACTGCGCGCGCCAGCCACCGCACCAGCAGCACGGTGCCGCCGATTCCCGCCACCCCCACGCCGATGTAGAGAAACGCTGTGCTGTAGCTGATCGACGCCGACTTAAACAAAAAACCCACCAGCATGGCCCCGAGGTTGCCGCCCGCGCCCACAATTCCGCTCACGCTGCCGATGGCCTGCTGATTCACAAATGGCACAATGGAATACGTGCAGCCATTGGCCATTTTTAAAAACAGCGCAAAGAATAGCATGGCCGCAATGGCCAGCCCCAGACTCGGCGCCAGCGAGAAAAAGACGATGCCCACCCCTTCCAGCACGAGCAGGCCACTAAGCAGCATCCACTTGCCGTTGAGACCGTAGGCGCGGCCGGCGCGGTCGCTCACGATCCCGCCCAGCCCGCGGGCGAAGATGTTCATGAAGCCAAAGATGCCCGCCAGTACCCCGGCAATGACCAGCGTCGCGCCGAAATGATCCACAAAATACACGGCGGCCACGTTGTCGATCGTGATTTCAATGCCGAAGCAAGCCCCGTAGGCCAGGCCCAGCAGCCAGGTGCGGTGGTCGCGCAGGGCGAGCATAAACGTGCCTTTGGACTGCCCCGCAGCGTCCCGCTGAATGTCCCGATAGTTTCCTCGGGGCGTATCCACCGTGTACTTATAGTAGAGCACGGCCATGATCAGCAGAATCACGCCCGGCACCACCATGGCCAAGCGCCAGGAGTTGAGCCGGTCGACGTAGCCCAGGGCCACGAAGGCAGCCGCCACCAGGGGCATGAGCATGTTGGCAATGCCGCCGCCCAGGTTTCCCCAGCCGCCAGCCACCGCATTGGCGGTGCCCACCACATTGGGGGCGAACATCATGGAGGTGTGAAACTGGGTGATGACGAACGAGGCGCCGATGATGCCGATGGCCAGACGAAATAGCAGGAAACTCTCGTAGCTGTGGCTCAGTCCGATCAGCAGCACCGGAATGGCGCCCACCGTCAGCAGCATGGTGTAGGCCAGGCGCGGCCCCAGCGTGTCGCAGAGCCGGCCCATGAGCAGGCGCGCCAGAATAGTGGCCGACACCGAGGCAATGACAATATTGCCCACCTGACCTTTATCCAAATGGAGCTGCTCGCGCACTAGCGGCATGAGTGGCGCAATACCAAACCAACCGAAAAAGCAAAAGAAAAACGTGAGCCACGTCAGGTGAAAGGCGCGCATCTGCACGCCCTTGGTGGCCAGGATGTTCAGCCGGGTCAGCGGCTGCGGGGAAGTAAGCGTGGCGTCCATAAGCGGGGGCTGAGAGTGAAGAGAGAAGAAAAGTCGGATTTAGGCCCAGCCGAGGTACACCTGGTCGTCCACTACTTTGATCAGATAGGTTCGAATGGCGGGTTCGTCGCCGTTCAGGCACTCGCCGGTGAGCAGCGAAAAAGTGCGCTTGTGAAACGGACAGGCCACTTTGGGCTCGCAGGCCACGCCCGTGCTGCCGATCATGCCCCGCGCCAGGGCCATCTGCTGCTTGTGCGGACACAGGTTTTGCGTGGCGTACCACTCGCCCCGGCGGGCAAAGTTGAAAATAGCCACCTGCTCACCTTCGATCAGGACGCAGGCGCCCCCGTCGGCGGGGATGTCAGTGGTTTTGCACACGGGCCGCCAGGCCAGGGCTACTTCAGCTTCCATAATTCCAGATTTGGGGGGGTGAATCGACTTGGGCGCGGCCCTACCACTCTTTCACCACCTGCTGCCCGCGCACGACTTCAAATTTCATCGTGGGATCTTTCGTCTGCGGGGCGTTCACGAAGTGGGTGAACTGCCGGCGTAATTCCGGGTTCTCCACCACTTCCTTCCACTCGCAGTGGTATTGGTTGATAAGCAGCGCCATTTCGGCCTCCAGGTCGGCGCAAAGGCCTAGGCTATCGTTGATAATCACGTTTTTGAGGTAGGCCAGACCGCCTTCCATCTTATTAAGCCAGGTGGCGGTACGGGCCAGCGGATCGGCCGTCTTGATGTAGAACATCAGAAACCGGTCGAGATACTGCAGGCAGGTGGCGCTGTCGATATCCGTCGCCAGCAGCTGGGCGTGCTGCGGCTTCGAGCCGCCGTTACCGCCCACGTACAGGTTCCAGCCCTTCTCGGTGGCAATCACGCCGAAGTCCTTCCCCTGCGCCTCGGCGCACTCGCGGACGCAGCCGCTCACGCCGCCCTTGAGCTTGTGGGGCGAGCGGATGCCCTTGTAGCGGTTCTCAATTTCAATGGCAAACGATACGCTGTCGTGCAGGCCGTAGCGGCACCAGGTGCTGCCCACGCAGCTTTTCACCGTGCGCAGCGACTTGCCGTAGGCGTGCCCGCTCTCGAAACCGGCCGCAATCAGCGCCTCCCAGATGTCGGGCAGGTCGCTGACGTGCGCCCCGAACATGTCAATTCGCTGCGCGCCCGTGATCTTGGTATAAAGTCCGTAATGCTGCGCCACCCGGCCGATCACCATGAGCTGCTCGGGCGTCACTTCCCCAGCCGCAATGCGCGGCACCACCGAATAGCTGCCGCCCTTCTGAATATTGGCCAGGTAGCGGTCGTTGGTATCCTGAATGGTGTTCTGCTTCACCACCAGCTCATTCCACAAACCCGACAGTATGCTGCCGAGCGCCGGCTTGCAGGTTTCGCAACCATCGCCCCGGCCGAAACGGTCGAGCGCAGCGTCGTAGCTGCGGATATCATTGATTTTCAGCAGGTCAAACAGCTCCTGCCGCGAGTAATCGAAATGTTCGCAGAGCACATTTTTGATGTAGGCCCCCTGCGCTTTGAGCGTGCCGTTGATCAGGTCCTTGAGCAGGGGCAGACAGCCGCCGCAGCCGGTGCCGGCCTTGGTGTGCTTCTTCATGCCGTCGACGGTCGTGATGCTTTGCTCCGTCACGGCGACGCAGATGGCGCCTTTGCTCACCGCCTCGCACGCGCACACCAACGCCTCGTCGGGCAGACTCAGCACACCGGCGCCGCCTTCGGCCGCCTCGGCGCCCCGGGCGCCCAGGATGAGATCTTCGGGGTGCGGCGGCAGCACCATCTTGTTGTTGACCATCTGCAACAGCATGTTGTAGGCATCGGCGTCGCCGATGAGCACGCCGCCGAGCAGGTATTTGCCGTCGGGACTGATGTTGATGCGCTTGTACACGCCGCTGTGGGCGTCCTCAAAAACGATGGCCCGGCCGTGCGGCGCGGCAACAAACGGATCGCCGAAGCTGGCCACGTCCACACCAATGAGCTTGAGCTTACTGCTCAGGTCGTAGCCGGTAAAGGCGCGGGCGCCGCGCAAAAGCTGGCTCACCACCACCTCGGCCATGTCGTAGCCGGGGGCCACCAGGCCGTAAATCATGCCCCGGTGCAGGGCGCACTCGCCAATGGCGAAGATGTGCGGGTCGTTCGTCTGCAGCTCGTCGCTTACCACCACGCCGCCGCGCAGACCCACTTCCAGCCCCGCCAGCCGGGCCAGCTCGTCGCGGGGTCGGATGCCGGCCGAAATCACCAGCATATCTACTTCCAGCAGCGTGCCGTCGCCAAAATGCAGCGCATCGATCTTCCCCTCCCCACCGATGCTGGCCGTCGCCTTGTTGAGGTGAATGTGCAGGCCCAGCGCTTCGAGCTTGCTTTGCAGCATCTGGCTGCCGGCCGCGTCCACCTGCCGGGGCATGAGCCGGGGGGCAAATTCCACCACGTGCGTCTGCGCCACGCCCAGGTCGAGCAGGGCCTTGGCGGCTTCGAGCCCGAGTAAACCGCCGCCCAAAACGGCGCCCACGCGGGCCGTAGCCGCAAATGCTTTGATTGCTTCCAGGTCCTCAATGGTTCGGTACACCAGCACGCCCGCCTTCTCCACGCCGGGAATATCGGGCACGAAAGCCGATGAGCCGGTGGCCAGCACCAGGTAGTCATAGGCTTGCACCAGCCCGGCGCGGGAATGCACCGTCTGCGTCGCCCGGTCAATTTCCCGAACCGGATCGCCCAGGTGCAGCGTGATGTTATTGTCGTAATACCACTGCTGCGGGGCCATGAGCAGATCCTCGGCCGTTTTGCCGGCGAAATACTCGCTCAGGTGCACCCGGTCGTAAGCCACGCGGGGCTCTTCCCCGAAAACGATCAGGTGGAAGGCCGTCGATTTGGCGAGGAGCTTCTCGCAAAGTTTGTAGCCAACCATGCCGTTGCCGATGACAACGACGGTGGGAATATGGTGCGAACCCATGCTGACCGGGGAGAAGTTAAAAATTACGAATAGATAAGCGGACTAAAGAGTGGGTGGGATTGAGATGAAGGAAGGCGTTTAGCAAATTTAGTAAAAATCAGAAAGTGTCCTTATTATGAAGGGGTAATTTCAGTTATTTATACAAACATACGTTAACACCCCATAAAGTCGATAGGCTATTTATCGAAAATAGGTATTTATTATTGGTTATGACCTTTAAAAATAACCCTCCTATTTTTTTGTAAATGCATGCGCAGGCCTGATCCGAACCGATTAAAGTTGGACAGCCCGTCTGGCTGGGGCATTCCCGCGCTGTTTTTTTAGTCTGCTCCGGCAGCTGATGCCGCTAGAATCGCGCAATCATGCGCAGGTTCACCAGGCGCTGCGAGAGATAGCTCGGCACTGAATACGTCACGCCGTTCACGTCCTGCAGGTAGCTGTAGCCCGCCACATTATTGGCCCCCAGCACGTTGAGGATTTCCAGCCCCAGCCACAGGCTTTCAAACGTGTAGAAGTGCGCCCGCGGACTAGCCTCACTCTTGAGGCTGATGACTTTGGAAAAACCCAGGTCAACCCGCTTATAGCTGGTTACCAAGGCGTTGGTCCCGCGCAGGTCGGGCTGGTTGGGCGGGCTGAACGGCAGGCCGGTGCCATACACCACGTTCACGTAGCCGCGCACCGACGGATTATCGGGCAGGTGATCCTGGAAGAAAATCCCCACGTTCACGCGCTGGTCCTGGGGCCGGCGAATGTAGCCTTTGGGTTCGCGGCCAATCTTGTTGCCGTTACTATCCAGGATATTCAGGGAATCACCGGCGATCTTTTCCCGGGTCGTGAGAATTCCCAGGCTGAACCAGGATTCGGCTCCTTTCACGAACTCCCCGCTCAGGCGGGTATCGACACCGGCGGCGTAGGCGCGGGCGTCGTTTTTGGCGAAATAGCGCAGTCGCACATTGTCCACATCGTAGGGCACCACGTCGGTGAGGTACTTATAGTAGGCTTCGGCCGAAAATTTAAACGGCCGCCCGTACTGCCGGAAGCTGATTTCCTTCCCCACAATAAAGTGGTACGACTTCTGGGCCCGCAGCTCCGGGTTCAGAAAAGCCTGCTGCACGCCGAGCTGCACGGTCTGCTGATCGCGCAGCTCACGGTAAAACGGCGGCTGGTAGTACACGCCCACGGCCGCCTTGAACGAGCGGTTGGGATGCGAGCGGCTGATCTGCGAAAACTGCACCCGCGGACTGATCACAAACTGACCGTTAGTGCTCCAGTAGTGCGCCCGTGCCCCGTAGGTAATGGTCCGCAGCGAATCCAGCGACCAGGTATCCTGCACGAAACCCTGGCTGCGGGTGCTGTTCAGGCTCAAATCCGAGCGCAGCCGCAGCCGGCGGGCATCGGGCACGTAGCCAGCCGAGTCGGCAAAGCTGTACTCGTCCAGCGTATCCTGAATTTTTTCGCGGCCGATTTTGGCGCCCCAGCGCACGGTATGCGCGCCGGTGGGCGTCCAGCGGCCCCGGGTTTCGGCGGTGAAGATTCTAGCCGTCAAGAAGTTGCGCGAGTGCTTGAACTGCGCGCCGATATTCCGCTCGCGCACCGTCTGGTTAAAGTCCGGCGAAGTTGGGTCGCGGTTGATATCGGC
>JAYWCH010000070.1:0-1552 GCA_043780755.1 Hymenobacter sp.
CATGCGAATTGCCCACCTGATTCTGGCGCACCAGGGACCCGGCCAGCTGGCCCGGCTGCTCGCCGCCCTGGCCCACCCCGAGGCCGATTGCTACATTCACCTCGATAAAAAAGCGGACTTTGCCCCGTTTGCTTTTCTGGGCGGGTGGCCGCAGGTTTTTTTCATCCGCCGCCGCCTCAGCGTGCAGTGGGGCGGCTACAGCCTGACCAGAGCCGTGCTGGAAGGCAGCCGGGAAATCCTGGCCCACCCGGCCGGTTATGACTGCATCAACGTGCTCAGCGTCCAGGATTATCCGCTGAAGCCGGCCGAAGAGATCCAGCAGTTTCTGCGCCGGCACCCCGGCCAGTCCTTCCTCGAATGCGCGCCCTTGGGCTCGGCCTGGTGGCAGGAAAACCTGCGCCGGGTCGAGCGCTACCACCTGACGGATTTTACGTTCCCGGGGCGCTACGTGCTGCAAAAACTGCTTAATACGGTATTGCCCCGGCGAAAATTCCCCCTGCCCTACATGCTCTACGGCGGGAATATGGGCGGCTGGTACACGCTAAGCCGGGCCGCCGCCGCGTATGCGCTGACTTTTATCGACGCCCATCTCCGGCTGCGGCGCTTCGCTCTTTTTACCTGGGGTTCGGATGAATTCCTGCTCCACACCGTGCTGCTGAATTCGCCGCTCCGGGCCACGATCACGACTACCGACAATCTGCGCTACATCGACTGGTCGGCCGGCGGCAACAGCCCCCGCACGCTGAGTCCGGCCGACCTGCCCGCCCTGCTCGCCTCGCCCAAGCTCTGGGCCCGCAAGTTTGATCCGGGGGCAGCGGGGGCCGTACTCGCGGCACTGGACCGGGCCCGGGCGGCGGCGGCCGTTCCCGCGTAGTGCGGCCCGTCGGGTTTTCTTTGCAATCCATCTTTGCCCTAGTCTATGCCTTTTACCTTGTCGCACGTGGCGGCGGTTTTACCCCTGGTGCGCGGCCGCCAAAGCCGGCTCTCAGCCACGGGACTGATTATCGGCAGCATTGCGCCGGACTTTGAGAAATTTATCCGGCTGGGCCTGCACAATAGATACAGCCATACCTGGCCGAGTATTTTTTACTTCAGCTGTCCGGTGGCGCTGGGGCTGGCCTTTCTGTTTCACGGCGTGGTGCGCGACCCGCTCATTGCGCACCTGCCCGCGCCACTTTACCGGCGCCTGGCCCGATTTCAGGATTTTGACTGGAGCCGGCATTTCCGCCGGCACTATGGGGTCGTGCTGATCAGCATCCTGCTGGGCGCCACCACTCACTTGCTCTGGGATAGTTTCACCCACCGGCAGGGACCGCTGGTGCAGCAATTGGCCTGGCTGCGGCTGCCCGTGCCCACGCTCGGTTCGGCGCCGGTGTTTGGGCTGCTTAGCCTGCTCAGCTCGATCGGGGGCGTTGGGCTGGTGAGTTGGTTTGTGCTGCGCCTGCCCCCGGCCGGGAGCACGGCCGGCGCGGCGAGCCCGGCGGCGCGGGGCCGGTACTGGCGCCTGGGCAGCCTGACGGCCCTGGTGCTGCTGGCCGTTCGCCTGCTGCTG
>JAYWCH010000071.1:0-11403 GCA_043780755.1 Hymenobacter sp.
CCCTGGCGCTTGCTGCGCTCCATGATTTCGTTGAGGCGAGCGGTTTGCAGGATGGTGATGTCGTTGTCTTTCTTGTACTGGCCAATTTTTTCGGCCACGGCCATGCGGCGGCCCAGCAGCTGCATCATCTCGGCATCGAGCTGGTTGATTTGCTCGCGCAGACCGGTGAGGGCCGACAGGAACTCCTGCTCGTTGGTGGTTTCGTGGCGCCACACCAGGTTCTCGATGAGGTCGCGCAGCACCTCGGGCGTGATTTGCTGCTTGGCGTCGCTCCAGGCATTGTCGGGGTCGATGTGGCTTTCAATCATGTTGCCGTCGAAACCCAGGTTGAGGGCCTGCTGGGCCACGCCGGCCAGCGTGTCGCGCCGCCCGCAAATGTGGCTGGGGTCGCAGAGCAGCGGCAGCTCGGGCAGCCGGCGCTTCATCTCGATGGGCAGGTGCCACATCGGCGCGTTGCGAAAATCGGTGTTGCCGTAGCTCGAAAAGCCCCGGTGAATGAGGCCCACCTGCTTCAGGCCGGCCTTTTGCAGGCGCTCCACCGCGCCCACCCACAGCTCCAGCTCGGGGTGAATGGGGTTTTTAACGAGTACCGGCACGTCTACGCCGCGCAGCACGTTGGCAATTTCCTGCACCGAAAACGGGTTGCCGGTGGTGCGCGCGCCCACCCACAGAATATCCACGCCGAAGGCCAGGCAGTCCTCCACGTGCTTGGCGGTGGCCACTTCCACGGCCACGGGCAGGCCGGTGAGTTCACTGGCTTTCTTGAGCCAGGGCAGCCCCTTGGTGCCGATGCCCTCGAAGCCGCCGGGCTTGGTGCGGGGTTTCCAGATGCCGGCGCGCAACGCCTGCACCTTGCCGGTGGCGGCCAGGCGCTGGCAGGTTTCGAGCACCTGGGCCTCGGTTTCGGCCGAGCACGGCCCGGCAATGAGGTAGGGCTTGTCGTCGGGCTGGCGGTTGAATAAGGCGGATTTCATGGTTGGTTGGAATTGTTTTTAGTTAGGATTTATCAAGATATCATGCAGCGCGCAGCGCAGCATCTCACTCGGGGCAGTAACTTAATCGTTGCAACGTCATTGATTGGCGGTAGCAAGCAAGATGCCTCGGCTCCACGTTGCTACGCTCGGCATGACGTTCTTTTGGTTATTCTTCGCTACCCATCACGGCAAAATCTTCCGAATGTGGTTGGCCTGCCGAATCTGCTCGGCCAGTCCGACGTAGTCCTCGCTGGCCAGCAGCCCGCGCAGCACTTGTAATTGGTGCAGATGCTCATCGAGCACGTCGAGCACATTCAGCCGGTTCTGCCGAAAAATGGGCACCCAGGTAGCCGGCGCGCTCTTGGCCAGCCGCACCGTCGACTCAAACCCGCCGCTGGCCAAATCGAAGATGCGCTGCTCCTCCTTCTCCTTTTCCAGTACCGTGAGGGCCAGCGCGAATGAAGTGATATGCGAGATGTGCGACACGTAGGCCGTGTGCACGTCGTGGGCGGCTCCATCGAGGTACAGCAGCCGCATGAGCAGCGCCTGAAAGAGCTGCTCCACTTGCTGCAAGGCATCGGCGTCGCTATGCTCGGCATCGCAGAGCACTACCGTTTTCCCTTCAAACAAGCCCGAAACGGCGGCTTCCGGACCCGAGTGCTCGGTACCCGCCATAGGGTGCGCGGCCACGAAGCGGCCCCGGCGCGGGTGCCCAGCCACGGCGGCCAGCAGTGCCTGCTTGGTCGAGCCCACGTCGATGACCACCTGCCGGACAGTCACGAGGTCGAGCACCGGCGGCAGCACGGCCACCATCGCATCCACGGGCACAGCTACTACGATGAGGTCGGCACGACGCACGGCAGCCGCCAAGTCGGTTTCGATTTCATCGACCAAGCCCAGCTCCAGCGCCCGGCGGACGTGGGCCGCACTATTTTCCACGCCAATAAGGTGCTGCGCCAAGCCGTGCTGCCGCAGGCTGAGCGCCAGCGAGCCGCCGATAAGACCCAGGCCGATGATGGTGACGGTCATTTTGAAGAGTTGCGTTTTGAATGTTGAGTTGGCCATCATGCTGAGCGAAGTCGAAGCATCTCTACCGCAGTGGTAAGTCAGATTACTTGCGCGGTAGAGATGCTTCGGCAAACTCAGCATGACGTTCTTTTTTAGCGTCCTGCCATTGATGTACCCGCGCCAGCGCCTCGCACAGCAGCGCCTCGGGCTGGCACAGACTGGCCCGGATGTAGCCGTTGCCATTGCTGCCGAAAATACCACCCGGCGTGAGGAACACCCGCGCCTCGGCCAGCACGGCGTCGCTCAGAGCGTAGCCATCGGCGAAGCCGGCCGGCACCGCCGCCCAGATGAACAGGCCCGTCTGGCCCGGGGCGGGTGCGCAGCCCAGCGCCTGCAGCAGCTCCACTACCAGCGCGCGGCGGGCGCGGTAGGTGGCGTTCAGGTCCCGGAACCAGTCGTCGCCCAGGGCCAGGGCGGCCATGGCCGCCTGCTGCACCGGCAGAAACATGCCCGAATCCATGTTGCTTTTGAAGCGGAGCACGTTGGCCAGCACGTCGGCGCGCCCGGCCAGCAGGCCCACGCGCCAGCCCGCCAGGTTGTGCGACTTGCTGAGCGAGTTCAGCTCGATGGCCACCTCGCGGGCGCCGGGCACGGCCAGCAGGCTCACGGGCGGCGTCTCGTTCAGGATGAAACCATACGGATTGTCGTGCACCAGTAAGATGGCGTGCTCCCGGGCAAAGGCCACGAGACGGGTCAGAAACGGCAAATCGGCGGCCGTGCCGGTGGGCATGTGCGGGTAATTCACCAGCATGAGCTTCACCCGGGAGAGATCGGTGGCAGCCAGCGCATCGAGATCGGGCAGCCAGCCGGTGGCGGCGGTAAGGGCGTATTCACGCACCTCGGCCCCGCAGATTTCGGCCACGGCGCGGTACGTGGGGTAACCAGGGTTGGGAATGAGCACCGCGTCGCCGGCTTCCAGAAACGTCATTCCGATGTGCATCAGGCCCTCTTTGGAACCCAGCAGCGGCAGAATTTCGGTGGCCGGATCCAGCGTCACGCCGTAGTGGCGCTGGTAGAATTCGGCCATTGCCCCGCGCAGCGCGGGCGTGCCCTGGTAGCCCTGGTAGCCGTGGGCCGTGGGCAGCGCAGCGGTAGCGGTGAGAGCAGCCGTCACAGTCGGGTGGGGCGGCAGATCCGGGCTACCAATGCCCAGGCTGATGATATTGGCCCCGGCGGCATTGAGGGCGGCCAGCTCGCGCAGCTTGCGCGAGAAGTAGTATTCGCCGGTCTGGGCCAGGCGGCTGGCCACAGGGAGGGTTAGCGGTAGATTATCCATGATAATGTTAGATGACGGCGGAAGCTTCGATTGCATCGGCGGCGACGGTATTCCACTGGCCCCGGCGGTAGGCGCCGAGTACCCGCAGCGATTCGGTGACGGACGTTAAATCCGCGAGCAGGGCTTCGAGGTGTGCTAACTCCCCGAATTCCACATCAGCATGGAAGCCGTAGTGCCAGGGCTGGCCCGGGCGGGGGCACGATTGCAGCTTGCTCAGATTGAGGCCGTGGGCGGCCACGCGGGTGAGGACCTGCGCCAGACTGCCCGGCGCGTGCGAGGTGTGAAAATACAGCGACGCCTTGTCGGCCCGCGGGTCAAGGGGGGCGGTGGCAGCCCGTTCCAGCACCAGGAAGCGGGTATAATTGTGCGGATCGTCGTGAATGGCCGGGGCCAGAATCTGCAGACCGAACTGCGCGGCGGCCTGGGCGCCGGCCACCACGGCCACGCCGGGCGTCCGGTTTTCGGCCAGGAGCTGGGCGCTGTGGCCGGTATCGTCGGTTTCGACCAGCTTCCAGTGGGGGTGGCGGTCGAGGAAATCGCCGCACTGGCGCAGGGCCATCGGGTGCGAGTGGACGGCCTGCACGTCGGCCAGCGTGAGGCCGGGCAGGGCCAGCAGGTGCTGGTGAATGGGCAGGTACACCTCGCCGGTGACGCGTACGGCGGCCCGTTCCAGCAGCAGGTAGTTGGGCAGGATGCTGCCGGCCAGCGAGTTTTCCATGGCCATCAGGCCGGCATCGGCGGTGCCGTTGAGCACGTGGGCGACCACCGCGCCGAAAGTAGCGCAGGGCAGCAGCGCCGGCGCCGACCCAAAGTATTGCCGGGCGGCCACTTCGTGAAAACTTCCCTGAAACCCCTGGATGGAAACGTGCTTAAGCATGAGCGCAGTAAAAAATGGGCAATAAAAAAGGGCTTCCGATGTGCGGGGCCCTGGGGTTGTTGGCGGATAGTGTGATGATTAACACTGGCAACAGCGGGCCCGCTCCTTCCGGGGAAAGAAGTAATAGCCGTAATAAAAAAAGACTGGCTGCGGGGAAACCATGCGAAAATCAGGCATTAAAAAAGCGCCTCCCGAAGAACGAGCGGCGCGGGAAGTGTTTGTGGGTTAATGACAAACGGCGGCTCGTTCTACGCGGTGGCGTAAAAGTAATAGTAGCCAAAAAAGTAGCGCGTCTGGAGCATCGGGGTGGTGAATACGGTGGCAAGGTAGGCACGCGGCGGCGAAAACCTACTCATCTCGTTCTTCCCCACCGAAACCGACCGGACGCTTTCGGCCCGGCCAGCCCCGGCATGGCTATTTCATCCGCAGAAATTTTCGCTTCATCACTTCCTGCACCGGCGTGCTGGTGATCTTACTTTCGAGCCAGGAGATAATATCGAAGTACAGAAAGGGCCGGCTTTCGTATGGATTGGCCTCGATGATGAGCAGCTTTTGGCGCAGGGCCACGAAGGATTCGCGGACCTGACTTGGGGCCAGGCT
The DNA here is from genome assembly GCA_043780755.1 of Hymenobacter sp. Classification (GTDB taxonomy): domain Bacteria; phylum Bacteroidota; class Bacteroidia; order Cytophagales; family Hymenobacteraceae; genus Hymenobacter. The sequence continues at coordinate 4,796 of JAYWCH010000071.1, forward strand.
GCTCACGTTGCGCAGGAAGCGGAATATCTCCACCTGCACGGGCTGCTGATCATTCATCTTGCCCAGGAAGCGGTACACGGAGCGGATCTGATAGTCCAGGCCCGCGTCTTCGCCGGCTTCGTAGTGAGCAATCAGGTTGAGGATGCGGGCGAAGCACTGCAGGTCTTCGCGCAGGCTCAGGTCTTTGTGCTGAATAATGAGATTCAGGTATTCGATTGCCTGATGATAATTGCCGCTGCCGAAGTACAGGCTGGCAATCTTGTAGTAGAATACCAGCGTCCGGTGCATGTCGAGCTGCGACTTGTAGTGTTCCAGGTTTTCGAGCAGCTCGGGGATGATCTCCAGGCCCTCGGTGAAACGGCCTTCGAGGAAATAGGCGTTGATTTTATTGGTGTAGATGTACTGAAAGAGCAGAATCTCGGTATTGAGGCTGCTGCGGCGGGTCTGGCTGGCGGCAAAGTCTTCCAGCGTCCGCAGCACTTTGATGAATTTGCTGTAGTAGAGCAGGTTGTAGAGCGTGGCCAATAAGTTGTGCAGGCCCTTGATGTAGAGCATGGCCTGCAAATCCTTCATGTGCGGCGCCTGCTCAAACAGGTCCACCCACTTCTGGGCGTAGCGGTAGCAGGCCCGAAAGTCCTGATTGAGCGTGTGATACCACACGTGCGCCTGGTAGAAGTAGAGCTTCTCAAAAAAACCGCCCTGACGGTCCTGCACTGGCGGCAGATTGGCCCGGAAAAAGGCCGTGATCCGTTCGTGGTCGGCCTGGTTGCGGGCGAGGCCGGCACTCAGGTAGAGGCCATACAGGCGCAACGAGGCGTTGGATAAAGCGTGCAGCCGGGCCAGGTGGCCGACGGTATCGACGGCTTCGGCGGCCAGCGTTTCGGCGCGGTCCTGCAGGCTGCGGGTGATGTACTGCGACTCGATCAGCTTCTCAAAGTCGAGGGCCAGGAGTACGATGTGCGGCATTTCAACCTGCCGGGCGGCCAGCTTCACCTTCTCCAGCATACGCAGGCTCTGCTGGTAAAAACCTTTATTGTAGAGCACTCGCGCATAATCGAGCTGCTCGTGGAGCTGAATATCGGGATTCTGGCCGGCGTGGTAGACGCGCAGGCTGGCGAGCATCTGCCTGTAGAGGTTGGCTTTCAGGTTGGCGAGCTGCACGCGCTTGAGGGCGGGCACCTGAGCCAGGATCTGAGCCTCGTCATAGCTCTCCTGGGCGTCGAGGGCATCAAAGAGCTGGAGGAACTTGAGGCCCTCGGTGGAGCCCTGCCGGTTGGTGAACAGCCGGAAGTGCCGCTTCTCGGAGCGGGTCAGGGATCTTATCAGCTGAAAAATCGGCTCCGCGCTCTTGTTTGGCATTGTATGGAATAATTCGGCAGACTACTGATTATAAATAAGTTGCCCCAAGTAAAAGCGGGGTTGGAAATAGTACAAATAACGAAAGATAGCTTTTTAGGGGGCGGAGGTGGCTTGAACTTGCTAACAGATTCAACGACCGGCTCCGGTTTTTCAGGGCGATCAGCAGCATGGCACAGCAACTAATCCAGATCTTCGATACCACGCTCCGCGACGGCGAACAGGTGCCGGGCTGCAAGCTAAACAAGGACGAGAAACTTGTCATCGCGCGGCAGCTGGAGCTGCTGGGGGTCGATGTGATCGAGGCCGGCTTTCCGGTTTCGAGCCCCGGCGACTTCGCCGCCGTGCAGGCCATTGCTGCCCAAACCCGACACGCCACGGTGTGCGGCCTCTCGCGGGCGGTCGAAAACGATATTCGGGTGGCGGCCGAGGCGCTGAAGGGCGCTAAGTATCCGCGCATTCACACTGGCATCGGCACTTCCGATATCCACATTCAGCACAAGCTCTGCACCACGCGGGAGGATGTGCTGAACCGGGCCGTGGCCGCCGTGCAGCTGGCCAAAAAGTTCGTGGAAGACGTGGAGTTCTACGCCGAGGATGCCGGCCGGACCGACAATGTCTTTCTGGCCCGCGTCTGCGAAGCGGCCATTAAGGCCGGCGCCACGGTGCTCAACATTCCCGACACCACTGGCTACTGCCTGCCCGAGGAGTACGGCGCCAAGATTAAGTTTCTGGTTGAAAACGTGTCGGGCATTCACAATGTCCGCCTTTCTACCCATTGCCACAACGACCTGGGGCTGGCCACGGCCAACTCTATCGCGGGCGTGATGAACGGCGCCCGCCAGATTGAATGCACGATTAACGGCGTGGGCGAGCGGGCCGGCAACACGGCGCTGGAAGAAGTGGTGATGATTCTGCGCCAGCACCCTTACCTGAACCTCGACACCAAAATCAACACCCGCCTGCTGGCCGAAACCTCGGCCATGGTGTCGCACCTGATGACCATGCCCGTCCAGCCTAACAAGGCCATTGTGGGCGCCAACGCCTTTTCGCACTCCAGCGGCATCCATCAGGACGGCATTATCAAGCACCGCGAAACCTATGAGATCATTGATCCCAAGGACGTGGGCGTGGCCGATTCGTCCATTATCCTCACGGCGCGCTCCGGGCGGGCGGCCCTCGCCTACCGGCTCCAGAAAATCGGCTACGACTTCGAGAAGATTGCCCTCAACCAGGTGTACGCCAGCTTCATGCTGCTCGCCGACCGCCAGCGGGAGGTAATCGACGACGACCTGCACGCTTTGGTAGAACAGGAAAAACTGGTAACCACTTTCTGATTATGGCCAAGTCCTTATTCGATAAAGTCTGGGATGCGCACGTAGTGAGCGCCGCGCCGGGCGGGCTGGAAGTCGTGTACATCGACCGCCACCTGATTCACGAAGTCACCAGTCCGCAGGCTTTTGCGGAGCTGGAAGCGCGGCAGCTGCCGCTGTTCCGGCCCGACCGCATCCTCGCCACGGCCGACCACAACGTGCCCACCCGCGACCAGCACCTCCCGATTGCGGAGCCGCTCTCGCGCTCGCAGGTGGACAAGCTGACTGAGAACTGCCAGAAATACGGCGTGGAGCTTTACGGCCTGGGCCACGCCCGGCAGGGCATCGTCCACGTCATCGGGCCGGAGCTGGGGCTCACGCTGCCCGGCACTACCATCGTGTGCGGCGATAGTCATACTTCTACGCACGGGGCGTTTGGGGCCGTGGCGTTCGGCATCGGCACCAGCCAGATTACGCAGGTTATGGCCACGCAGTGCCTGCTGCTGAGCCGGCCGAAGCGCATGCGCATCACGGTGGACGGCCCGCTCTGGCCCGGCGTGACGGCCAAAGACCTGATTCTCTATATAATATCGCAGCTCGGCATGGGCGGTGCCACCGGCTATTTCGTGGAGTACGCCGGCAGCGCCGTGCGCGGCCTGAGCATGGAAGGCCGCATGACGGTCTGCAACATGAGCATTGAGATGGGCGCCCGCGGCGGCCTCATTGCCCCCGATGCCACCACGCTGGCCTACGTGCAGGGCCGCCCCTACGCTCCCAAAGGAGCAGCCTGGGAACAGGCCGTGGCCTACTGGCAAACCCTGTATTCGGACAAGGACACGGTGTTTGATACCGAATACCGGTTCGACGCCCGCGCCATCACCCCGATGATTACCTACGGCACCAACCCCGGCATGGGCATCGCCCTCACCGGCACCATCCCGAGCGAAGTAGCCGCCGGCGAGGCCGAAAGCTTCGACAAGTCGCTGGCCTACATGGGCTTTCAGCGGGGCGAATCCTTGTTGGGCAAGAAAATAAACTACGTCTTTATCGGGAGCTGCACCAATTCCCGCATCGAAGATTTGCGGACGGTGGCGGCCTACGTGCGCGGCAAGCACAAGGCCGCGCACGTGGAAGTGCTGATTGTACCCGGCTCGAAGCAGGTTGAGCAGCAGGCCATTGCCGAAGGGCTGGATAAAATTCTGGCCGCCGCCGGCTTCGAGCTGCGCGAGCCGGGCTGCAGCGCCTGCCTGGCCATGAACGAGGACAAGATTCCGGCCGGGGCCTACTGCGTGGCCACGTCAAACCGCAATTTCGAAGGACGGCAGGGGCCCGGGTCGCGCACGCTGCTGGCCTCCCCGCTGGTGGCGGCCATCACAGCGGTGCAGGGACGCATTGTCGACATCACCCAGTATTTGAATTAAGGGCCGACCATCGCTATGGAAAAGTTTCAGACCCTACATTCGGCCGTCGTCCCGCTGCCGCTCGAAAACATCGATACGGACCAGATTATTCCGGCCCGTTTCCTGAAGGCCACCACACGGGAGGGCTTCGGCGAGAAGCTGTTCAACGACTGGCGCCAGCACGCCGACGGTTCGCCCAAGGCTGATTTCGTGCTCAATGATGCGCGCTACGCCGGGCAGATTCTGCTGGCGGGCAAAAACTTCGGCTGCGGCTCCAGCCGCGAGCACGCGGCCTGGGCCCTGGCCGACGCCGGCTTTCGGGTGGTGGTATCCAGCTACTTCGCGGATATTTTCCGGGGCAATGCCCTCAATACCGGCCTGCTCCCGCTGCAAGTGACGGACACCGAGCTGAGCCGCCTGTTCGCCCTCGTGGAGCAGCACGCGCAGACGCAGTTCGTGGTCGACCTGCCGGCGCAGACCCTCTACGTGCCGGCCACCGATGAAACCTTCGGCTTCGGGATCGACCCCTATAAAAAGGAGTGCCTGATCAACGGCTACGACGACATCGACTTTTTAGTGAATCAAAAACCGGCCATTGCCGCCTACGAACAAAGCAGAATCTGGTCATGGTAAATAAGAATATAGCCGTATTGCCCGGCGATGGCATCGGGCCGGAAGTCTGCCGGCAGGCCGTGAAAGTGCTGGAAGCCGTGGCCCGCCGCTTCGGCCACCGCTTCCACATGGAAACGCATCTGATCGGGGCCTGCGCCATCGATGCCACCGGCGAGCCGCTGCCCGCCGCCACCCTCGCCGCCTGCCGCGCGGCCGATGCCGTGCTGCTGGGCGCCATCGGCGACCCGAAATACGACAATGACCCCACCGCCAAGGTGCGCCCCGAGCAGGGCCTGCTGGGCCTGCGCAAGTCGCTGGGCTTGTTCGCCAATATCCGGCCGGTGACGGCCTACGACGTGCTGCTGCACCATTCGCCCCTGAAAAAGGAGCGCATCGCCGGCACCGATATGCTCATTTTCCGCGAGCTGATCGGCGGGATTTATTTCGGGGAGAAAGGCCGCACCGCCGATGGCGAAGGCGCGTACGACTACTGCACCTACACCCGCGCCGAGATTGCCCGAATCGCCCACCTGGCCTTCCAGGCCGCCGCCGGGCGCCGGCAGCAGCTCACGCTGGTGGACAAGGCCAACGTGCTCGAAACCTCCCGCCTCTGGCGCGAAGTGGTGCGCGAAATGGCCGGCCAGTACCCCGAAGTGCGCGTGGATTACCTGTTCGTGGACAACGCCGCCATGCAGATGATCCTCAATCCCACGCAGTTCGACGTGATTCTGACGGAGAATATGTTCGGGGATATCATTTCGGATGAAGCCTCGGTCATTGCCGGGTCGCTGGGGCTGCTGCCCTCGGCCTCGGTGGGGGAAGAGGTGGCGGTGTTCGAACCCATTCACGGGTCGTACCCGCAGGCCACGGGCAAGGGTATTGCCAATCCCATTGCCACCATTCTTTCTGCCGCCCTGCTGCTCGACCACCTCGGACTGACCACCGAAGCCGCCCTGGTGCGCGAAGCCGTGGACGAAGCCCTCAACAACGGCATTCTGACCCAGGAGCTTAACTACCACGCTCCCTATAGTACGGAGGAGGTCGGTAACTACATCGCCTTCTGGATTGCCGATTCGAACGAGAAACAGTGGAACCGGGCCAACGTGGAAATTGGCACCTGCACCATCATCTAGCCTAGCGTACCCCCATGATTCTCAATAAGTACAGCCGCATCTACACCCAGGACGACAGCTTGCCGGCTTCGCAGGCCATGCTCATCGGCTCGGGCTTGTCGGATGCCGATTTGCGCAAGCCATTCGTGGGCATCTGCTCCACAGGCTTCGAGGGCAATACCTGCAACATGCACCTCAACGCCCTCGCCGACGAGGTGAAGCTGGGCGTGCAGGCTCAGGGCCTGGTCGGGCTGCGGTTCAATACCATTGGGGTAAGTGACGGCATCACGAACGGCACGCCGGGGATGCGGTACTCGCTGGTGTCGCGCGAGATTATCGCCGACTCGATTGAGGCGATGGCCGGCGCGCACAACTACGATGCCCTGGCCACCGTGGTGGGCTGCGACAAGAACATGCCCGGCGCACTCATCGCCATGGCGCGGCTGAACCGGCCGAGCCTGATGGTGTACGGCGGCACCATCAAGGGTGGTACGTTCAAGGGGCAGCAGCTCAACATCGTGTCGTGCTTCGAGGCGTATGGGCAGAAGCTGCAAGGGCAGATTTCGGACGAGGATTACCGCGGCATCATCCACAACGCCTGCCCCGGACCGGGGGCCTGCGGTGGCATGTACACGGCCAACACCATGGCCGCCGCCATTGAGGCGCTGGGCATGAGCGTGCCGTTCTCGTCGTCGCTGCCCGCCGTGAGCGTGGAGAAAAACCAGGAGTGCCTCGACGCTGGCGCCTACCTGCGCCTGCTGCTGGAGCGCGACATCAAGCCCCGCGACATCCTGGTGCGCGAGGCGTTCGAGAAC
>JAYWCH010000072.1:0-26440 GCA_043780755.1 Hymenobacter sp.
CGTCGCCGGGCGGACTCGCCTGCGGCGCTGCGGCCGGTAGCGGGCGGGCACTAATTGGTGGAGTGGGACAAACCCGGTTATCAGCCTGGTTTTTAACGGATACGAGTAGTAATGCTGGCTGATTCAGGCGCGGCAGGAGCAGGGCCATGGCCGTCAGTATTCCCACAAAAAGCAGCCACACGATGCGCATAATGAAAGAGCCAGCGAGGCCGGAGCCGTTGGGTGGCGCTGGTCCGGCTGCTAACGGTTCGGGCGGGCGCTAGGTTGGAGGCTGCCCGGCGGGCTTACTTTGTGCCTTTGGTTCATTTTACAACTTTGTGCGAATGCTCAGAAATTCTAATCTGCGAATCTGTTACGCGGCGGCAGCCCTGCTGCTGACCAGCGGGCTGCCCGTTGTCGCCCGGCCCGCCGCCACCGGCCCCACGCTGCGCTACACGCTGGCTATGCCCGCGCCCCAGACGCACTACTGCGAGGTAAAAATGGAGCTGGGTGCCTTCCCGGCCGATTATACCGATGTGAAAATGCCCGTCTGGGCGCCGGGTTCCTACCTGGTGCGCGAGTTTGCCAAGAACGTGGAGGGCCTGCAGGCCCGGACCACCAGCGGACAGGCGCTGACAGTCGAAAAAATTAACAAGAACACCTGGCGGGTGCGCCACCCGAAGCAGTCCAGCTTTCAGATCAGCTACCGGGTGTACGCTTTTGAGTTGACGGTGCGCACGTCCTTCGTCGACGCCGACCACGGCTACCTCAATGGCAGCAGTATCATGCTGTACCCGGCCGATAATAAGGCGCTGGGCAGTACCGTGGTTGTGCAGCCGGCCGCCGGCTGGGCGCAGGTGAGCACCGCGCTACGTGCCGCGCCGGGCAAATTCACTTACGCCGCCGCCAGCTACGACGAGCTGGCCGACTCGCCCATCGAAATCGGCAACCAGAAAGTGCTGGAATTCACGGCCAACGGCACGCCGCACCAGGTGGCCATGTACGGCACGTATACCGTGGATGAGCCAAAGCTGATCGCCGACCTCAAGAAGCTCTGCGAGGAAGCCCACCGCGTAGTGGCGCAGAATCCGCTCGATCATTACCTCTTTATCGTGCACAACCTGGAGCGCGGCGGCGGCGGCCTCGAACACCTCTACTCGACCACCCTGGAAGTGGGCCGCACGACCTACAACACGGAGGCCGGCTACAAGTCGTTTCTGGGGCTGGCCGCGCACGAATACTTTCATCTCTGGAATGTGAAACGCATCCGCCCGGTGGCGCTGGGGCCGTTTAATTACGACCAGGAAAACTACACCCACATGCTCTGGGTGAGCGAGGGCATGACCGAATATTACTCCAAAGTCATTACTGCCCGGGCCGGGTTTATCTCGCGGGACGAGTACCTGGGCAAGCTGGGCAACGTCATCACCGCGCTGGAAAATACGCCCGGCAACCGCGTGCAATCGGCCGCCGAGGCCAGCTTCGACGCCTGGATTCGCTTCTACCGGCCTAACGAAAATTCGAACAACTCCCAGATCAGCTATTACGACAAGGGCGATCTGATCGGGACGATGCTCGACCTGAATATTGCCGAAGCCACGAAGGGCGAAAAGCACCTTGACGATGTCTTCCGGTTGCTCTACGATACTTATTACAAGAAGGCGGGCCGGGGTTTTACGGATCAGGAATTTCAGGATGCCGTGGCGCAGGTGGCCGGCCGGCGCTACGACGACTTCTTCCAGAACTGCGTGTACGGCACCAGAACGCTGGATTACGCCACCGCCCTTGGCTACGCCGGCCTGGGCCTCACCAGCGCGCCACTCAGTGCCGACGGGACGCTGGATGCGAGCTTCTCCAACCGGACCGGCAAGCTGCTGGTCGCCGGTGTGGGCCGCGACGGCTCGGCCTGGACTGGTGGCCTCAACGTCAACGACGAAGTGCTGCTCATCAACGGGGCCGCGCCGTCGGACGAAACGGTGAAGGCGCTGCTCAGCGGCCCGGTCGGCACTGAAGTGCGCTTGCAGGTGCGCCGCGATGGCCTCCCCCGCGAGCTGGCGCTCAAAATGCTGGCCGATCCGGACCGGAAGTTTCAGATTAAGCCCCTGCCCAACCCGACCGCTGCCCAGCAGCGCGTACTGGCCCGGTGGCTGGGCGCAACCAAGTAGGTTACCCCGGATTTAATTACAAAAGAAGCCCCGTACAACCTGTTCGGGGCTTCTTTTGGGTAAAGTCAATCAAAAAACGTTACCGGATTCGGGTGAGGGCGACTTCGCGCACGGGCGCAATCACGAGGGGAACTTTCTCGACCTTCACCGATGAAGTATCGAGGCCGAAGTACTGGTCTTCGGAAGCAATGAACTGGCGGATGTAGAAGTAGGCCTGCATCACGAGTTTTTCCAGGGTGGGAAAATCGTTTTCCACGCTGAGGAATTTTTCCAGGACTACGAAGCGGAAATCGCCGGTCACGTGCTGTTTATTAAGCGATTCGTAGCGCGAAGTAATGTCCACCTCCTTGTTGCGTACCAGGTCCTCGATCACTTTCCGGAAGTAGAGGTTGATGCGCTGCTGCACCCGGAAACCCAGCCGGAAATTGATGCGGAACACGTCGTCTTTCGCCACTTCGGTCACTTTATATTCCATGGTGTACGGCTCATCGGTGGTATCGACGTGGATGAACCAGTAGATATCCGCCCGTTTGGGGCGCTTTTGGAAGATGGAATAAATGATTTTTTGCTCAATTTCGGTGTTGCGCTCGGCCGAGGTGAGGAAGACCAGGTGGGTGGAATATTTGGGGACGGTTTCGTCCTCGCTCAGCTGCTTGAGCGAGGCCACGTACGGCTCCAGGCGCACAAATTCGGTGAGGCGGCGTTTGATGTAAAACGCGCGCAGCCAGACGTACATCACGCTCATGAGCGCGCCGCCGATGGCCAGCGAAACCCAGCCGCCATTCGGAAATTTCCGCATGTTAGCGATTAGAAACGCTCCTTCAATCATGCCGTAGAGTGCAGTGAAGAGGAATACCAGCGGCCCGGCTACTTTTTTGGAGTGCAGCCACACCGTGAGCAGAATGGTGGTCATGAGCATGGTGAGCGTAATGGCCAGGCCGTAGGCCGCCTCCATGTTGGTCGATTCGCGGAAGTGCAGCACCACCCCGATGCAGCCGATGAGCAGCAGCCGGTTCATGCTGGGCACGAAGAGCTGACCTTTGACATCGGTGGGGTAGTTGAGCTTCACCTTGGGCCACATATTGAGGCGGATGGCCTCGGCCACCAGGGTAAACGAGCCGGTAATGAGCGCCTGCGAGGCAATGATGGCGGCAATGGTGGCAATGCCAATGCCGATGAGCAAAAACCACGGCGGCATGAGCGCATAAAACGGGTTGCGGCCAGCCAGCCCTTCGCCGTCGTGGGCCAGCAGCCAGGCGCCCTGCCCCAGGTAATTGAGCAGCAGCGAGGTTTTGACAAAAGTCCAGCTAATGCGGATGTTGCCCTTGCCGCAGTGGCCCAGGTCCGAATACAGCGCCTCGGCCCCCGTCGTGCAGAGAAAAACCGACCCCAGCAGCCAGAACCCGCCCGGATAGCGGACGAGCAAATCGTAGGCATAATACGGGTTAAAGGCCTTGAGAATTACGGGATTCTGCATAATCCAGCTCCCGCCCAGCACGGCCAGCATGGTGAACCAGAGCAGCATAATCGGCCCGAAAGCTTTGCCCACGATCTGAGTACCGAAGCTTTGAACCAGAAAAAGCCCTGCAATAATGCCAATGACAATGTAAACAATGGTGCCCTGCGTGAGCGTGGGATACACCGTTTTCAGCCCTTCAATGGCCGACGACACCGAGATGGGGGGCGTAATGACGCCATCGGCCAGCAGCGCGGCCCCGCCGATAATAGCCACGGCCGACAGCCAGGCCCCGCGTCGCCGTACCAGGGCATAAAGTGAGAAGATGCCGCCTTCGCCGTTGTTATCGGCATTAAGGGTGAGTAGGACGTACTTGACGGTCGTTTGCAGCGTTAGCGTCCAGATTACGCACGAAATTCCGCCAAGCACCAGGTGCGAATCGATCTGGTCCGGCACCGTGGCGCCTTTTAGGATGGAGGACATGACGTACAGCGGGGAAGTGCCAATGTCGCCGTAAATGATGCCCAGGGCAATCAGGAGCCCCGCGCCGGAAATAGCGGTGTGTGGGTGTTTTGAATCCATGCGGTAGGGTAAAGTCAAAAATCAGTAGGTGGAGGACTACGAATAAATAACGGGTCGCGCCGGCAGCGGTGGGACTACCGGAAAGTGCATACGGAATCGGTCGGCGAAAGTCGCGTCAGGCGTCGGGCGGCTGGTTGTTGGCGGGATTTTGCCGGGCGTCCTCGGCGGCCTGGGCGGCGAGGGCGGCCTGGCGGGTGGCCTCGTCGGCGGCGGCGAGCAAGGCGGCGGCCTCGCGGGCGGCGCGGTCGTGAACGCGGGCGATGCGCCGGTTCAGTTCGGCCGTGAGCCGTTGCCAGGGCACCGGATCGCCGGGCAGCGCAAAGTTGACCATCTCGCGCCCCAGCCGAAAAAGGCGCAGGCGGTTAGTGCCGCGCCGGCCGTAGGCCAGGAGCAGGGCCGTCAGGGCCATGCCGGCCATGGCTGGGCCGGTGCGCAGCCAGTTTTGCAGAAAAGCAATCATGACCGCCGCCAGCCCCAGGCCGCCGAGCAGGTACCACAAAATCCAGTGAATGGGCGTCAGCTCGGCGCCCTCCAGCTCGAGCAGCAGAAATGACTGGTCGCGCACGGTGACGGTGGTATCCGTGAGCACCAGCCGCCCGTCGGCGCTGCGCACGGGCGGGGCCGGGGGAAACCCGGGCGCGGTTGGGAGGATGGGCTCGTACACTTCGAGGGAAATAATCAGCAAAATGGCCCCGGAAAGTTGTTCCGGGGCCACGAGAATATTCTTAGCAAAGACGAACCACCGGTTTGCTCAACGCTTCAGCATGGAGCATCCGGCCGGCTTCGGCTTAATTATTTACTTTGATCAACTCCACGTCGAAGATCAGGGCCGTGTCGCCGGGGATGTCGCGGCCGGCGCCCCGCTTGCCGTAGGCCAGATCGGCGGGAATGTAGAGGCGGTACTTCGAGCCTTCGGGCATGAGCTGGAGGGCTTCTGTCCAGCCGGCAATGACGCCGTTGACGGGGAAGGTGGCGGGCTGGCCGCGCTGGTAGCTGCTGTCGAACACGGTGCCGTTGATGAGGGTGCCGTGGTAGTGGGTTGTGACCGACGAGCCCAGGGTGGGCTTGCGGCCGGTGCCCAGGGTCAGCACTTCGTACTGCAGGCCGCTGGGCAGGGTGGTGATGCCGGCTTTGGTGGCGTTGGTGGCGAGGAAGGCTTCGCCTTCGGCTTTGTTGTTGCTCATGGTATTGGGGTCTGCGGGTTGGTTGTCGTCGTCGGGGCCGGCGGTTTGTTCCTGCAATAGTTGCATGGCGGCCTGCATTTGTTCCTGGGTGAGCCGGCTGGGCAGGCCCTGAAGGCCTTCTTTGAGGGCGCCGGCGAGGGTATCGACGTCGAGGTCGATGCCCTGCTGGGCGAAGTTGCGGGCCAGATCGCGGCCAATGATGTAGCTCACCTGAGCCTGGTGGGATTCAAGATTCATAAAACGGCAGGAGATGGAAAATAGCCGGGCGAATGCCCGATCAGAAAACGAAGGTCCGATAGCTGGACCAAACCAGCACGCCGGGCCGGCGGGAACCATACGCTAATTCATTCAGCGACAGCCCGGACCCGGCCCATAAAAAAGCCCCGCCAGCGGGCGGGGCTCCTTTAGATTGGGGCGGCGCACCCGCCCGGGGGAGTATTAGCAGTAATGCTGGGGGTCGTTGTCGCCCACAAAATGGAAGGTCAGATCCAGGTTGGCGAACTTGGCGACCCAGTAGCCGAGCGAGCCAAAACCGCCCAGTAATAAGAGCGAAGCGATAGCGGTGGTCTTTTTCATAAGGGGTAAAGCCCGCGAGGGCTCAGTTGTTCCGTTAAACGCAAAGATAATAGCCGGAGCCTAAAGAGCTGAGCTGCTGCCCTGATTGCTCCGTCGGTCGATCACCGCGCTCAGCTTTCGATCAGTGGATTTTCCGCCAGCGCAAAGTCCGGCACTTCGCGCACGGCGCCGGGCGCGAGGTCGCCCAGCCAGATTTCGCCTACCCGCACCCGCAGCAGCCGCAGGGTGGGGAAGCCCACGGCGGCCGTCATTTTCCGGACCTGGCGGTACTTGCCTTCGGTCAGGATAATGGCCACCCAGCTGGTGGGGCCGTGGCGGTCGTCGCGGATTTTGCGGGTGCGGGGCGCAAAATCGGGGGCCGGATCCAGGTGTCGGGCGGTGCAGGGGCTGGTGAGGTATTTCACATCGTGAATTCCGATTTCCACTCCGGCCCTCATTTTTTCAATTGCGGCGGCATCAATCAGGCCATCGACCTGGGCGTAATATTCCTTCTCGATCTTTTTGCCGCGCACCAGTTCGCTCATCCGGCCGTCGGTGGTGAGCAGGAGCAGGCCCTCGCTATCTTCATCGAGCCGGCCGATGGCCATGATTCCGGCCGGGAAATCATGAAATTCGCCCAGTTTTTTCTTCTTCGCCTCTCCGATAAACTGGCTGAGGTAGCCGTAGGGCTTGTGAATCAGAAAGTGTTGGTGCGGCATACGGTGGGTAATAATAATGATGGCCCCAGGAAGCAGCAAAAGTAAGAATAACCTCACCTCCGGCCCCGGGTTGCTGGAAAGCGGCGGGTGGCGGAAATGAGGTTATGAGCGCGCGGAATTTTTAAATAGCGGCCCGGACGCCGCGTTAGTACGGTTTGTAGGGCAGGAATTTGCCGCTCAGTACCACGTTCACCCGGTCGCCGTTGGGGTTGGGCTCGCGTTTGATGTCCATGGAAAAGTCGATGGCGCTCATGATGCCGTCGCCGAATTCCTCGTGAATCAGCTCCTTAATTGTGGTGCCGTACACGCTCACGATCTCGTACCAGCGGGCAATGAGCGGGTCGGTGGGGACGGTAGTGGGCAGGGAGCCTTTGTAGGGCACGATTTGCAGCCAGAGCGTTTCCTCGTCGGTTAGCTCGAACAGCCGCTGGGCGTCGGCGGCTTGCTGGGCGGTCAGGCGCATCTGGCCGAGCAGGGCGGCCGTCGTCCACTCCTTGCTCTGGCCGAGCTGCCGGGCTACTTCGGCCCACTTGAGGCCCTTGGAAACTTTAGCAGCGATGATTTTCTGGGTGACTTGGGCGCGATCCATAGTTAATGGGGGTTTCTGGGGGATTGATAGGGATGTCAACAAGTCCCATATGGCAATGTTCCGCTTGGGGCACGGGCAGCCCGTGGGCCCGGTTTAACCCAGAAAAGCCAGGTCCTCCGCGCTGAGCTGAATCTCCCCGGCGCTCAGGTTCTCGCGCAGGTGGGCCAGCGACGAAGTACCGGGAATCGGCAGGATGCACGGCGACTTGTGCAGCAGCCAGGCGATGTTAAGCTGGGCTTCGGAAATGTGATACTTCCGGGCTATTTCGGCCATTCTCGTATCCGCTTTGGGCAGCGAATTTACCAGCGAGAAATAGGGGATGAGCGGAATTCCGTGCTGCTCGCAGATATCCAGGACTTCTTCGCCGCCCCGGTTGTCGCCGTGGGGTGACAAGAGGGTGGTGCGCTGGCCGTGGCCGAACATGTTTTCCACGGTGGCAATGGCGCCCATCTGCAGGCCTGTTTCCAGCTCCGCGCGGCTCACGTTGCTCAGGCCGAGGTGCAGGATTTTGCCCTCCTGCTGCAGCTCAAACATGGCGCCCAGCGACTCGGCAAAGGGAACCTTACTGCGGGTCATGACGCGAAAATGCACCAGCGAAATTTGCTCCTGCTTCAGCGTGCGCAGGTTGTTGTCGATGCTGTCGCGCAGGTTTTGCGGGGTGTTGTAGCCGATCCAGCTCTTGTCCGGCCGGCGGGTGGCGCCCACCTTCGTGCAGATAACCAGGTCGTTGGCATAAGGGTGTAAGGCTTCGGCAATCAGGCGGTTCGTGACGTCCTCGCCGTAATAATCGGCGGTGTCTATGAAATTTACGCCGCTAACGATGGCCGTTTTCAGGATTTCCAGAGCCTCCGGGCGGTTGGCCGGCTCCCCCCAGATTGCGGGGCCGGTCAGGCGCATGGTGCCGTAGCCCAGGCGGGCAACGGTGAGTGGCTGGGTAGAATTTGGGGCAATGGTGATGGTCATGGGAACCGGCGAAAGTCGAGCAGGATTTAAGATGGGGACGGTGCAGCGGGCCAGTTATTTTAAGGAGAGCTGCCGAATCCGGGACAAATTACGGGGCGGGGCGACCTTTGGCGCTTACACGTTGCGTCCGGACAGGTTGGTCCGGACGGGCTGCGTTTCGGGGATTCCGGCCCATCCTGCGTGTTAGACTTAGTCAATCAGCCGCCCCGCGCCTAAACATCATTTTCTTCTCAAAACTGATATTTGCCATATCACCGGCGTCAATGCGCCACCTGCCTTCCTCCACAAACTTACTTCTCTCATGACTCATCCCACGTTTGCGCACCCGGTATTCGAGCAGCTTTATGAGCGTGATTACTTTATTGACGATGCAGTCCTGCGCGAGATTCTGGCGCTGGGGCCGGCAGTTGCCGTGCCCGAGCTGCTGAAAATGATCGATGCTACGCTGGAAAATTTTCAGACCGGCAAGCTGGCCGACACGGACTGGCTGAGTAACTATAACCTCTACCACGCCCTTTACCTACTGCACGACCTGCAAGCCCCCGAGGCCCTGGACGTCTACCGTCGCATGCTGTACCTGGACTCGGACAGCACCGAATTCTGGTTCGGCGATGCGCTGTTTGACGAGGTGCCGGAACTCCTGGCCCACGCCGGTCAGACGCGCCTGCCCGAGCTGCTAGCCCTGCTGGAAGACCAGAAAATGTCGCTCAAGAGCCGGCTGGTTGTGTCCAATGCCCTCTCGCAGCTGGTCAGAATGCAGCCCGGGCTGCGGCCCGCTATCAGCGAGTTTTTGCAGCGCTACCTGCGTTACATCATCGCGCACGCCTCCGAGGTGGCGCAGCTTTTGCCGGCCAGTGAGGGGGATGTCTACGGCTACGGGGTGGAAGATTACCTGGGGCTGCTGCTGGCCGATATGCAGGATGCGGAACTGCGTGAGCTCGAACCCGAAATGCGCGAGCTGCACCGCCTGAACCTGGTCGATGAAACCATCGCCGGCGGAGCGGATAATCTGGACTTCAAGGAGCCGTACGCGCCGCCGCCCTCGCCCGATATCTTCACTCGCCACCAACGGATGCGCGAGCTGCCCGACAACTACTCGCCCTTTCATCCCGATGCGGCGGCCATCGCCGTGCGCCAGGCTGAGCAAGAGGCGAAATACGAAAAGCTCCGCCGCGAGCAGGCCCGCAAGCAGCCCCGGCCGGTGCTGGCCAAAATCGGCCGCAACGATCCCTGTCCCTGCGGCAGCGGCCAGAAGTATAAAAAGTGCCACGGGGCGTAGCGGGCGCGGGCTGGGGTATTCGGATTAAGCCGTTGGAAATGGTGCCGGGCTCGGCGTTTCGTCAGGCCCGGGGTAGCAGCTTTTCTGGTTGTAAGTGGCAGGCGGGAAGTCATTCGCGCCAGTCGTGCTTTTTTTGAAGCATAAGTGAGAAATATAAAATCCGGGATTCGCAGCAGCTCTACTTCGTCAGCTTTGCGATGGTCCACTGGATTGACGTATTCACCCGCCGGCTTTACAATGATATTTCCGTGGACAGCCTGCGTTACTGCCAGCAGCACATATGACTGGAGATTTACGCGTGGTGCTTGATGACCAATCACGCCCACCTCATCATCCTGCGCGACCTGAAACGGCACACGGCCAAAGCCCTGCGCCATGCCATTGAAGAAAACCCGCAGGAAAGCCGCCGCGAGTGGATGCTGTGGATGTTTCAGCGCGTCGGCCGGCGTAATGCCCACAACCCCAAGTACCATTTTTGGCTGGGAAGTCATCCCATCGAGCTCAATACGAACGACCTCCAACGGCAGGGATTACGGTATTTGCACCAAAACCCGGTAGTGGTCGGCTTTGTGGATGCGCCGGAAGACTTTCTTTACAGCAGCGTCCGCACTTACGCCGGTCATCTCGGTCTGGTCGAAAAACTCTACATCGGATAACGCAGCAGCAACCCGAGCGCGAGTTTAGGCGAAGCCGTAACTCGTACTGACCATTCGGGCGAGGCTGCGCCGCGCATCAGAACGAATTGAGTAAAGCCAGTCCAGGCGTCTGGCAAGCTTGCCGCGTTGCGGCAGTGGGGGTGTAGCCTCAACGTCAAGGTTAGTCACGAGTTACGGATGCGCGCAAACTCCCGCCAGTGTGGGAAAAAATTACGAGACGCTCCTGCGCTTTCTGCTGACTGAATCACCTGATAAGAAATTAATTGAACCTACTTTCAGCGAGCTAGAGCAGTTTTCAGGTCAGTGTACGTGGTAGCCACCATGGTCAAACCAATTTTTGGCGTCGCCTTCTGTTATCCAATTAGTGGCGGCTTGAATAACGGTCTCTAGGGTCTCGCGGGTGCGGGCCTGGGCGGTACGCAACCAGGCTTTGAGCTTACTGAAGGCATCCCAAATGCTTGATGCGCAAGTTCAATGGGGTTAAAATCGGGTGAGTAAGGCGGCAGGTACAGCAGGCGGGCCCCACGTGCTTCGACGAGTTGGGCCAGGCCGGCGACTTTGTGGGCCGGCAGGTTATCAAGGACGACCACGTCGCCCGGCACCAGTGTCGGACCGAGTACTTGCTCCAGGTAGGCCGCAAACACGTCGCCGTTGACGGCTCCACTTACGGTCATGGCTGCTTGCAATCCGGTCGGGGTCAGGGCCGCTACCAGCGTCACGTTCGGTCCGCCGTGCAAGGGTGTGGCCTGGTGGGCCCGTTGCCCGCCTTCGGCGCGGGCGTAGCGGCGGAAACAGGTCAGGTTCGTGCTCGTTTCGTCGACGAACTTGAAACAGGTAACATCTTCGGTTTGCAATGCTTCGAGAATGGCCGCCCGCAAGGCCCTCACCCGCGCCGTGTCGCGTTCGGTGGCGTGGACACTCTTTTTTTTCGCCGCCAGTTTATCGCCTGCACGGCCCGGCATATGGTGGACGGGCTCACGGCGGGGCCACCCAGCGCGGCCACCCACACGCGTAACTCGTCCAGGGTAGCATCGGGCTGCTGGCGCAGACAGGCCACCAGATCGGCGCGGGTCGATGCGCCCAGGTACGGGGCGGGCCCGCCACGCAGGGGCAGCGGCGCCAGCGAAGCGCTCGTGCGCTGGCGGTGCAAGAGCTTCTCCACAAAAGAAACCGAGACGCTGAACTCGGCGGCTACCGTCCCGATCGTGCGGCCGGGCTGCTGACAGGCCGCCGCAACCCGTTCCCGTAAATCCAACGAATAGGCTTTCATCTCCATAAGATACTAGGAAAACCGTAAACTATCCTGAAAACCGCTCTAGGTGGATAGAATGGTCATGTGCATAGCCAGGAATAAATGGCGAGGAAAGTGGAAAGAGGTAAAAGAAAGAAGACTGGCCCGCATTGAAACGGGCCAGCCTTCGGGCTGTTGCAGTGCTATCGCATAGTCCTCAGTGATTTAGCGGGGGGCGGGCGTCAGCAGCTGGCCGTTTTGCACGGGGCTGATTTGTACCACCTGCGTGGCGCTGCCCGTTTTGCCGGCGGCGTCGGTTACGGCGGCTTTGATGGTTACGCTGGTTTTGCCGGCCGGCAGCTGCAGGGTGCCGCCCACGGTCCAGCCGAAGGTGGTGCGCACGAAGCCGCTGGGGTCCAGCTCGCTGCCAGCCGTGTTGAACACCGGGGCCAGGTTGCCGCCGGCCGGAATCACGTTGCCGTTGGGCTGGAGCAGGGGCACGTCGAAGGTCACGTTCAGGCCCGGTGCGTAGCGGTTTACGCCCAACTTCGATTGCGTCTTGTCCTCAATCGTGCCCCGGTCGGCATCGGACTTGCCAAAACCCCCGGCCCCATTTTCGGCCACGTTAATGCCGTTACCGGACTTGTCCAGTGCCGACACTTCAATGAAAAACAGCGCGCCGCTGGTGGGCGGGGCCGGCAGCACGCCTGCCGTCTGGATACCGGGGCTGATGCTGGTGGGCGTGCGCGGGGCAACTATCGTCACCGTGGGGCCGTCCGGGGTGTCGGCGCCGCCCAGGATAATTGGCTTGGGTGCGGGCGTCAGGGCCTCGCCGCTGATGACCCCGCCGGGGCCGGGGGCCACCTTGAGCAAGCGCGTGGCGGTAGCCACGCGACCAGCGCGGTCCTTCACTGAGGTGGTCAGGGTCATGCTGCTGGTGCCGGCGGCAACCGACTCCAGCACGTGCCAGCTCACCCAGGTCGTCACGCCGGGACCGGGCGTATCGTCGGTACCGGCGATGTTGAAGAGCGAGGCCAGGTTGGTGCCCTTGGGAATAGTGCCCCCGTCGGGCTTGATCAAGTCCACGTCGAGGCTGGCCGTGAAGCCGGGCAGGTTCACGTTGGGCTGGCCCAGATTGGCCGTGTTGCGGATGTTGAGGCTCTCCTTGGTCGGGCTGGTCACCGTGTCCTTGGTCACGATTTCCAGGTTGATGGCGAAGCCCGTGCCGTTGTAGTCGAGCGCCGTAGGTGTGCCCAGCCGGCCGCCGGGCATGATGGTCGCGCCCTCCACCGGCGAGACGATGTTGAGCACCGGCGGCACGCTGGTGTCGGTGATAGCTTCATTCTCCTTCTTGCAGCCGCCGAGCAGCAGTGCGCACGCCGCCAACGGCAGCAAAAAGCGCTTGAGCGACTGGGTCCGAGCACTAATGCCCGTGTGTTGATTTAAAATAGGTTGCATTATTTATGGTTGGGGTTATGATTGAATTCAGTTTAGGTTAACTCGCATTGCAGCAGAAATGGCCGCCGGACACCCGACTTAAGCCGGACTACTCGCTCAGCAGCGCGGGCTCACCAGCCACCGCTTTGGGCGCGACGACTACCCGCGAAAATTTTTTTCCGGACGTATTTAAATCCCCGCCCGCGATACGCTGCACCGGCCCCAGTGCCTGGCCCATGGCCCCGCCCTTGGCATCAGTGTGCACGGTCGTCAGGGGGTAGTCGCGGGCGTAGGGGGCTTGGGTGCCGCTGGTCAGGAAAATATCGTAGTCGGTGTTGGGTGTCAGGCTGCGCAGGGCGAAGGTGGCCAGATCCACCAGCCCTTCCGAGCGCAGCGTCATGGTGCCGGTAGCGGGGCCGGCAGTGGGCGGCTTGAGCGTGCGCACCACGGCGGGCTGGTCCACCAGCTGCCGGCCGAGGCCGGTGGCGGCGGCCGCGCCAGCGGGCACGGCATTGGGCACGTACATCAGCGCCATCGGGGCCTGGCCCACCTTGATTTTGGCCAAGACCCTGTTGCTGGCCGTGCTGATGGCCACGGCCGAATCGCCGTTTTCCAGGCCCACATACACCCGGCTGCCGTCGCCCGACGGCCAGATGCCGTGCGGGTTGGTACCCACCGGAATCGTGGCCAGAAGCTTGAAACCCGGGGCGCGGCTGTACACCTTCACCACGTCTTCGCCGCCCACGGTCACGTAGGCCAGCTTGCCGGCGGCCACGTCCACCGTGGCGACGTGGTTGGAGATGGGTCCCGTCGTCAGCACCCCGCTGATGGTGAGCGTCTTCGTGTCGAGCACCGACACCTTGCCCACGTCCTTGTGGGTAAACCAGATTTGCTGCCCGTCCCGGGTGGGGAAGATGTTGGGGGAGAAGGGGCTCACCACGGGGATCTTCTTGATGACCTTATAAGTGGCCACGTCCACCACGGCCAATTCGGGCGAGAAGCTGGAGCACACGAAGGCGCGCCTGCCATCGGGGCTGAACCCCACCTGGCCGGGACCGTTGGGTACGGGTACGCGGCGGATTTCGCGCATCGTGGCCACGTCAATTACCGAGAGATAATCCTCGCCGCGCACCGTTATCCAGACTTCCTTGCCATCGGGCCGAAAAGTGGCCTCGTGCGGGGCCCGTCCCACGTACACGCTGGCCTTGATGGCGTTGGTAGCCGTCTCGATGAAAGTCACGTTGTTGGAGCCTACCGACACCACGGCCAATAAGCTATGGTCGGGCGAAGCGCCCAGCCCGTGCACCAGCGCCTGTCCTTTATAGAGAGCTGAGAGCAAATCGGGCTGCGGCTTGCCCAGGATAATCTGGCCCAGCAACTTATTGTCGGCCGGGTCGATGACTGAAACGGTGTTGGAAATCTGGTCGGCGGTGTACACCCGGTCGCGGTGGCTGACGGTCTGAGCCGCCACCATGCTGGAAATGAGCAGCAGGCCGGGGAGGAGAGGGAATTTCATGGGATGAGAAAATCGGATAGTCATGCAGAGCAAAGCGAAGCATCTCGCATGTTGACGTTACTGGAGTATTGCGATCAGCTTAGTACGCGAGTAGCTTCGCTGCGCTCAGCCTGACGTTCTGTTTGAACTGGCGCTATTTGCCAGGATTTTGAGTGCCCACCGGGTGCTGTTTCAGCCAGGCCGCCATCTGCTGAATCTCAACCTGCTGCTCGGCGATGATGCTTTGGGCCAGGCGGCGCAGGGTCGGGTTTTGGCCGTACAGCAGTTGCAGGCGGGCCATGTCCACGGCTCCCTGATGGTGGGGTAGCATCATGGCCGCAAAACTGGCGTCGATGTCGTCGGGACGGGCGCCGGTCATGCGGCGCATGCTCTCGTCCATCACCACCATCACTGAATCCATGCCGTGCTGAAAGGCAGCAACCGGGGTGCCGGGCGCGGCCGCGTGGGCCATCTTCATGCCAGCCATGTCGGGCATCGGTTCGGCGTCCTTCGGGGCATGGTGTTGGGCACGGGCCGTCAGGGTGCCGCCGAGGGTGAGCGCCAGCAAAAAGAGGAGGGATCTGGTCATGTTAGGCGCACTTACCCCTGAAGGTTAGGGGCTGCCCTAATAACAGGCAAACCGGGTAGATGGATTGCCAAGCCGGGCCAACTGGACCTATCCTAGGATGAACTGGCCTTTAGCCGCCCTGGCCGGTGCCGGCGAAGCGCTTCAGCAGCTGCTGTACCCCGCCGCTGTAGCTGCGCGAGGAGGTGACGTGCTGGCCGTTGGCCATGCGAAACAGGTACTCGCCGTGCGACCAGTGCTTAAAGTCCACGATGTGGGCCGGGTTGACGATGCACGAGCGGTGGATGCGCAGGAATACGGCCGGGTCCAGCCGCTCGGCCAGCTGGCCCAGGGCCGTGCGCAGCGGGTAGTGGTTCCCGGCCGTGTGCAGCAGCACGCTGTTGCCGGTGGCTTCAAAGTAGCAGACCTCGGCGGCCGGCACCAGGAAGCTGCGCTCGGGCAACTTTACCAGAAACCGGTCCTGGTAGTCGGGCGCCGGCGCCGTCCAGCTGTGCAGCAAAGCCACCAAATCGGTCCCAGGGGCCTGACTTTGGCGTAGCGTCAGCTGCTGCAGCACCTGGCCCACGCAGTCGGCAAACCGGTCGGGGTCGAGGGGCTTCAGTAAATAATCGATGGCGTGCAGGCCGAAGGCCTGTACCGCGTACTGGTCGTAGGCCGTCACGAACACCACCAGCGGCAGCGGCCGGCCGGCTTCCCGCAGCTGACGCAGCACCTGCACGCCGTTGAGGTCGGGCATTTGCACGTCCAGGAACACGACGTCGTAAGCGCCGGTTTGCAGGGCGGCCAGGGCCTCGGTGCCGTTTGCGCCTTCGCCCGTGACCGTGAAAGCCGGAAAATCGGCCATCAGCTCTCGCAGCAGGCTGCGCGCCAGGGGTTCGTCGTCGACCAGCAGCGTGCGGATGGGCCTCATGCGGGCACTGGCGTGGCGCCGGCCGCCGCCGCCAGCCGGAACGGGATGGACAGGCGCAGGCAGTAGCCGCGCTCCGGGGCCGACTCCACCGCCAGGGCGTAAGTCGGGCCGTAGAGCGTGGCCAGCCGGCTTTCCAGGTTGCGCAGGCCAATGCCCCGGGTGGCGGTGTCGGCCGCCCCCTGGCCGTTGTCCTCGATTTGCAGCAGGAGCCGGTCGCCCTGCTTTTCGGCCCGCACGGCCAGCTCGCCGGCCCCGGCGCGGGGCGCCAGACCGTGGCGCACGGCGTTTTCCACCACCGGCTGCAGCAGCAGGGCGGGCAGCAGCGCGCCCTCGGTATCGGGGGCAATGTCATAACGCACGGCCAGCCGGTCGGGGAAGCGGGTCTGTTCGATTTCAAGGTAGAGGCGGGTGAGGCGCAGCTCCTGTTCCAGCGTCACTTCGTGCTCGTCGGTGCCTTCGAGCACCAGCCGCAGAAACTGGCTGAGCTGGGCCAGCATGCGCCGGGCGGCCTTCACATCCTGAGTCATCAGGGCCGATACAGCGTTCATCGAGTTGAAGAGAAAATGCGGCTGGAGCTGCATTTTAAGCGCCTGCAGCTGGGCCTGCACCAGCTGGGTTTCGAGCTGGGCCGCGCGCACCCGGCCTTCGCGGTAGCGCTCGCGGTACTGCACGGCGTAGGCGATGCAGAGCAGCATCCAGTATAGGGGCACCCAATTGTTGGCGTTGGCGACGACGGTGGCCAGCGCGAAGCGGCCCGGCGTGGCCCCGCTGCCGTGCATCACGGCGGCGTAGCCCAGGCGGTACACCAGGGTCAGGACGTAGCTGGCCGCCGCGTGGGTCAGCAGGTGCCGCAACTGGTGGCGGCTTTCGGTGAGGTTGAAGCGGGCCGCCAGGGCGAATACCACCGGCGTGAGCAGGCCCCAGATCAGGCCGTGCAGCAGCCGCCCGCCCAAAGCCTCGCGCCAGTCGGTGGGCGTACCGGCCGAGAGGTTCTGCATAAAAATCAGCAGCACCATGAACCCGCTGAACAGCAGCCAGGCCAAAGCAATGGTAGGGCCGTTAACCAGGGGCGGAGATTTTTGCGGTTCCAGGGGGTGGGCGGTCGTGCTCATGCGTTTTAAACGCAGTGAAACCCGCTGCCTTGGCGCTGGCCCGGCCGCCAGGATGGCCTTATTTGCGGGCCAACGGGCCTTCGGGTCGATGTTGGATGAAGGCAAGGCTCAACCACTCCGCCGGAGCTAAGCGCACGGGTCGGGTGGCATCAACGGATGGCCGGCTCGGGCGTGGGCCGGCCACAAAGCCACACAATTTTCGTCCGTAGATGTTTAGACTGCATTGGATGCCGGGGATTCCGGGAATTCATCTTCCATCGTACTGTTTCGCCCCTGATTATGACGGTCCCTTTATTTCCAAATCCGGCCGATGCGGCCCCGGTAATCATCGTCGGGGCCGGGCTGGCCGGGCTCACGGCGGCCGGGGTGCTGCACGCGGCCGGGCTGCCCGTGCGGGTGCTGGAGGCCCGCGACCGGGTCGGGGGCCGCACCCTGGCCGTACCTGCCCGTCCGGGCAGCCCCGAGGCGGAGTGGCTGGATCTGGGCGCCACCTGGGGCTGGGACCACCACCCGTACCTGATGCGGCTGCTCGACGAGCTGGCGATTACGCCCTTTGTGCAGCCCAGCGCCGGGGCCACCACCTACGAAACGCCCGACGGTTTGCACCGGCTGCCCCAGCCGGCGGGCTCGGCCGGATACCTGCGCTTTGCCGGTGGTGCGGCCTCCCTGTGCCGGGAGTTGGCCGGCCGGCTCCCGGCCGGAACAGTGCTGCTTAATACCCCGGTAACGGAGCTGCGCCAATTGCCGGCCGGACAGGGCATCGTGCTGCGCATCGGTTCGGACCCTGGTGCGGGGACGTGCGCTGCTTCGGCGGTGGTGCTGGCGCTGCCCCCGCGCCTGGCGGCCCACAGCCTAGTCTTCGATCCCGTGTTGCCGTCCCCGCTGCTGCACACGCTGCAAACTGTGCCCACCTGGATGAGCCACGCCCTTAAAACCGTGGTGGTGTACGCTGAGCCGTTCTGGCGGGCCCGGGGCTGGTCGGGCTACGCCGTGAGCCAGCGCGGACCCTTGGTCGAAATCCACGACGCTTCGCCCCAGGCCGGCCAGCCGGGGGCTTTGTTTGGCTTTTTTGCCGCCCCGCACCCGCTGCGCCAAGCCCCGGCGTTGGCGCGTCAGGATGCAGTGTTGCACCAGTTAGAACGCTTATTCGGTCCGCCAGCTGCCGTGCCCCTGGCTTACCACGAACTGGACTGGACGCGCGAGCCCTTCACCAGCGTGCCAGGTGATGAGCAGCCCCCCGGGTCGGTGCCGCTGCAGGGCCCGGCGCTGTTGCGCGAGCCCGCGTGGGCGGGTACCCTGCACTGGGCCGGAGCCGAAACCTCTACGAGTGAGTGGGGGCGGCTAGATGGCGCCGTGGAATCGGGCCGCCGCGCCGCTGCACAGGTCCTGGCGCATCTGCGACTCCCCGTCGGCACCTAGCCGGGGAGCGGGTGCGGAGAGGCTAAGCCGCTTCTGGTCTCAACGGGAAGCCGGGATAGGAGCTGGGCAGCTCGCGGTGAGTTGCGGTTCCCGCCAACAAGGCCATTCCATATGCCTAAACGCCGTGGTAAACTCCTCCCATTTAAATTTTTAATGAACTACACGGCCGTAAACTTATACGCCTGCCGGCCAGTATCGTCTTTTTGCCCGTGCATCGGCCAGCGATAAAAATCAGGACACGTTTAACCATTCGGCGCGAAAAAGATTCAATGGTGTGATAAACGCTCATGATACATTGCGTCGGTACCGCCGCTGACCTCAAACTGTAGTACTCCCCAAAAGAATGGACATCAGAAGCGGGCTTGTTTAGCTCGATTAGGACACCCAAATGACCAGATGCTGGCGCGAGCTTAGCGCAGCGTAATCCGTAACTGACCATTCGGGCGGGGCTGTGCCTGGCAGTAGTACATTTCGCTCGAATGTCCTATCTGTCTAGTCCTGGTATGCCGTTGTGCGGCAGTGGAGGCCCAGCCTTCACCAGATGCGCTAAACCCGCGTCATTTTAAAGCTGAGTGGCGCCCACACCTGTTTGTCGCGTTGCGGCAGTGGAGGTACAACCTCCACCTCAAGGTTAGTCACGAGTTACGCTGCGCTAAACTTGCGCCAGCTTGGGGGTCTAACCATTATCCATTAACCGGCGGTGATAATTGATTTGCCGGAGATGGTAAGCCAAGTGGGTGGTGAGGTGTAGTAGCAGGTAGCCCAGTGAGGTAGGAGTTTCCCAGATTACTACGGGATATTGAGTGGCGAGCAGGGCATCGGGCAGTGGCGTAATGGTAGCATCTACCATGCGGCGGGTCGCGGTGATGCCGGCAAGTAATTCGGCGCGGGGAATGTTCTGGGCGGAAAACTCCCGATCGCGGTCCCGGACGTAGCCCGTGTGAGCGATTTCGGCGCCGATGTAGGTATCGAGGTTACCAAGTAAATGCAGGCACAAGTTGCCGGCCGAGTTGCTGATGCCCGGGGCAGTGCGCCACAGGGCTTGTTCATTTTGGTAAGCTTGGATTTCTTGGTAAAGCCTATTCAGGTCGCGATTGAAGAGGGTTTTTAAGGCGGCTATTAGCATGACGGACTTTATGGAGCAGTAAATATGCTGCGTAAGCCACTAGTTTGCCTTCGAGGCTGATGTAGCCCGGCTGGTCAGCAATAGCTTAATTAGCGAATGTAAATTCTTAATAGTGAGACATATTCCGCCGGTACTGCCCGCCGACCTCAAATAGCGCATTGGTAATCTGCCCCGGCAAGCAGAATTTCACTGTTCCCATCAGTTTGGCGAAGTAGCAGCTTTTTCACCAGCCACTACGCGGGTAGCATCTACAATGGCTTGCAGGGCTCCCAGCAGCGCCGGGAGCTGCGCTAAATAGTAGCGGTTTTCATCCAGAATAAAGTCGGTGCCTTCGTATTTCAGAAAGCGCCATTCTACCCCGGTCGTGGAGCAGCCATAGAGTGGTTGGGTGGGGTTTCCTTCAAATTCATTCAGGCGGCGGGCGGCGATAAGTTGGGCCGCACATTGCAGCGTACCGAGTTCGAGATCCTGCTTTTTAGCCTCTGCAATGCAGAAAATGGGGGCCGTCACGAAGTCCTGAATGCGGCTGTAGGAAAAAATGAAATCGCATTCGCCGCGTAGGCCACGCGCCGGGTCCACGTCGAGGTTCATGCCCGAATAGATGGAAAAGGAGCGGTTGTTTCGCTCACATAGTTCGAGCAGTACGGGCGTTACCAGCCGCTCCGAGCGTGATTTCTCGCTGTTGAATCCAATGCCTTCTCCCATTTTTAGCGCCTGCTTTAACCAGTCGCTGGGTTCGATAGGGGCCACGTTCGGAAAGAGCGTTTCCGCCCGAAAGTGCGCTCCAAACTGCTGCCGTAAATCGAAGAGAGTGAAATCACTGTAAGCCATGGCAGAATCTCAAATAATTCGTTAAAATCTGGTCAATCGGTAGCCCTTACATATTCCGCCGGTACTGCCCCCCAACTTCAAACAGCGCGTTCGTAATCTGCCCCAGCGAGCAGAATTTCACCGTTTCCATCAGCTCTGCGAACAGATTCCCATTCGCCACGGCGATTTGCTGGAGCTGCTTTAGGCGCGCCGGGGCCTGGGCGGCGTTGCGCTCGTGCAGCAGGTGCAGCATGTCGATTTGGTACTGCTTTTCCTCCTCCGTGGCGCGGATGACTTCGGCCGGCACCACCGTGGGCGAGCCCTTGGACGAGAGGAAGGTATTGACGCCGATGATGGGGTATTCGCCCGTGTGCTTCAGCATCTCGAAGTGCATGCTTTCCTCCTGAATTTTGCCGCGCTGGTACATGGTTTCCATGGCGCCGAGCACGCCGCCGCGCTCCGTGATGCGATCGAATTCGAGCAATACCGCTTCTTCCACCAGCTCGGTCAGCTCCTCGATGATGAAGGAGCCTTGCAGGGGATTTTCGTTTTTGGCCAGACCCAGCTCGCGGTTGATGATGAGTTGAATGGCCATGGCGCGGCGCACTGATTCTTCGGTGGGCGTGGTGATGGCCTCGTCGTAGGCGTTGGTGTGCAAGCTGTTGCAGTTGTCGTAAATGGCGTATAGAGCCTGCAAGGTGGTGCGGATATCGTTGAAGTCGATTTCCTGGGCGTGCAGGCTGCGGCCCGAAGTCTGAATGTGGTACTTCAGCATCTGGCTGCGGGCGTCGGCGCCGTACTTCAGCTTCATGGCCTTGGCCCAGATGCGGCGCGCCACCCGCCCAATCACAGCGTACTCAGGGTCGATGCCGTTGGAGAAGAAGAAGCTCAGGTTCGGCGCGAAGTCATTCACGCTCATGCCCCGGCTCACGTAATACTCCACGAATGTGAAACCGTTGGAGAGCGTGAGGGCGAGCTGGGTAATGGGGTTGGCCCCGGCTTCGGCAATGTGATAGCCCGAAATCGACACCGAGTAGAAGTTGCGGACTTTCTCAGTGATGAAATATTCCTGCACGTCGCCCATGAGGCGCAGGGCGAATTCAGTGCTGAAAATGCAGGTGTTCTGGGCCTGGTCTTCCTTGAGAATATCGGCCTGCACGGTGCCGCGCACCTGCGTGAGTGTGTGCGCCTTGATGGTGGCGTACACGTCGGCGGGCAGCACGAGGTCGCCGGTTACGCCGAGCAGGAGCAGGCCGAGGCCGTCGTTGCCGGCCGGCAGCTCGCCCTGGTAGCGGGGGCGGGCGGTGCCTTTAGCTTGGTAAATCGCCTCGATTTTAGCCTCGACTTCCGCCTCCAGCTCGTGCTCTTTGATGTAGAACTCGCACTGCTGGTCGATGGCGGCATTCATGAAAAACGCGGCCAGCGTGGCTGCGGGGCCGTTGATGGTCATTGAAACCGACGTGCTGGCCTGGGCCAGGTTGAAGCCGGAATAGAGCTTCTTGGCGTCGTCGAGGCAGCAGATGCTCACCCCGGCGTTGCCAATCTTGCCGTAGATGTCGGGGCGGTGGTGGGGGTCTTCGCCGTAGAGCGTCACCGAGTCGAAGGCCGTGCTCAGGCGCTTGGCGGGCAGGCCCATGCTCACGTAGTGAAAGCGCCTGTTTGTCCGCTCGGGGCCGCCCTCGCCGGCAAACATGCGGGTGGGGTCTTCGCCCTCGCGCTTGAAGGGAAACACGCCGGCCGTGTAGGGGAATTCGCCGGGGAAGTTCTCCTGCATGGCCCAACGCAAACGGTCGCCCCAGCCGGTGTAGCGGGGCACGGCCACTTTCGGAATGCGGGAGCCCGAGAGGGATTTGGTGTGCGTCTGCACCCGAATGTCCTTGCCGCGCACCGAGTACACGTACTCCGGCTCGCGGTAGTTTTGCAGGGTCTGGTCCCAGTTTTCGAGAATGGTCTGGCTTTCGGCGTCGAGGCGGCGCAGGTGGAGCTGCACGTTTTTGGCGAAATCATCGGCCAGCGCCGTGTCCGAATTACCGGCCGCGTAGTGTTTTTGAATAACGGCGAAGGAGCCGGCAAGCTCCGCAATTTTGGCCTGCTCCAGCACGCGCTGGTCGTAGGCGCGGTTGGTTTCGGCAATCTCGGAAAGGTAGCGCGTGCGGTGGGGCGGGATGATGTAAATCTTCTCCGAGTCGGTGGCGCTGGTTTCGAGGTGCGAGGTGAAGGTGGCGCCGGTTTTGGTTTCCAGCATCCGCAGAATGGCCCGGTAGAGGCGGTTCATGCCGGGGTCGTTGAACTGGGAGGCGATGGTGCCGAAGACCGGCAGCGTGTCGAGCACTTGGTCCCAGAGCTGGTGGTTGCGCTGGTACTGCTTCCGCACGTCGCGCAGGGCGTCGAGCGCGCCGCGCTTGTCGAATTTGTTGAGGGCGATGACGTCGGCAAAATCGAGCATGTCGATTTTTTCCAGCTGGGTGGCCGCGCCGTACTCGGGCGTCATTACGTAGAGGCTGGCATCGGAGTGCTCGATGATTTCGGTGTCGGACTGGCCGATGCCGGACGTTTCGAGGATGATGAGGTCGAAGTTGGCGGCCCGCACCACGTCCACGGCGTCCTGCACATAGCGGCTCAGGGCGAGGTTGCTCTGGCGGGTGGCCAGGCTGCGCATGTACACCCGCGGCGAGTTGATGGAGTTCATCCGAATGCGGTCGCCGAGCAGCGCGCCGCCGGTTTTGCGCTTGCTGGGATCGACGGAAATAATGGCGATGGTCTTGTCGGGGAAGTCCATCAGAAAGCGCCGCACCAGCTCATCCACCAAGCTCGATTTGCCCGAGCCGCCCGTGCCCGTAATGCCGAGAATGGGGGCCGAATGCGTTTGCCGGTGGCCGTCCGTCCGGGCTTTATCTTTCAGCTTGGCTTCGTTCTGCTCAAACTCCGCTACCAGCTGGCTTTTCACCCGCTCAAATTCGGCAGGATAATTTTCGGCGGCCGAAATGAGCCGGCCGATGCTGCGGGCGTCCTTGTCTTTTACGTGGCTCACTTCCCCGTTCAGGTTTTTTCCGGTGGGGAAGTCGCAGCGTTCCAGCAAGTCATTAATCATGCCCTGCAAACCCATGGCCCGCCCGTCGTCGGGCGAGTAGATGCGCTCAACTCCGTAGCCTTGCAGCACGGCGATTTCGGTGGGTAGAATCACTCCGCCGCCGCCGCCAAACAGCCGGACGTGGCCCGCCCCGCGCTCCTTAAGCAGGTCGAACATGTACTTGAAGTACTCGTTGTGCCCGCCCTGGTAGCTGGTGATGGCAATGGCCTGCACGTCTTCCTGAATGGCGCAATCCACAATTTCCTGCACTGAGCGGTTGTGCCCCAGGTGAATCACCTCGGCCCCGCTGCTTTGAATAATGCGGCGCATGATGTTGATGGCTGCATCGTGGCCGTCGAACAAGGCGGCCGCCGTGACAATACGAATGTGGTTTTTAGGCTTGTAGGGTGCGGTGGGAGCAGGGTGCATGGGAAAGGAAATGAGGGGCGGAACGTTTGATCAATCCCGGTCGGGACCGACCTAAAACGACTTATTTGAGCGCAACGAAGGTACGTAAAAGGCGGCCCGGCCCGGCGCGGAGCTATCCGCCCCAACCCGGGCTAAAAACCCAAACAGCCGGACCACCTTACGGTAATCCGGCTGTTGCAATCAGTGGTAAAGTAAGCGGATTAAGCGATTGCCTCTTCTTTGCCGCGGGTGTGCGGTTTAGCGGCGGGAATCAGGTTGTGGGGGTTAATCACAAACTTCTTCGCCACGCCCTTATCAAACTCGGCGTAGCCTTTGGGGGCATCGTCGAGGCTGATAACTTCCACGTTCACCGCTTTGGCAATCTGCACCTTATCGTACAGAATTGCCTGCATGAGCTGGCGGTTGTAGCTCATCACGGGCGTCTGGCCGGTGTGGAACGAGTGGCTCTTGGCCCAGCCCAGGCCGAAGCGGATGGATAGGTTACCCGTCTGGGCGGCTTTGTCCTCCGCGCCCGGATCGGCCGTCACGTACAGGCCGGGGATGCCGATGGAGCCGCCCGCGCGGGCAATTTCCATGAGCGAGTTGAGCACGGCGGCCGGAACCTCCGTCTTGGCCTGGGTGCCGTGGCCGCTGGCTTCGAAGCCCACGCAGTCAATCGCGCAATCAACTTCCGGAACGCCCAGAATCTGGGCAATCTGGTCGGCCAGGCTGGCGTTTTCGTTCAGGTCCACCGTTTCGCAACCGAAGGAGCGGGCGTGGGCCAAACGAGCCTTGTTCATGTCGCCGACGATCACCACCGCCGCGCCCAGCAGTTGCGCCGAAGCGGCCGCTGCCAAACCCACCGGGCCCGCGCCGGCCACGTATACCGTGGTGCCCGGACCCACACCCGCCTTCACGGCGCCGTGGAAACCCGTGGGGAAAATGTCGCTGAGCATGGTCAGGTCGCGGATTTTCTCCATCGCCTGATCCTTATTCGGGAACCGGAGCAGGTTGAAATCGGCGTAGGGAACCATGACGTATTCGGCCTGGCCGCCAATCCAGCCGCCCATGTCCACGTAGCCGTAGGCACCGCCGGCCCGGCCTTCGTTCACGCTCAGGCAAATACCGGTTTTCATTTCCTTGCAGGTGCGACACCGGCCGCAGGCCACGTTGAACGGCACCGAGACGAGGTCGCCCACGCTCAGAAACTCTACGTCGTCGCCGACTTCAATCACCTCGCCGGTGATTTCGTGGCCGAGCACCAGCCCGGCAGGAGCCGTGGTCCGGCCGCGCACCATGTGCTGGTCGGAACCACAGATGTTGGTGGAAATCACTTTCAGCACTACGCCGTGGGTGATTTTCTTGCCCTTGGGGTTTTTAAGCTCGGGAAAGTCAATGCTCTGAACCTCGACTTTGCCGGGGCCCAGGTAGACAACACCTCTATTGCTAGCCATATATAGATGGATTAGGAATGGATAGGGAAGAATAAGGTGCGGGAGGGATTATTTGCCCTCCACCGCATGCACGCCGGCTTCGGCCACGGCGTGGTCGTCTTCCACGGTGCTGCCCGATACGCCGATGGCGCCGATGACGTGCCCGTCGCTGCCTTTAATTGGAATGCCACCGGGGAAGGTGATCAGGCCGCCATTGGAGTGCTCAATGTTGAAGAGCGGGCCGCCGGGCTGCGAGAGGCTCCCGATAACGCCGGTAGGCATATCGAAGAAACGGGCCGTCCGGGCTTTCTTGATCGAAATGTCGAGCGAACCGAGCCAGGCCCCGTCCATGCGGGCGAAAGCGACGAGGTTAGCCCCGGCGTCCACTACGGCGATATTCATTTTAACACCCATGTCAAGGGCTTTCTGGTGAGCGGCTTGAACGGCAGTCTGAGCTTGCTGGAGGGTTATACCCATGGTCTTAGTGAGGGGAATAGTTGGAAAAATATCTTGTAAAACACGGTATTTTCCTGGTTCTAACCAATGAGCATTATAGGTTTGAGACGATATAGGAGGACTTATGAGACTATACAACACGCGACCGAGGGATAACTAAAAATGCCCTGGCGGGTTAGCCGGGTGCATTTTTAGTTATCAGAGCGGGCCCGCATTCCGGCGCTCGCCGTTTAGCCCCCAAAGCTCACCGGTGGACTCAGGGCCAGCCGCCAGGCCACGGCGACTACCACGGCCATTGTCACCAGCCCCCAGGCGATGCGCGTGATCTGGGGCCGGCGCACGGTGCTGGAGAACAGCTCGCTGAGGCAGCCGTGCGCGATGGGAATCACCAGCAGACCCATCGTCACCAGATGGAGGGCTTCGTAAAGCGAGAAATAAGAGGTTTTGGTCAGGCCGATGAAAATGCTGCCCGCCACCCAGGGGAGGATGAGCGTGAAAATGATCATCCGCCGCCGGTTCGGAAAGCGCATCACGGTCTTCGAATCGTGCGCCTGTAGGAATGCCGCCGCGCTGAAATAGCCCAGTCCCATTTGCAGCAGGCCGGACAGCACTGCCACCAGAATATTGAAGGCGTTACCCTGATTGAACAGCCAATCGATCACGTACCAGGAGCCGGTTTGGAGCAAGGTATCGGCCAGCAGCGCGCCGAAGACCAGGTTGTAGCAATGAAAGGTGATCCAGAGCAGCAGGAGCTTGAAGTTTCCACGCTTGGCCCGCTCACTGGTCCAGAACCACCACAGGGTTAGCCCGCCCAGGACCA
>JAYWCH010000073.1:0-33777 GCA_043780755.1 Hymenobacter sp.
AACGGCCGGGGACTTGCGCCCCCGGTATTTACCCTGGTTAGATGTTCATGGCCGATTCGCGGCGGCGCATCTTGCCGGCCGGAATGCCGAACATCATCTTGAAACGACGACAGAAGTAAGCGGTGTCTTTGTAACCCACTTCCTTGCCGATGTCGCGGATGCTTTTCTTCGTGGTACGGAGCAGGAATACGGCGCGCTCCATGCGCTGGTACTCGATGTAATCCTGCGGGTTGATGTTGGTCAGCATCTTGAAATACTGGCCCACGTAGTCCTCGCTCACGTTGGCTACACCGGAGAGAACTTTGTTGGACAAGTCGCCGCCCAGGTTCTCCTTGATGTAGTTGAACAGGTCAATCAGGCGCGGGTCCTTGAAGTAGGTGCTGTTGGTAGCCAGCTGCTCCACAAACATGTTGTTGCGGAGCACGTAGCGCACCACTTCCACCACGATGTTCTCGGTGTAGATGTTGATCAGGCGCTCGCGGCCGGGCAAATCCTGAATGCTTTCTTCGACCACCTTAATCACCAGATTGGCCAGTTTCGATTGCCCGCTGATGAGGAACGCCGGCACGTCGAGCGAGGCGAAGAAGTTGACCGAATCGAACACTTTGGCCTCGAAGCTCACGAAGGTGTGACTCTCTTCGGCATCGCCGATCAGATCGAGATTATCGTTGGAAGTAAAGAATTTATCCTTGTTGGCGATCAGGTCATCGTTGGTGATAATCCGGTTTTTCTGGTCTTCCCCGTAGCTCACGCGGGTAGCGCGGCCCCCGGGAATAAAGAGCATTTCGCCCTCCTCCACCACCATCTGATCTTCCCCAAACGTGAGGTGGCCTTTGTGTAAAAGGATCAGCGTATTGCCCACGTCGTAGGAGTTGCGCACGGTGAAGGGTTGGTGCAACACCAGGTTCTTCGCCTTGATGTAACGGACACCCAACGACTCAATGACTTTATTGTAATCTTCCATAATTTAGCTTGCCGGAACGGCGGGTGAGAGGTGTGGTTTGCGCGTCTGATCCGCTACCACAATGCAATATAACACCCTGAGGTTCACAATAACAAAAAACCCAGCCAAATAGTGGCTGGGTTTTGTGCAATGAATCTGAATTTTAGGCAATTCGCTGCTTACTTGAGGATTTCCCGCGAAATCACAATTTTCTGAATCTCGGAAGTCCCTTCGTAAATCTGGGTAATTTTGGCGTCGCGCATAAACCGCTCCACGTGATACTCCTTCACAAAGCCGTAACCGCCGTGAATCTGCACGGCCTCCACGGCGCTGTCCATCGCTACTTTGGACGCGAAGAGCTTGGCCATGGCGCCCGATTTGGCGTAGTCGGCGCCGTGGTCTTTATCGGCGGCGGCCTGCAGGCAGAGTAGCCGGGCGGCATCAACATTAGTCGCCATATCAGCCAGCTTAAATTGAATAGCTTGATGTTTAGCTATTTCAACCCCGAAGGCCTTGCGCTGCTTGGCGTATTTGATGCTCAACTCGAGCGAGCCGGAGGCAATACCGAGCGCCTGCGCGGCGATGCCGATGCGCCCACCGGCCAACACCTGCATGGCGAATTTGAAGCCGAAGCCATCGGCCCCGATCCGGTTTTCCTTGGGCACTTTCACGTCGGTGAACATGAGCGAGCAGGTATCCGAACCCCGGATGCCGAGCTTGTTCTCCTTCGGTCCTTGCAGGAAGCCGGGCGTGTCCTTATCCACGATGAGCACGTTGATGCCGCGGGACTTCAGCTCGGGGTTGGTCTGGGCGATAACGAGGTACACCGAGGCGGTGGTGCCGTTGGTGATCCAGTTTTTGGTGCCGTTCAGCAGGTAATGATCGCCCATGTCCTCGGCCGTGGTGCGCTGGCTGGTGGCGTCGGAACCCGCTTCGGGCTCGCTCAGGGCGAAGGCGCCGATGATCTCGCCCGAGCACAGGCGGGGCAGGTACTTCTGCTTCTGCTCCTCGGTGCCGTATTTTTCCAGGCCCCAGCAAACCAGCGAGTTATTCACCGACATGATAACCGAGCACGAGGCATCGACTTTGGAGATTTCCTCCATCGCCAGCACGTAGCTCACAGTATCGAGGCCGCTGCCGCCGTACTCGGGGCTCACCATCATGCCCATAAAACCCAGCTCGCCCATTTTCTTGACCTGCGCGGCGGGAAACTTCTGGTGCTCATCGCGCTCAATGACGCCGGCCCACAGCTCGCTCTGGGCAAAATCCCGGGCGGCATCGCGCACGGCTAACTGCTCCTCGGTGAGCTGGTAAATATTGGTTAACGTGGCAGTCTGCATGGGTTGGGTGGGAAATGGGAGTGAATTTTAGGAATACAAAAGTACAGTTTTAGCGAGCGCGGGGCAAGGTGAATGGTAAGCCGGGCGGCAGGGTGAAAATGAACCTCATAACCCGCAAACCCGGGGGAATGATTCGGAGCAAAAACCCCCGATCTGACAAAATTTCAATCCTTTATCCCCCGCCGGTACTTTTTACGCCGTTTATTGCCGCATGACTATTCCCCGCCTCAGTCGCTACACGCTGGCCTTGGTTTTTGTACTGGCCGGCAGCTGGCATTTTGTGCATCCGGCCACGTATCTGGCCATTATGCCGCCGGCACTGCCCCAACCCCTCGCGCTGGTCTACGTGAGTGGTTTTTTTGAAATCCTGGGCGGGCTCGGACTATTGCTCCGCCATACGCGCAAGCTGGCCGGCTGGGGCCTGCTGGCGCTGCTACTGGCCGTCTTTCCCGCCAATATTTACCTGGCCCTGGTACACGCCCGACTGGGGATTCCCGGCTGGCTGGCCTGGGGACGGCTGCCGTTGCAGCTCCCGCTCATGGCCTGGGTGTACTACGCGGCGATTAACAGAAAGGAGTTATCAGTTGATCATGAGCTGATTAGCTCATGATCAACTGATAACTCCTTTCTATCCAGGGCTAAAGCCTTACTCCCAACGCACGTCCAGTAGCCGCAGCTGCACGCTGCGCTGGCCCCGGTACTCATTCAGCTCCACGGTGTAGCAGGCGCTGAAAGGGTGACCCAGCTCGATTTCCGCCAGAAAATCGGCCAGGCCGAAGCCGATGGCGTCCACGGCCGGACCGGACGCATCGGTCGAGGCCAGCCGCAGCTTGAGGTGGCCCTGGCCCACCACGCGGGCACTATTGGGCACGGCCACCAGGCAGCGTGAGGCGAATACCGGGTTGGGATTGCCGGGGCCAAACGGCTCCATGCGGCGCAGCTCGGCAAAAAAGTCCTCCGTAATCCGGCTCAGCGGCAGCACGGCCGCCACTTCCACCGGCCGCACGAGGTGCTCGGTGGTGATCGTGCGGGCCACCACTTCCTCAAACTGCCGCTGGAAAGCCGGCACGTTTTCCACTTTCAGGGTGAGACCGGCGGCGGCGCGGTGCCCGCCAAACTGGTCGAGCAGGGGCGCGCAGGCTTCGAGGGCCTGATGCACGTCGAAGCCCGCCACGGAACGGGCCGAGCCGGTGGCCTTACCATCGCGCTGGGTGAGGATGACCGTGGGCCGGTAATACTGATCGAGGCAGCGCGAAGCTACAATGCCCAGCACGCCCTGGTGCCAGTCGGCCTTGTAGAGCACGGTGGCGCGGGCATTTTGCAGCGCGGGGTCGCCGGCAATCATGTCGAGCGCTTCCTGGGTGGTGTGCTGGTCGGAGCCGCGGCGCTGCAGGTTCATCTGGTCCACCACTTCGGCGGTGTAGCGGGCTTCCTGCTGATCGGGGGCGAGCAGCATGGCCACGGCCCGGCGGGCGTCGCCCATGCGGCCCGCCGCATTGATGCGGGGCGCGAAGCCAAAGATCAGGCTGCTGATACCCAGGGGGCCTTCGCGCAGCGTAGCCAGCTCTAGCAGCGCGGCCAGGCCGGGGCGCAGCAGCGGGGCGTCTTCATTAAATCGCCGCAGGCCGTGAAAGGCCAGGATGCGGTTTTCGCCGGTAATGGGCACGATATCGGCCGCAATGCTGACCACGGCCAGATCGAGCAGGTCGTGCAGCGGCGCCTCGCTCCGGCCCAGGTGTTCGCCCAGCGCCTGCATGAGCTTGAAGCCCACCCCGCAGCCCGACAGCTCCTTGTACGGGTACGCGCAGTCGGCCCGCTTGGGGTCGAGCACGGCCACGGCGGCCGGCAGCTCGTCGCCGGGCAGGTGGTGGTCGCAGATGATAAAATCGACGCCCCGGCTGCTGGCGTAGGCCACCTGCTCCCCGGCTTTGATGCCGCAGTCAAGCGCGATGATGAGCCCGAAGCCATTGTCGGCTGCGAAGTCGATGGCTTTGCCCGAAATCCCGTAGCCCTCGGTGTAGCGATCGGGAATATAATCGCGCAGCCGCTCGGCGCCGAACAGCGGCGTGAGGTAGCTCATCACCGTGGCTACGGACGTGATGCCGTCCACGTCGTAATCGCCCAGCACGAGCACCTTTTCGCCGGCTTCCAGGGCGCGGACGAGACGCGCCACGGCCCGATCCATGTCCCGCATCAGCAAGGGATTAATCAGCTGGCGGAGCTCGGGGTGAAAAAAGGCAGCGGCGGCCTCCGGCGTAGTAATGGCCCGCTGCACCAGCAGGGCGGCAACTTCGGGGGCAATGAACAGGGCCTCAGTCAACCCATGAACCGTAGTGGCGTCCGCTTCGGGGATAAAATTCCAGCGTTTACTAGCAGATATTGGCATTCGAATACTTAGTAGAAATGGCTACAAAAGTACGACCAAACCCCGCCCCGCGCCGGCAGGACTATCTTTGGCAACTCGCCCCCGCGTGCTCCCGCCCCATGAATAAACTCCAGGAATTTTACCGCAAATACCGCCAGTACATTCTCTCCGATGGCCTGATGTACGGCGTGTTTATTCTGGCACTGGCGATCATGTTCCTCTTTTTCCGCTAGCCGCCAGCGCCCTACTGCACGCCGTCGCCGCGCAGCTTGCGGAAGCGTTTCCGGGCTTCGGCCACGTAAATACTGCCGGGGTATCTGGTGATCACCTGATTATAAAGCGCCTGGGCCTGCACTTTGTCCTTCACGTCTTCTTCCTGAATGCGGGCCAGCAGAAACAGCGCGTCGTCGCTCAGCACGTTGTATTTGGGGTTGCTGGTGATGCGTTCCAGGGTGGTAATGGCGCCGGGGAAATCGCCCGTCCGCCGCTGGAGCTGGGCTTTCAGGTAATAAGTATCGTCGGTGATGGCGTGGCCGGGAAACTTCGTCAGCAGCGCATCGAGGCCCGCGATGGCTTCGGGCAGCTTGTTCTGAAACACGAGCTTCTCCACGGCCGCGTAGGCCCGTAGGCCCAGGCCGAGGGTGTCTTCCACGGTGTTATCCTGAATGAGCAGCGCGAGCTGCATGGCGTCGTTGGCGATTTCGCGGGTCGTGGCTTCCTTCAGAATATCGAGGTGACTTTGCGCCAGCTTGAAATCCCCGGCGAAATAGCTCAGGCGGGCATTGCGCAGCTTGGCTTCGTAGCCCAGGGGCGAATCCCGGTGCGACTTTTCCACCTGCGAGTAGAGTAGCGTGGCTTCCCAGGGCTCCTCCTGCAGCAGGTACAGGTCGCCGAGAGTGACTTTGGCTTCGTCCACCACGTCGTCGCCGGCGCGGGGCAGGGCGATAACCACCTGCAACAATGTCATCGCCTTGAGACGGTCGTTGAGCTGAAAAGCGTAGAGGTTGGCCAGGTTACGCAGCACGGGCGCCGTTTCGAGGGTCCGCCCCTGCTCGGTGAGTAATTGCTCATAATCGCCGACCAGAGCGCGCACTTTGGTCACGTCTACGGGATACGTCTCGCGCACCTGCGCCTCCCGGGCCTGCAGCAGCCGCTGCCGGGCCGCGTTGCCGTAGGGCCCGCTGCGGTACTCGCGGGCCACGTAGTCGAACCCGGCAATGGCGCTTTCATAGTCCTTATTCTGCTGCGCGATGCCGGCCAGCACCATTACCCGACTGCCGTTGCCGTGGCTGCGCCGGTCCAGCGCCCGCGCCTGCACCAGGGCGCTGCCGAAGTCGTGCCGCTGCACCTGCAGCCAGAGCAGCAGCTCGCTGTAGGAGGCCTGCTCCGGGTGCTGCTGAGTGGCCGTGAGCAGGAGTTTTTCCAACGCATCGAAGTCTTTCTCCTCGTGCAGGGCATTCTGCAGCATATTGCGGGCGAAGGGCAGCTGCTGCTCATCCTGCGCCACCAGCCGCAGGGTTTCGGCCAGCACCTGGGCCTGGTTCT
Source organism: Hymenobacter sp. (assembly GCA_043780755.1). Lineage (GTDB taxonomy): Bacteria > Bacteroidota > Bacteroidia > Cytophagales > Hymenobacteraceae > Hymenobacter. The sequence continues at coordinate 6,194 of JAYWCH010000073.1, forward strand.
GGCTTTGGGTGTAGAGCTGAATGAGCTGCGGGGCGTATTCCGTGTCGTTTTTGGCCAGGGCGCGGCCGCGCAGGTAGGTGCGCTCGGCCCATTGCGGCAGCGGGCGCTGCGCGAATGCCGCCGCCACCGGCTGCACCTGCGGCGGCGTGAGCTGGCTGAGCACCTTATTCCACTGCTTGCCGGCCGCGAGCGAATCGCCGGCCGCGGCGTAGGTGCCGCCCAGGGCCACGCCCAGCGTAGCATCTTCGGGATGCAGCCTGACTGCTTTTTTGGCGAGCTTCTCCGCGTCTTTAAATCGCTTCAGGGCCTGCAGCGAGGCCAGAAACTGGGGGAAAACCGCCGGACTAACCTGCTCCGCCGCCGGGAGCCGCTCGAAGAGAAACACGACCTTTTCGTGCTCGCCCCGCCGGGCGTAGTCGCTGGCCAGGGCCGCGCCGGGGCCCGGCGTCGGCGGGGGCGGAAGCTGCTGAGCTGATGCCAGCCGGACCAGCAAAAAGGCAAACGCTACTATGAGAAGCTGCGGGCGCATAAGAAGAGGAAATATTTCACCGGAAATAGATTCGGACCAGCAGCGATTACTAGCGAAGGTCCTTGACTGCCCGCTTAAACGCCGGTTCGCAAACCGTTCGTTCAACCCCATAGTACCGGGGCGCGGCGAGCGGCTTACGCCCTCCTACCCAACCGCTGAGAACGAAAAAAGGGCCGCCCCCGAAGGTACGGCCCTTTTCAAACCCGGGATTGAAGTCCTAGAAAAACTTCGTGCGGTTGTCTTTCACGTTGGCGTGGGCCTTGATGGCCTCGTAGATCTTGCCGTCCTGCTGCTGGGCGCGCTGCTGAGCCAGCTGCAAGCGTACGGCTTTGAGGTTGGCATTGGCCGGGGCGGGAGTTGGAACGCCCACGGCCTCCACCACCAGCACGCCCTGCTCGCCCTGAATGGGGGCCGACTTCTGGCCGGCTTTCAGCGCAAATGCTTTGCCCACGGCCAGCGGCTCGAAGCCGACGTTGGGCAGGTTGCCCTGGCCCAACAAGACGCCCTGAGCAGTGCCCACCTGCGCGGTCGGACCATACTTGGCGGCCATTTCTTCCAGCGTGCCGGCCTTGGCCAGCTTGGCCATGATCTGCGTGGCTTTCTCCTCGTTGCGCACCATGGCCGACAGCTCAGGCTTGAGGCTGCTCACCGTGGCGGCGCCTTTAGCGCGCTGGTCGGTGAGGGCGGCAATCACGTACTGGTCGCCCATTTCGTACACGTCGGAGATGTCACCAACTTTGGTTTCGGTCCCGCTTTGGTTGAAGCCGAAGGCCCAACGGACCATTTCGCGGGCGTTTTGTAGGTTGTTCACGCTGCGGGCGCCACGGTCCAGGTTTTTGGCCTCCTGCTTTTGCAGGGTCTTATCCTTGGTTACCAGCTTGCGGAAGCTGGCCAGGTCCGTGGCTTCGCCCTTCAGCTGCTGGGCCTTGGCGTAGGCGGCTTCGCGGGTGGCGTCGCTCGGGGCGATGGTCTTCTTCACTTCGGCCACCTGGTAGGTTTGCTTGGTGGGCACCGCCGTGATTTTCACAATGTGGTAGCCGAACGAGCTTTCCACCAGATTAGGCAGCAGGCCGGGAGCCGTGGCGGCAAAAATTGCTTTCTCGAACTCGGGGACCATCCGGCCCTGACCGAACCAGCCGAGATCGCCGCCCTGGGTTTTGGTACCGTCGGTGCCGAACTGGCGGGCCATGGCCGCGAAGTCGGCGCCGGCTTTGATTTTATTCAGAATGTCCTGGGCTTTGGCTTTCGCCACCGCTTTGGCCTCGGGCGTGGTGCCTTCGGCCTTGATCAGGATGTGGCTGGCGCGGGCGGCAGCCTGCTTGCCCATGCCTTCACCGGTCACTTTGTAAAGCGAATACGTGCCGTTCTCGGCGTAGGGACCGTAGATTTTGCCCGTGGCCAGGGGCAGCTGCTTGCGGAGCTGCTCGGGCAGATCGGCGGGGCTGCGGAAGGCTTTGGTGTAGGGCTGCTCCGAGTTCGACATCACGAACAGCGAGTCGACCGGAGCCGAGGCGAATTGGGTGGTGAGCTCGGCCATCGCGGTTTTGACGGCAGCGCTGTCGGCCCGGGAGGCGATCACGGGCACGCTGATATACTCCACCGAACGCCCGTCTTCAACTTTGTAGCGACCCTGATTCTTATCGAGGTAAGCCTGGAGCTGGGCCGTGCTCACTTTCACGGTCGAATCGGAAATGCTGCTGTAGGGCACAAACAGGTATTTCACCGTGGCCCGGGTGTTTTGGGCGGCGTCGAAGCGCTTGGCTTCGGCGGTGGTCACGTACACCGAGTTTTTCAGCAGAGCGTTGTACTTGTTGGCCAACCGCTCGGCGGGCAGACCGTCCTCGAAATTGTGCCAGGCGGCCTGATTTTCGGGGGGTAGCTTACTGAGATTTTTCAGGTAGTCGATGAGCCGCGACTTGTCAAACTTGCCCGTCGTCTTATCGGTAAACGCCTGCTTGATGCCGGGGCTGATGTTATCGCCCTGCACCATGTCGATCAGCTCGTCGTCCGACACGGCCAGGCCCAGCTTGGTCCATTCCGGCTTGAAGGCCAGACGGTAAATCGTCTGGTTCCAGGCCTGATCGCGCAGGTAGCCCAGGGCTTGCTCATCGGGCTGACGCTGCTGCTGGGCGGCAAAAGCCTGCTTGGCCTGCTCCAAGGCGTTATTGTAGTCAGCCAGCTCAACCTTCTGGCCGGCTACTTCGCCCACCATTTGGTCGTTGCGATTGAAGAGGCGGTTTTTGCCGCCCACCAGGTCACCGCCCACAATGAAGAGCAGCATCCCAACCGCCACGAGGCCGACGGCCACGCCGGATTTTTCCCGGATCGTATTAATTAAAGCCATTTACTTGTCAGAAGAATCGAAGCCGATGTTAGTCAAAAGAGGCGCAAAATAACCAGAATTTGGCCGGCAATCAAAGTTTTGCCGGATTTTAAGTCCCGCCGTCGTCCATCGGAATCCGCAAAAACTTCCTTCCGGCCCGCGCCAACGGGGTTGGCGCGGGAATCGGCGGGGTCGGCTTAGCGGCGTTTTTTGGTTGATTTGGCCGGGGTTTTGGCCCGGGCCTGCTGGGCCAGCAGGGCTTCCTGGGCTGCAATTTTGGCCGCCACCCGCTCCTGGAGCCGCCAGTAAAGCAGGGGCATCCAGCAGAGCATAGAGATCATAAAGATCCAGTAATTGGCGGCCAGGTCGTTGCCCAGAATGGTCTGGTAGATGCCAATGAGCACGGCCACCACGCCCACGGAAAAGAGCACAGTGCGCAGGAGATTTTTGTCGAAGGTCATAAAAACGGGTTTTTTAACTGGCGACTAACTCCCGGCGGGGCCGCGAAGTTGGCGGCGAAACGGCGCTATTTCACGGCCGGGTCCGAGGCCGGGCCGGCCGGTGTCGCCGCCGGCGCGGCGAAGATCCCGGACGGTTTGGTAATCCGGTAGCGCGAGAAGTTCTGGTTGGCCGTCAGGCCGTAGCCGGTCAGGTATTCGGTGGGTGTGGTCACCTTCACGAACATGGCCGGCGCGGTGTAAATCAGCTGCTTGTTCTTGTCGAAAAACAGCTCCTCCGTGTTCAGGCGCTGTTCCTGCGGCACGTTCACCACCCGCACGTCGCCGCGCATGATGTAGAGGTTTTTCGCTTTGTCGAACTTGCCGTACCGGGCGGCCAGGGTGTTGATAACCGTCTTTTTGCCATCCGAAGAATAGAACGTCACCACCATGCCCTTGGGGTAGATGTCATCCTCGTTTTCAAAGCGCTGCTCCAGCGGCGCGGTGAGCTGAAACTTGAGCTTGGCCGAATCGCTGACCAGGCTCAGCACGTTGGTCGTTTCCATCAGCGGCCCGTTGTAGACTAGCTTGGGGCCGGTCACGGCTTTTTTCTCGCAGCCCGCCGCCAGCGCCCACCAGGTCAGCAGGGCGCCGTTGCGGGCTAAAGATCGGAATCGGCGCACTCGCACTTGGTCGGGACCGTTGGTTTACTGCAACCGCCGCTTGATGAACCAGCGGTTGTTGAGCGTCACACCAAGCTGGCCCCGGAAATAGCTTTCCTGCACGTTGCTGGTACCGACCACCGGATCGAGCACGGTGGTATTGCCGCGCACGCCGTAGATAAAGGCAAGGCTGAACGTGGTGGCTTCCAGCGGCGTAGCCGTGGGCAGCGGGAAGGCAAAGCCCCAGCTCACGGCCCGGTCGTAGAGCATTTTGCCGCCCGGCTGGTACGGCAGCTGGGCGAAGGTCAGCCCCGCCCGGTAGCTCACCCGCTGAAAATAGTGCTCCACCGAGCCGGGATCGGGCGTGAATTCGCCGCCCAGGCCGTAGCGCAGCGTGTTATTGAGCGGCACGCCGGGATCGCCGAAGCTCTGAAACTTCGACCACTGCTGCTGCGACACATCCAAGTTGGCGCTCCAGTTTTTATCATTATCCAGGCTGATGCCACCCTGCACCAGAGCCGGCACGTAGGTGAAGCCCCGGCCGTCACTGATCGTGGCGGGCGTGCCGATGATGGTATTGTTGTCGGCGTAATCCTGCTCCTGCGTTTCCGTGCGCTGACCGTATAGCTTGTGGGCAAAGCTGTACACGCCCGCCAGGTTCAGATTAAGGTCTTTGCCGATTTTGTGCCGGTAGTGCGCGCCGCTGCGAAACGAAAAGTCGGAGTAGCGCGTGTGCAGCCGGTCCACGGAGTTGATCAGCCGGTCGGTGCTGTTGAGCACCTGCACGGCCGTACCGGTCGTTTCATCCACCACGCCAAATATGTAGGAGGCCGTGACGCCCACCGTGAAATTTTTCGCGATGCGGAATCCCTGGCCCAGATACGCCTCCGAAACGCCGCCCGAACCCCGGTACTGCTTGAGTACTTCGGTCTGAATGGGCGTGCCGGCCACGTCCTGAATGGAGTTGGACTCGTAATCCACCGAGCTCACTGGCTTCAGGCCGATAGCCGCGCCCCAGCGCGACCCCAGCGGAATCGAAAGCGCGAGGTAGCCCAGCGTGCCATTGCCGCCGCGACTGGACGCGTTGGCGTTGGAAACCGTTTTGTACTGGCCGGTGTAGCCCGCCTCGAACGTCGTGCGCGAGGTGTAGTAGAGTAACGCCGGGTTCAATTCGTTTACGTTCACAGCATTAGGCGCCGCCAAACCTACGCCGCCCATGCCCATCTGCCGGACGCCGCCGGTGTTGGCGTTGAATTCGCCCAAGCCAATGCGCGAATACGGCGAGTTGCCCAGGCCCTGCGCCTGCGCGCTGCCGACTGCCAGCCCTGCCGCGCCCGCCAGGATCAGACGCTTTATCACTTTATTTGTCAACATGGTAAGCTAAAATCCGATTAAGGCCGAGCAGTACCAGCTCAGGCACGACAAAGATACGAGCCGGGAGCCGGGCCGCCAGAAACGCGGCATCACCTCCCGTAAGCAGCACACCCAGAGCTGGATAGTGCTGTTGATACCGGACCAGCAGGCCCGTAATTTCGGCCACCGTGCCGTTCACGACCCCACTCAGCAGGCTCTCCGTAGTAGAGCCACCGGTGAGCGGAATCGTTGCATCGGCCGGGGGCAGCTCCAGCAGCGGCAGCCGCCCGGTGAATTCGTGCAGCGCCCGCAGCCGCATCAGCAGGCCGGGACTGATACTGCCGCCGTGGTACGTGCCATCGGCCGTAACCAGGTCGCATTTAAGGGCCGTACCCGCGTCCACGACGAGCGTGGGCTGGCCCGGCCGCAGCCCGGCCGCCCCCACGGCCGCCGCCAGGCGGTCGGCCCCCAGCGTGTGCGGCGTGGCGTAGGCGTTGCGCAGCGGAATGGCCGTGGTAGCAGGATCGAAGGTCAGGATTTTACCCGGCACCAAGGCCCGCAATTCATCGGTCGGCAATGCCGCCCCGGCCGCCACCGAGGCGATGATGACGTGGCGCGGCTGCCAGCGCTGCACCAGTTCGAGCACCTGCGCCGCCGTCAGCCCGCCCGCCATTTCGCGCAGCGCGGAGCCGACGAAGCAGCCCGCCTTCACCGCCGTATTACCAATGTCGAGAGCCAGCGTGTGCGTTGGCATAAGGAGAAAAAAAGGGAGGAACGAGGCCTTGACCCGAAGTCAGTCCCTCACTCCTCCCCTGGCCTTTTTATTTTACAGGAAATATTTCAGTCGAATCACTTCCTGCTCATTGAGGAAGCGCCACTTGCCCCGGGGCAGGTCCTTCTTGGTGAGACCGGCGTACTGCACGCGGTCGAGGGCCACCACTTCGTAACCGAGGTGTTCGAAGATGCGGCGTACGATGCGGTTGCGGCCGATGTGGATTTCGATGCCCACAAAGTGCGGGTTGCCGGCCACGACGGCCACGTCATCGACCAGCGCTTTACCGTCTTCCAGCTCCACGCCTTCCGCGATCTTGCGCAAGTCTTCTTCGGCCAGGGGCTGGCTTAGTTCGACCTGATAGATCTTCTTGTTCTTGTGCGAAGGGTGCGAGAGCTTCTGCGCCATTTCGCCGTCGTTGGTGAAAAGCAGCAGGCCTGTGGTGTTCCGGTCGAGTCGGCCCACGGGGAAAATTCGCTCCTTCGACGCGCTGGCCACCAGCTCCATCACCGTGCGGCGGCCTTCGGGATCTTCGGTCGTGGTGATAAAATCCTTGGGCTTGTTGAGCAGCACGTACACGACTTTCTCCAGGCTGAGGCTGTTTTTGCCGTATTGGACGGTGTCGGTGGGCTGCACTTTGTAGCCCATCTCGGTCATCACCACGCCATTTACCTGAATCTGGCCGCCCGCGATCAGCTCATCGGCTTCGCGGCGCGAACACACGCCCGCGTTGGCGATGTAGCGGTTCAGGCGCAGCTCGTCGGTGCCGAAGTCTTCTTCTTCGCGCCGCCGCTTGTTGCCGCGCTCTTTGTCGTTTTCGTAGTGTTTGAGGTTCTTGTAGTCGGGCGCCTCGCCGGGCCGCTCGCCGAAGCGGGGCTTGTCGGCACGGTTCTCCTGGGTGACGGGCCGGGCTGGGCGGGGTTTATCCTCCTTGCCGTAGCCCGTGCCCGAGCGGCGCACGCTGCGTTCCTGCGCTTTCAGGGCCTCGCGGCGCTCGGCAAAGCTGCCGGGCGTGGGCGTCCACCGTTCAGTGCTGCGCTTCTCGAAGCCGCCGGCGCGCTCGCCCGTGCTGCGCGGAGCGCCGAAGCTCCCCACGGCCGGCTTGCCGGTGTCGCGCTTACCGAAAGCGCCCGGCGTGAATTTGCGGCCAAAAGCGGCCTCGTCCCCGCGCCGCTCCTCACTCCGACGATCGGCCGCCGCATCGCGCTGCTCACCACGCTCGCCGCGCTCCTCGCGGGGCTGCGGCGGGTTGGCTTCAAACGGCCGCGCCGAGCGGATGGGCCGGTTCGGGCCGCGCTCTTCGCTCCGCTCAAACTGCTCGGGCTCGCGGGGCGTGCTGCGGCCGAAGCTGCCGCCGTCCCGGGGCGAGCTGATTTCATTCGGCTCGTTGGGGTTCTGCTTTTGAAATTTACGGTTGCGCTCGCCGGCCGTGCCCCGGGGTACGGCCTTTTCGCCTTCGCGGCGGTAGGGCTGTCCGCTCCAGTTTTCTTTAGGCTGATACGCCTGAATGGGCCGGCTGTCGGCCGCCCCGCGCTGCTCGCTGCGCTCATTCCGGTCAGTGCCGAAATTGCCCCGCGCCGGGCGCTCATTCTGCCGACTGCCGCCGAAGCTGCCGCGTTCCGGACGCTCGCTCTGGCGCTCGCCGCTGAAGCCGCCGCGCGTCGGGCGCTCGCCGCCAAAGCTGCCGCGTTCCGGGCGCGGCTCGGCGGTCCGGCCGTAGCTAGTGCCGGTGCGCTGCTCTTTGTCGGGCCGGGGCCGGTCGGCGTCGGGACGCGAACCACCGAAATCGCGCGAGCCGAATTCTTTCGCCCCAAAGCTCTTATTCCCGAAGCTCTTGTTGCCAAAGCTGCCGCCTTCGCGGCTGCCGCCGCCGCCAAAGGTCCGCTTCTCGCCGCCCTCAGACTTGCGACCGCCACCAAAGGCCCCGTTCGTGGCCGGACGCCCGAAAGCGCCATTCGTAGCCGGCCGCCCGAAGGCGCCATTAGTCGCGGGCCGCCCAAAAGCGCCGTTCGTCGCGGGCCGTCCCGAGGAAGGTCGCGCCGAGGAATACCCGCCGCGATCACCGCCGCGCTCGCGGTCACCACCGCGCCCGGCCGCCGCGCCCGCGCCCGAACGCTCGGGTTTGCTGCCGTAGCCGCCGGGGCCACCCGCACTGCGGCCGCCGCGACGGTCCGCTTTATCTTCTGAAAAATGTTTCTTACCCATGGGGAGAAAAGTTGCGTGCCGTATCGCTACGGTACAGGTTAAAAAAGAAATCGGTAGGGCTCAACCGGGGTGGTCAGCGCGGTTGGCGGGGGCCAACACGACGAATTTTCTGACCTCCGGCTGAGCCCTACCGATTTAGTTGTGAATGGCGGGCTTAGTCGCGGCGCGCCATTTTGGCTTCAATTGAATGCTGGGTGTGGGGTACGGCCCGCAGGCGCTCCTTGGGGATGAGCTTGCCCGTGCCGATGCACACGCCGTAAGTACCGGTTTTGATGCGGACCTGGGCGTTTTCCAGCTGCTGGATAAATTTCATCTGGCGCGAGGCCAGCTGGTTCATACTTTCCTTCTCGGCGGTTTCGGCGCCGTCTTCCAGCACCTTGGCCGAGGAAGAAGTCGTGTCGGTACCCGAATCGTTGCTGCGGTTCAGGGTTTCTTTGATGAAGGTCAACTCCTTGCGGGCGGCCGTCAGTTTTTCCTGGATAATCTGGTCAAACTCATTCAAGTCTTCCCGGGAGTAGCGGAGATGATCGACGTTCATGGGGCGGGTAAAAAAGATCTGCGGAGAGGATAAAAGTTGCCACCTGGCAACGGATGCGAAACGTGCTGAGGGCGGAATAGTTGGCCGAACGCCAACTACCGCAATCAATCCGCTTTCCATAAAACCATTGGCTACTTGATTTTGCGGCCACAAAGTTACGGATTGCAGCCGGCTTTTCCGTGCGGCTAAAAGCCCAGCATCTGGATAGCCGCCACGGCCGCTTCCACGCCTTTATTGCCGTGCTTACCGCCGGTCCGGTCCCAGGCTTGCTCCAGGGTATTGGTCGTCACGAGCCCGAAAATAACTGGCTTGTTGAACTTGAGCGCCACCTGCGTGAGGCCTTGGGCCACGGCGTGACAGATATAATCGTCGTGCTTGGTATCGCCCTGAATGACCACACCCAGACAAATCACGGCATCCATCTCCTCGTGCTGCGCCAGAAACTGCGCCCCCAGTGTCAACTCGAAGCTGCCCGGCACGGTGTTGCGGTAGATGTTTTCGGCCGCCGCGCCGTGTTTGAGCAGCGTTTCGTAAGCGCCGGCGCTGAGCACGTCAGTCAGCTCCCGGTTCCAGTCGGCCACAACCAGCCCGAAGCGCTTCTCACTGATGTCGATAAAAGCCGTAGCGTCGTATTCGCTCAGATTCTGGAGGGCAGTCGCCATAGTATCGCTGATTTAAAGAGTTGGGCCGGCGCCCGAAACCGCCGGCTAAAAAAATTGCGCTTCTCCGGGATCGGAAAAGCGCAATCAAAATTCTTAACATCTATCTAGTCAGATAGATCAATTTCTTACTTGTCCAGCTTGGCCTTGTACTGCCGGGCCTCGGCTACTTCCTGGGCCGTGGGGTATTCCGTGATGATGCGGTCGTAGGCTTTCACCGCGCCGGCGTTGTCGCTGGCTAGCTCGCGGGCCGTGGCTTCCTTGAGCAGGTAGCCGGGCGAGAAGTACTCGTTGGCGTTGTGATCGGCGGCTTTGGCGTAGAGGTCGGCGGCTTCCTTGGGCTTGTTGAGCTCAAGCTGCGCATCGCCCATGAGCGAGTAGGCGCGGCTCTGCACGAGGTAGTCGTCGGAGCTGAAGTCTTCGAGGTAATCGATGGCTTCCTTGTATTTGCCTTCTTTCAGCGAAGCCACGCCAGCGTAAAAGTTGGCGAGCTTGCCGCCCTTAGTGTTGCTGAATTCGTTGGCGACGGTGGCCAGGCCGGGGGCTTTGCCATCGCCTTTCAGCGCCTTGTTCAGCGAGTCAGCTTCCCAGTTATTGACGGCCCGGAACATGCTGGCCTGCGCCTTGGCATCCTGCTGGTTATGCCAGGTGTAATAGCCGAAACTGCCCACCACGGTCAAGACTACGGCGGCGAGGAGGGCGAGTAGCAGGTTGCGGTTCTTGCGCACGAAATCTTCCGACTCCACCAGCCGGGCGGCCAGCGCGTCGGGATCTTCGAGCAGCGGATTTTCGGCCGGGAGGTTTTCGGCGACGGCCAGCGGGTCGGCCGGAACGTTCTGCGGAACTTGCCCCTGACGGGCCTGCTGGCTTTTGCCAGAATAAGGAATCTTCGACATGACGGGGGGTATTTCTACAGCCGGGCCCGCGGAGCGGGCCGGGTGTTCGGAGAACCGGATTAATTAGTCGTGGATGTAGGGGTAGTCGGCCTGCACGTACACGTCCTTGTACAATTCGTCGGGCGTGGGGTAGGGCGAACTTTCGGCGAATTCCACGGCCTCGGTCACCTTGGCCCGAATGGTTTCGTCGATGGCTTCCAGGTCTGCTTCCGTCGCCATCTGATTGGTCAGAATGGTGTGGCGCACGCCTTCGATGGCATCGCGGTGCCGGTAGTCTTCCAGCTCTTCTTTGGTGCGGTACTTGGCCGGGTCGCTCATCGAGTGGCCCTTGTAGCGGTAGGTTTTAAATTCGAGCAGCGTCGGGCCGTCGCCCTTGCGGGCGCGCTCGGCGGCGCGGGCCACGGCCTCGTGCACGTCTTCCACCCGCATGCCGTTCACCGGCTCGGAGGGCATGTCGTAGGCCAGACCAATCTTGTAGAGATCCGTCACGTTCGACGTCCGCGCCACCGAAGTGCCCATGGCGTAGCCGTTGTTCTCGATCACGAAAATCACCGGCAGCTTCCACAGCATTGCCATGTTGAAGGCTTCGTGCAAAGCGCCCTGGCGCACGGCACCGTCGCCCATGTAGCAAATGCAGAGCTTGCCGGTCTTGTTGTATTTCTCGGCGAAGGCCAGCCCGGCGCCCATCGGCACCTGCCCGCCCACGATGCCGTGGCCACCCACAAAGCCGACCGACTTATCGAACATGTGCATCGAGCCGCCTTTGCCTTTCGAGCAGCCGGTGGCTTTGGCAAACAGCTCGGCCATGATGGCGTTCGGCGATGTGCCCAGCGCAATCGGGTGGGCGTGGTCGCGGTAGGCGGTGATGTATTTATCACCTACCTCAAGGGCCGATACCGCCCCCGCCACGCAGGCTTCCTGTCCGATGTAAAGGTGGCAGAAGCCTTTTATTTTTTGCTGACCATATAGCTGACCCGCCTTGTCTTCAAACTTGCGCATGAGCTGCATTTGCTCATACCAGCGCAGATACGTTTCCTTGGGAAACGTGGGCGCCGGGGACTCCAGAGTCGGCGCGTCGCCGCCCGAAGCGGCTACTTCCGACTGATCGCCCCCCGGCAACACTGAGTCGGGCTGATGCCCGGTGGGGACAGCATCTCCTTTGCCATTGGCCGTTGAGCCGTTAGCTGCTGTTGATTTCTTAGGAGTAGCTTTTACTTTCGTATCCGCCATAGCACGTTAAGGATTATTTCGCGTTGGGAGGGCGAAATTACATAAAACTGCTGGCAATACCGAACCTTATGACCCTCGACTCTCTCCAGCTCCTCTTTTTTAAAAACTACGACGACGCTTCCCTCCGCCTCTCCCCCGGCCTCAACTGCTTTATCGGCGACAACGGCAGCGGCAAAACCAATCTGCTCGACGCCATTCATTACCTCTCGCTCACCAAAAGCGCGATCTCAGCCACCGATGCGCTCTGCATTAAGCAAGGCGCTGACTTCTTCGTCGTTAAAGGCAATTTCACCACCGCCGCCGCGCCCGAACACGAGACCATTCAGGTCAGTTTGCGCCTGGGCCAGAAGAAACTGCTCACCCACAATAAGCAGCCGTACGAGCGCATGGCCGACCACATTGGCCGCTTTCCAACGGTGCTGATCTCGCCTTACGATACCGATCTGATCCGGCAGGGTAGTGAAGATCGGCGCAAATATTTTGATAGCCTGATGGCCCAGCTCGACCACGAGTTCCTGGAAATGCTCATTGCCTACAATGCCCTGCTCCGCCAGCGCAACGCCGTGCTCAAACAAGGCGACCGGCCCGCGCACGGCTTCGATCGTGATTACCTGCTGGCGCTGGACGAGCAGCTCGCCCCGCTCGGCCAGCAGCTCACCTTGTTGCGCGCTGCCTTTCTGGCTGACTACGTGCCCGTCTTTCAGCGCCATTATCAGCAGCTCGCCGATGGCCAGGAGGAGGTATTGCTTACCTATAAAAGCCAGCTGCTCGGGCTCGACTTCGCCCAGCTGCTGCGCAGCAACGAGCGGCGCGACTTCGCCCTGCAACGCAGCACCACCGGCTCGCATCGCGACGACTTTCTCTTTCTCATGAATGAGCTGCCCGTCAAGAGCCACGCCTCGCAGGGCCAGCAGAAGTCCTTCGCCATTGCCCTCAAGCTGGCGCAGTTTGAACTACTGGCCACCCGCCAGCACCACAAACCGCTGCTGCTGCTGGATGACATCTTCGATCGGCTCGACGACAAGCGCATCGCCCGGCTGCTCGAACTGGTGGCCGATGAAACCTTCGGCCAGGTTTTTCTGACCGACACCAACCTGGAACGCACCGATCAGGCCCTCGCCCGGGTGGGCATTCCCATCCTCCGATTTCGAGTGCAGAATGGCACCGTGGCGCCCGTTTAGGCGCCGGCTGGCCTACCTTTGCAGCCTGAAAGAGCACGGCAGTCCGCGCTTTTAATCGGCGGCTTTTAATCGTGAAAAAACCTTTCGTCCCTTCCCGCTCCGGCGATGTTATCCCGCTCAAGGAAGGAATCGAAGCGTTGGTGAAAGCCTACCGTCTGCAGGGCAAGCTCAACGAAGTAACCGTCGTATCGAGCTGGGAGCGCGTGATGGGCAAAGCAGTTGCCCTGAAAACCCAGGAGGTGTACGTCAACCAAGGACGGCTCTTCGTCCGCCTCAGCTCGGCGCCCCTCAAGCACGAGCTGCTCATGGCCAAGACCCGCGTGGCCGACCTCATCAATGCCGCGGTTGGCTCGACGGTAGTTAAAGAAGTTATTTTTCTTTAGAATTCAGATTTGACTGCCGGCGTCTGCACAGACCCATCGCCGAATAAATCCATCCCAACAGTTTGGCCCGACGAGTGTAAAGACGCGCCCCTTCGCGGCTCGCGTTCGCACTGTCCGGGTGCCCGTTAACGCCAGACGCGAAGGGTCGCGTCTCTACGGCTCGTCTGCCGGGTGCTCGTTCGACGCGAGACGCGAAGGGTTGCGTCCATACAGCGAGCGAGCGTGGAAGATGAGTATAACTACAGCCAATATGGGTCAAGTGCCACTGACAAAAATGTTTCACGTGGAACATTTTTGTCACTTCGGGCCATACACTTTTAGCAAAAGCTCGTTGTAGGCCTCTAAAAGAGCAATGTACTTGACCTGAAGGGCTAAAAGCTGCCGGCTGGGGTCAGGATCAGCAGATTGTGATGACATTGTCCGGGGTGTAACGCTGGGTGTAACAGATTGTTTTACAGTTGATGTTACAAAAGAAAGGGCTTCCTGCTGACTGATTGTAAAACTACTAGAAAAGTCGTGGTTAATGATAAGGCCGACTTTTTTTACAAAGCTGTAGTCAACTGTTTCTTCCTTAAACTTCCGATAGATTGTCGGACGAGTAATGCCCAATTCTTCGACAATGCGCGTAATGGAGATCCCGCTGTGTTTAATCGCTTCCTGCAGGATTTCACCTTGGTGTGGCATAACATATCATTTGCGTAACGCTGATGCAAATATGTCAAATCAGGACCAATAAAACAAACAAAAATGAACGTTGGAGAAAACTGTATTCTGTAACAACGAAAGTTTTACAGACAACTTATTACAGCATCGGGAACAACACTTGTAATAAACAGAGCCGCGTAACACGCACTGGCTACAAAGATAAATAAAGCCGCGAACGGGATCGGCAGGGATTACCGACAGCGCTCCCCCCTACCCTTCTGTCCGGAGCAACTGTAACAGCCGATCCGGATAATCCGTGGTCAGACCATCGACGCCCAGGGCGCGGAGACGGCGCAGATCGGGCAGGGTATTTACAGTCCAGGGCACGAGCCGAAGGCCGGGGAAGTCGGCCCGGAGCTGCCGCGTGGAAGACAGTGTAACAGTGCGAAAACCGGGGCCAAAGGTGGTGGGCACAAAGCCCAACGCGGCCAGACTGACGGGCCACGGCAACTGATCTTCAACCAGCAGGCAGGTGGCCAAGGCCGGACAACAAAGATGGGCCAACTGCAGAATGCGCGGGTCGAAACAGAGTAAAGTGGTACGAACTAACACCTGGGCGGCGGTGAGCTCGGCCAGGACCAACGCGAGCAGTGCGGCGGGGGCCGGGTGAAAAACTCCATCGCCGGCAGGGCTGGATTTAATCTCAACGGAATAGCCAACGGGTAAACGCTGACCCAGCACCGTGGCCGCTTCCACGGCCGCGAAGACTTCCCGTAGCAGGGGTTTACAGGCGGGGGTGGGAACCTGTTCGGGGAAGTCCGGGTGGCCGAGCTGGCCGCAATCGCAGCACCGGATCTCGGCATAGGGCATTTGGTAAAGGTTAAACAGGGGACTAGCGCCGGGCGCCAGGGAACGGCCGGCAGGGTCGGAACAGGTTCGGGGATTGAGCCAGGGCTCGTGCGAAACCACGACCTGCTGATCGGCGGAAATGACCACGTCCAGCTCCAGCACATCGACGCCCATGGACAGGGCGTGCAGGAAACCGGACAAGGAATTTTCGGGGCGCAGGCCCCGGCAACCCCGGTGACCATGAACTTCCGGACGGAAGAGATTTAAAGCGGAATCGGGCATGGGCTGGGGTGAAACTGCGAAGAACATCGCCCCGGCAACCTACGGCGAAAAACGGGCCGACGGGGGAAGTCCAGGGGGGATCAGATCCGAAATCCAGTCGCGGGAAGAACGGATATAAACTGGGCTTTGGGGTAATTTTACAACTTAACTCACGGCTCCGGCTTTATGAAAAAACTGATCCTACTCGTATTGCTGGTGGCGCTGGGTGCCGGTGGCTACTATTATTACCGCAGTCTGCGACAGGGGCCTAGCGGGGCACTGGTAGCGGCGGCAGCGGCCGTGCAGACGCACGACATGCCGACGTTCGAGAAGTACGTGGATGTGAACAGCGTGACCACTCACCTGGTCGATGACGTCACCCAACAAGGTTCGGCGCTTACCGCCCTCGTGCCCGGCGGCGGGCTGCTGATGGGCAGCGCGATGCGACTGCTCAAACCAACCCTCGCCCGGGCCGCCCACCAGGAAGTCCAGCGCTACGTGGAAACCGGCTCGCTGGAAGCCGCCGCCGCCGCCGCCCCGCAGCACCTGATGAACATCTCCCTGACCGGCCTGGCCAGTAAAGTAGTGGGGCCAAACAGTGAATTTAAAGGGATCAAGTACAGCCGGGAAGAGGGCGAAAACGCCTTCGTTGGCCTGGAAATATCGCAGCCAAAATACGATACGACGATGGTCGTGGAAGTGAAGCTGCGCCACCGGG
The DNA here is from genome assembly GCA_043780755.1 of Hymenobacter sp. Lineage (GTDB taxonomy): Bacteria > Bacteroidota > Bacteroidia > Cytophagales > Hymenobacteraceae > Hymenobacter. Next base: position 21,835 of record JAYWCH010000073.1, read on the forward strand.
GCGACCACTGGCAGATGACCCAGATCACGAACAGCGGGGAGCTACTCCGCAACGTGACGCAGCTGGAGAAGCAGCGGCTACTCCATCAGTAAGCACTCGTGAAACTGAAAGTTAGTGAATAACTCCGCCTTTCGCCCAAGAGAAAGCCCCGGCCAGATTAAACTGGCCGGGGCTGCTTTTGGAATGCAATGGCTAAAAAACGAGCTACCGACGGCCGGAAAACAGGAAGTAGATGATGGAGCCACCGATGGGGAAAAACCAGATCACGGCGCCCCAGATGAGTTTTTTGGTGAGGTCCCAGTCCTGTTTGAGCAGGCTGATGACGGCGGCGATGGCCAGGATGAGGTAAAGCACCCCGGCGATAGAAAGACTGCCGTTGTTGTTGTAGCGGCTGCACGACGAAAAAAACAGCATCAGGGGGAGCAACAGGGCCGCGAGGGGCACCCGGGCAACGTAGGAACGAAGGGAGCGCATGGGAAATAAGGAAAGTGAAAGGATGAACCTGGCTTTCCTTACGCAACGCCCTGCAAATGGATATGGTAGATCAATAAATCGGACTCAATCAGTTGATTATGAAATCTTTGCCTGAATGAATTGAGTGATTTGGCGAAGAAACTCTGGGCCGGCGCCCGGCATGAGCACGAACATGAGCACGACGCCGTAAAGCGCGCCGTAGAAGTGGGCGTCGTGGTTGATGTTATCGCCCCGGCGGCGACCCATGTACCAGGAATACGCCAGGTACAGAAAGCCGAACAGAAAGGGCTGAATCGGCACCGGAATCGGAAAGATGATGATGCCACCGCCGTTGGTATTCACCGGGAAAAGCAGGATGCTGGCGAACAACACCGACGATACCCCACCCGAGGCGCCGAGACTGCTGTAGTTGCGGTCGTCACGGTGCCGGAAGTAGGTGGGCAGATCCGAGAGAATGATCCCGCCCAAATAGAGCACCAGGAACAAGCCCAGCCCCAACCCCGGACCGTAGCTATCCGCCAGCCGGCCCAGCACCACGGGGCTGAAGGAGTAAAAGGCGAACATATTAAAGAGCAAATGGCCCCAGTCGGCGTGGAGGAAGCCGGAGGTGAGCAGGCGGTACCACTGCCCGGAGCGGGCCATGAGGTAGGGCTGCATGGTCCAGGATTGCAGCAGTTGGGTGTTGGACCAGGCGTAGGCGGAAATCAGAACCGTGAGGCCGATGAGGATGTAGATGGGATTGAGGAGCACTGCAGGATTAGTTTTCGCGATCCATGAGCTGGAGGGCGAGGTGGTGGAGGGGTTGTTTGCGGGCTGCGGGCGCGGCTACGCGCTCCAGATGCTGCAGGGCATCGTGGAAGTAGCTATTGATTAACGCCTCGGTCTGGGGGCGAATCTGGAGCTCGTCGTAGATGGCGCGCACGGCCTGGACTTTGGCCTCGGCGCTGGTCACGGGCTGCGCAATGTACTGGTGCAGGATGGCCCGCTGGGCAGGGTTGGCCTGGGCCTGGGCAGTGAGCAGCAGGAAGGTTTTCTTGTCTGAAACGATGTCACCACCCACCCGCTTGCCGAAGGTGGCGGCGTCGCCGTACACGTCGAGCAGATCATCGCGCAGCTGAAAAGCCAGGCCGATATCCACCCCGAACTGCCGGAGATGATCGGCATCTTCCTCGGTAGCTCCGGCAAGCCGGGCACCCAGCTCCAGGCAGAAACCAAGGAGAACGGCCGTTTTCAGCCGGATCATTTCCAGGTATTGGGTGATGCTGACCTGAGGCTCGGTTTCAAAATTCATGTCCCACTGCTGGCCTTCGCAAACCTCGACGGCCGTCTGGCCAAAGCGGCGCAACACGACGGGCAGCAGCGCGGGCGGCACGTCCAGAAACAGGTCGTAGGCCCGCACCAGCATCACGTCGCCGCTGAGGATGGCCACGTTCGGATTCCACTTCTCATGCACCGTAGCCTGGCCCCGCCGGAGCGGCGCCAGGTCCATCAGGTCGTCATGGAGCAGGGTGAAGTTGTGGAAGACCTCCGTGGCCAGGGCGGGCCGGAGCACGGGCGTCAGCTCGTCGGTGAAGACGTGAGCGCCCAGCAGCGTGAGCAGCGGCCGGATGCGTTTGCCCCCCAGGCCCATGATGTAGCGGATGGGGGCGTAAAGGGTGTCGGGCTGGTCGCCGTAGCTGAGCTGGGCGAGGGCGGCGGTGATTTGAGCGGGGAAATCCAAGGGGCGTTTCGCGCGAGGTTTCGCAAGGGTAAGAGGTGGCGTAAAGTTCGTTCTAAAAATCAGGGCGGCCGGCCAGCCGCCTGGTTTGAGCCACAAGGTCGGACGGGAGAGATTGTTTCCAGGCAGAACCAAAACGCCCCGTCGCCAGGAGTGGCGACGGGGCGTAAAGTAGCGGGAACCGGAACGCCGGCGACAACTTAGCGGCGGCGGTTGCCCTGGCTGCTGCCCTGGCTGCTGCCCTTGCCGCTGCCGCCTTTGCCGCCCTTGCTGCTGCCGCTGTGGTCACGGTAGCCACGGGTTTCGCCGCCGCGGTTTTTGCGTTCCTCGGCTTCGCGGTGCTTCATGTAGTCGGGGCGGTCGTCGACCAACTCGAAATCGATGGTGCGGTCGAGCAGGTTGGCCGATTTCACGACCACCATCATCTCGTCACCGAACTGGATAATGCGCTTGTTGTTGCGCCCCACGATGCGGTAGTTATCCTTATCAAGCTCGAAGAAGTCACCCGGAATGTCGCTGATGCGCACCATGCCCTCGCACTTGTTCTCCTCGATTTCAATGTACATCCCGCGCTCGGTCAGGCCCGAAACCACACCCTTGAACGTGTTGCCGATCTCATCGGCCATGAACTCGACCTGCTTGAATTTGATGCTGGCGCGCTCGGCGTTGGCCGCCATCTTCTCGCGGGCCGAGGAGTGCTTACACTCTTCCTCGACGGGCTCCACGGCCACGTTCTTGCCCCCGATGAGGTAATGCTCCAACAGACGGTGGGCCATCATATCCGGATAGCGGCGGATGGGCGAGGTGAAGTGCGAGTAATGATCGAAGGCCAGCCCAAAGTGGCCCAGCGGCTCGGTTGAATAAATTGCCTTGGCCATGGTACGGATGGCGAGGCCCTGCAACACGTTCTGCTCGGGCTTGCCCATCACTTCCGTGCTCAGGGTGTTGAGCTCGGTGCTGATTTTTTTCGGGTTGTCGAGCTTAAGCTGGTAGCCGAATTTCTGGGCAAACAGGGCGAAGGTTTGCAGGCGTTCGGGCTCGGGCGCGTCGTGGGTGCGGTACACCATGGTGAAACGCGGCTTGGTCTTTTTGAGGTTGAAGACGAACTCGGCCACCTTGCGGTTGGCGAGCAGCATGAACTCCTCGATCATCTTGTGGGCGTCCTTGCGCTCCTTCACATACACGCCCAGCGGCTTGCCGTCGGCGTCGAGCTTGAACTTCACCTCCTGGGTTTCGAAGGAAATCGCACCCTGCTTGAAACGCTGCGCACAGATTTTGTGCGCCATGTCGTTGAGGACATTGATCTCCACGGCGTACTCGCCCTCTTTGGATTCGATGCGCTCCTGGGCCTCTTCGTAGGAGAAGCGGCGGTTGGAGTGAATGATGGTTTTGCCGAACCACGACTCGTAGAGCTTGCCGTTCTCGTCCAGCTCGAATACGGCCGAGAACGTGAGCTTGTCCTCGTGCGGGCGTAGCGAGCAGAGGCCATTGCTCAGGCGCTCGGGCAGCATCGGAATCACGCGGTCGACGAGGTAAACCGAGGTGGCGCGGTGCTTACCCTCGCGCTCCAGCTCGGTGCCGGGGCGCACGTAGTGGGTCACGTCGGCGATATGCACGCCGATTTCCCAGTGCCCGTTTTCCAGCTTCTCAATCGAGAGGGCATCGTCGAAGTCCTTGGCGTCGGCCGGGTCGATGGTGAACGTAGTGACGTCGCGGAAGTCCCGGCGCCGGGCGATCTCGTCGGCGGCGATGACTTCGCTGATGCCTTCGGATTCAGTTTCCACTTCCTCCGGGAATTCAAACGGCAGCCCGAATTCGGCCATGATGGCGTTAATTTCCGCCTCGTTCCCCCCGGCCGCGCCGAAGTTGCGGACGATCTCCCCCACCGGCTGGCGGCTGCTGTCCTCCGGAAATTCGGTGATGCGCACCAGCACCTTGTCGCCGTTGCGAGCTTCCTTCAGGTTGTGCGGCGGCACGAACACGTCGAAGTACATCTTGCGATTGTCCGGCTTCACAAAGCCCAGCGTGCCCTGAATGCGCAGTCGCCCGACCACCTCTGGCCGCACCCGCTTGAGGACTTCCACCACGTCACCCACCGGGCGGCCGTCGCGGGAGCTGCGCAGCCGCACCCGCACAACATCGCCCTGCAAGGCAAACTTGAGCTGATCAGTGAAGACGCGGATGTCGTCGTTGTTGCCCGTGCCTTCGGGCACCACGAAAGCGAAGTTGGGCGTCGCCAGATCAACCGTGCCGATGACGGTATTGGCGTCGCGGCTCGGGCGGGTGTCATCGCCGGGGTGGTCGAAACCGGCCGACCGCCGCCGGTGCACAATCGGATCCTGACCAAACTCAGCCTGCACCGAACGGTGCGCGGGCGGGCCACTGGGCACGGGGGCTTTTTTGGACGATTTGCGGGCGGTGGCCGGCGCTGGCGCGGTGGGCGCGGCAGTGGCATCGGCCAGGCGGTACTCGTCGTTCTGGAGCAGGATAATGACGCCGTCCTTGCGCAGCACCTTGAGGTGGGCGAAAATTTCTTCGCGCTGGCCCTTGGTCGTCACGCCGAGGCGGCGGGAGAGCTGACGGTACGCGAGGACTTTGCCGGGATTATCGGTAAAAGCCCGCAGCACCTGCTCGGACGAGATGAGGGTGGCTTCGGGCTTTTCGCGCTGGGCGCGGGGAGCCTTGGATTCGTTGGGGGTATTCATGTAAGGAGGGCCGCCGAAATAGTAGTTGGTCGCAGGCGGCGAGGGCGGAAAAATGAGTGGGCCGGTTCGGGGCCACGCTTGATAAAACGCGGGCCGGGCCGGTAAGTTATACAGTAAGACCAGGCATCAGCCCGGCCAGCAAATGGCAGTAGCGCCGGCAGGAGCCGGGGCAGCGCCTCAGGAGTCCCGGCCCGCCACGGCGGCCGCAATATCGGCCAGGCTGTCTTTGGGAATGGCGGCCAGCAAACCCCGGGTGTAATCGTGCTGCGGCCGGGAGTAGATGGCCGCCGCCGGACCACTTTCCACAATCCGCCCCTCGTGCATCACCAGCAGCCGGTCGCTCATAAACCGGGCCACCGACAAGTCGTGGGTAATGAAAAGATAGGTGATGCCGAACTCCCGCTTGAGGTCGTTAAGCAGATTCAGCACCTGCGCCTGCACCGAGACATCGAGGGCAGAAACCGACTCGTCGCAGACAATGAGCTTAGGCTGCAAAGCCAGCGCCCGGGCAATGCAGATCCGCTGCCGCTGCCCGCCGCTGAACTCGTGCGGGTAGCGCTGAAAGTGTTCCTCCCGCAGCCCCACCGTGCGCAGCAGCTCCAGCACGCGGCCCCGCTGCTGAGCCCGGGAGCCGCCCACGCCGTGCACCCGCATGGGTTCCCAGATGGCCTCACCCACGGTCAGCATGGGATTGAGGGCGGCGTAGGGATCCTGAAAAACCAGCTGTAAGTCGCGCCGACGGCGGCGCAGCTCCCCGGCCGAAAGCCGGGCCAGATCGATGCCCTCAAACAAAACACTGCCCGCCGTGGGCTCCGTGAGACGAAGCAGCGCCCGCCCCAGCGTAGTCTTGCCGCAGCCCGACTCCCCCACGAGGCCGATGGTTTCGCCGGGATACAACGTGAAGCTGACGTCATCAACCGCCCGGACGTAATCGGTCGTCCGCCCGAAAAAGCCCTGGCGCAGCGGGAAGTAAACCTGGAGATTTTTCACCTCCAGCAAAGGGCGGATTGGCGACCCTTCCGCCCCCGCCCCCGGCCGCCCCGGCGCGGGCTGGTCGGCACTCGGAAGCTCCGGCGGGCGAATCGCGCCGGGCCGTGGAACATCGCCGGGAAGATGTTCCACGGGGAACGTTTTGGTGGTTTCAGATTTTACCCGTAGTGGCCGGACGGCGGTGTCGGGCAAAAATTCGGCAAGTGCCTCATCTGGCAGCGGTAGCAGCGGGGCGGGCTGGGCAAAAAGCTGCCCGCTGGCGTCCTCACCCATGAAATCAGCCACTACGGGCAGCCTTTTTTGGCCAATGGAGAGCCGCGGACGGCACGCCAACAGCCCTTTGGTGTACGGATGTTGCGGATTGGAGAAAATATCCAGCACGGCGCCCTGTTCCACAACCCGGCCCCGGTACATGACGAGAATCCGGTCGGCGATTTCGGCCACCACGCCCAGATCGTGGGTAATGAAGAGGACCGCCGTCTGGTGCTGGCGGCGCAGATCGTCGATCAGCCGGAGCATGCGGGCCTGCACCGTCACGTCGAGCGCCGTGGTGGGCTCGTCGGCAATGAGCAAGGCCGGGCGGCAGGCCATAGCCATGGCAATCATTACCCGCTGCTTCTGCCCGCCGCTGATTTCGTGCGGGTAGCTGCTGAAAATACTGGCGGGGCGCGGCAGCTGCGCTTCGGTGAAAAGCTCAATGGTCCGCTCCCGGGCTTCGGCCGCGCTCAGGCGGGTGTGCAGGCGCAGGGTCTCCGTCACCTGCCGGCCGCAGGTGTACACGGGATTGAGCGAGGTCATCGGCTCCTGAAAAATCATCCCGATATCGTTGCCGCGCACCTGGCGTAGCTCAGTTTCGGAGAGTTTCAGCAGGTCGGTTTCACCGAGCTTTTCAGATTGAAAGATCGCCTGCCCCTGCACGATGCGCCCGGGCGGCCTCGGAATCAGCCCCAGCAAGGCCAGCGAAGTCACCGACTTGCCCGAGCCAGACTCCCCCACGATGGCCAGTGTTTCGCCCCGGTTCAGCTCAAACGACACGTTGTCCACCGCCCGCACATCGCCGCGGTGGCTGGAAAAGTCGATGGTCAGATGCTGAACGCTGAGTAGGGACACGGACAAATAAAGACAGGAAACGGGGCTAACAGCAGGAATTACCCGCCTGAATTGGGGGACATTTCACGCTACCGTAGCTGCAGAATACGCAGCAGTCGCCGGCCAGCGGCTTGAGCACGGTGCGGCAGCGGGCGCATTCGTAAAAGTACACGCAGGCATCAGTCGGCATGGTTTCGGACGTGACATTGCCGCACGCCGGGCAAGTCAGGGTTGATTGGAGCAGAGCGAGGCTGGTATTAGCGCAGCCGGGGACAGGGATAGCGTTAGCAGGAATATGCGTCATCATTCGGAAAAAGACCTTAAAACCCTGCTAGATAACAGCCGGTGTTTCGGCTTCCGGATTCGGCCGGGCCGCAACCGGCGCAGGCGGCTCCTGCTGAAAAAACCGGCTCTGATTGAGTAGGATAAAGGCAACACCGATAAAAATGGACGAATCGGCAATGTTGAAAATAGGCCAGAGCGACACGTATTTACCACCCAGCAACGGCCAGCTCTGGGGCAGAAAACCTTCGTAGATATCTACGTACAGCATATCAATCACCTGCCCGTGAAACCAGGGCGAAGGCGCCCCGAAAGGTGCATTGTGGTAGATGATGCCGTAGAACACCGAGTCGATGAGATTGCCCACGGCGCCGCCCATAATCAGCGCCATGCAGGCAATGTAGCCCGCTGCCGCCCGCTGCCGGCACAACCGCACGATGTAGTAAATCAGGCCCGTTACGGCCAGCAGCCGGAAGGCCGTGAGCACCAACTTGCCGTAGGGCGCCGGCAGCTCGGCCCCGAAAGCCATGCCTGGGTTCAACGTGTAGTGCAGCTTGCCCCAGTGCCCGATAAGCGGGATTTCGCCCGCCATGCCGGGCTGCATATAGGTGTGCACGGCCCACTTGGAAAGTTGGTCGAGGGCAATAATGAGCAGCGCCAGCAGGAAGAATCGGGCGGCGGATTGCTGGCGGGTGGTGAGAGTTGGGTGCATGCAGGTGGTGCCAAAAGGAGCGGGAGCAACGGAACGGGTTAGACTCGTCGTTTATACCTTTTATAACTGATTAACTGGTCTTTTGGACAATTAAAGACGAGCTTTTGGGGATTTGTGCGGCGTTTAACCCGCCGGGCTTTAGCCGGCCCGGCGGGTCCCTCAGCCTCAGGCAGTTGCTACGGCCAGGCGGACGGCAACCGAAAAGTCATCGAATTCCAGCAGGCTGCCGCCCGTTACTTCGGGGGCAAAGTCGAGGGCCAGGGCCTGCGTTTCGGTGCGGATGTACTCCCCGAAGGCGACCACGGCGGCCATCAGCGCGGGCTGCTGGTCGGCCAGGGTGACGCGGATTTTATCCTGCACTTCCAGTCCAGAATCTTTGCGCAGGTTCTGGAGGCGGTTGACCAGCTCGCGGGCCAGGCCTTCCTGGCGCAACTCCTCGGTCAGAATCACGTCGAGCGCCACGGTGAGCGGACCGTCGGTGGCGACGAGCCAGCCGGGTAAGTCGTCGGTGCGGATTTCCACATCGTCGGGGGCCAGGGTAATGGGTTGGCCGTCCACTTCCACCAGCAGGCTTCCCTCCTTCTCCAGCCGCGAGATTTCGGCGGCCGTCATGGCCTGAATGCGGGCACCCACGGCTTTCAGGCGCGGCCCGTACTGCTGACCGAGGCGCTTGAAATTGGGCTTGACCGACTTCACCAACACGCCGCTCTCGTCATCGAGAAACTCAATGTGCTTGACGTTGATTTCGGCGCAGATCAGGTCTTCAACCAGCCCGACCTGCTCCTTCGTTGTGTCATTGAGCACCGGCACCAGAATACGCTGCAAGGGCTGACGCACTTTGAGCACCGATTTCTTGCGCAGCGAGTGCGCCAACGAGCTGATGCGCTGGGCCAGCTCCATGCGTTCCTCCAGCTTCGGATCGATGCGGGCGGTGTCGGCTGCCACCAGCAGCGTAAGGTGCACCGACTCGGGCGCCAGGGGCGTGTGCCGGGCCACGGCCTCGGCGCGCATACCGTCGGTCATATTCTTGTAGAGCCACTCACCGAAGAATGGCGCGATGGGCGACATGAGCTGGGCCACCACCACCAGGCATTCCTGCAGGGTTTCGAAGGCGGCGCGCTTGTCCTGGGTCAGCTCGCCCTTCCAGAAACGGCGGCGCGAGAGCCGCACGTACCAGTTCGAGAGCTGATCAGTCACAAAGTCCTGAATGGCGCGGGCGGCCTTGGTCGGGTCGTAGTTGTCGAGATGGCCGCGCGCTTCCACAATCAGCGATTGCAGCTTGCTCAGAATCCACCGGTCCAGCTCACTCAACTCGGCCTGGGGCACGCGGTCGAACTCGCTGGTCTGAAACTCATCCAGGTTCGCGTAAAGCGCATAAAATGAGTACGTATTGAACAGCGTGCCGAAGAACCGGCGCTGCACCTCCGTCACGCCGGCGGTGTCAAACTTGAGGTTATCCCACGGGGGTGCGTTGGCGATGAGGTACCACCGGGTAGCATCGGGCCCGAACTCCTTAATGGTCGCGAACGGATCCACGGCGTTGCCGAGACGTTTGCTCATCTTCTGGCCGTCCTTGGCCAGCACGAGGCCATTGGCAATGACGTTTTTAAAGGCTACCGAGTCTTCCAGCATCACGGCCAGCGCGTGCAGGGTGAAGAACCAGCCGCGGGTCTGATCCACGCCTTCGGCAATGAAATCGGCGGGGAAATTCTTTTGAAACTTCTCGGCGTTCTCAATCGGATAGTGCCACTGAGCGTAGGGCACGGCCCCGGAATCGAACCAGACGTCGATCAGATCGGCCTCGCGGTACATGGGCTGGCCGGTTGGCGAAACGAGGAAAATATCATCCACGTAGGGCCGGTGCAGGTCGATTTTCTCCCCGTTGGCGTACGGATTGTGGGTCATGACTTGGGCCGCCACGGCCTTGTCGATCTCCGCTTTCAGCTCGGCGATGCTGCCGATGCAGATTTCCTCCGTCCGGTCCTGGGTGCGCCAGATGGGCAGCGGCGTGCCCCAATAGCGCGAGCGGCTCAGGTTCCAGTCCACCAGGTTTTCGAGCCAGTTGCCGAAGCGGCCGGTGCCGGTACTTTCGGGCTTCCAGTTGATGGTTTTGTTGAGCTCGATGAGCCGGTCTTTCACCGCCGTGGTCTTGATGAACCAGGAGTCGAGCGGGTAGTAGAGAATGGGCTTGTCGGTGCGCCAGCAGTGCGGGTAGGTATGTTCGTACTTCTCCACTTTGAAGGCCCGGTTCATTTCCTTGAGGCGGATGCTCAGGTCGACATCAAGGGTGCGGTAGCCGGCGACGGTCTCATCCTGACCGTCGTAGTTTTTCACGTAGCGACCCGCAAATTCACCCATCTGAGGCACGTAGCGGCCCTGCCGGTCCACGATGGGACCGAGCGTGCCCTCGGCATCCGGCACCATGAGGGCCGGAATGTCGGCCAGCTGCGCGGCGCGAAAGTCATCGGCCCCGAAGGTGGGCGAGATGTGAACCACGCCGGTCCCGTCATCGGTCGTCACAAAGTCGCCGAGGATAACGCGGAAGCCTTTTTCCTGGCCTTCAAAAGGCGTGAAATCGAACAGCCGCACGTAGCGGATATCCACCAGCTCGGCACCCGAAAACTCGTTTTCCAGCCGCCAGGGCAATACTTTATCGTTGGCTTGGTAGGAATCCATGCCGGCTTCCGCGCCCTTGTCGCTGAAGTAGCGACTCAGCAGCGGCTTGGCCAGCACTACCCGAATGGGCGAGCCGGTGTACTGATTGAACGTGCGAATGACGACGTAGCGAATGTTCTTGCCCACGGCCAGACCCGTGTTGGCGGGGAGGGTCCACGGCGTGGTGGTCCAGGCGAGGATGAAGGTTTCCACGTCGGTGCCGACGGCGAAAAGCTTCTCCGAGACTCCGTTCCGGATCACTTCGAACTGCGCCACCACGGTGGTGTCGCGCACGTCGCGGTAGGTGCCGGGCTGGTTTAGCTCGTGGGAGCTGAGGCCGGTGCCGGCGGCTGGCGAGTAGGGCTGAATGGTATAGCCCTTGTAGAGCAAGCCCTTGTCGTAAAGCTTCTTGAGCAGCGCCCAGCAGCTTTCGATGTATTCCGGCTCGAAGGTCACGTAGGGGTCGTCGAGGTCGACCCAGTAGCCCATTTTCTCGGTCAGGTCGTCCCACTGCGCCTTGAAGCGCATGACGGTTTCCTTGCAACGCTGGTTGTACTCGGCAATGCTGATTTTCTTGCCGATATCCTCCTTCGTGATGCCCAGCTCCTTCTCCACTTGCAACTCGATGGGCAGGCCGTGGGTATCCCAGCCGCCTTTGCGGGGCACTTGCTTGCCCAGCAGCGTCTGGTAGCGGCAGAAGATGTCCTTCACCGTGCGCGCCATGACGTGGTGGATGCCGGGCGCACCGTTAGCGGAAGGCGGGCCTTCGTAAAACACGAACGTGAGCTGGCCTTCGCGGCTACTCACGCTCTTCTCAAAGATGCCGTGCTCCTTCCACCAGGCGAGGATGTCCTCGCCGAGCTGGCCGTAGTTGAGCGGCTGCTTAAATTCAGGATATTTCATGTGGTGAATCTGTCTTTCAATCACTCAGAACGTCATGCTGAGCTTGCCGAAGCATCTCGCTCGCTTCGTTGCAATCGTTTTGATTACTACCACAAGCGAGATGCTTCGGCTGCGCTCAGCATGACGTTCATTTTGATAAGCTTTATTATTATATTGTGTAGTCGCCTTCGTGACCAACAGCTTTGTGCATGTTTTTCAACTCTAAGTCTACTTCGTCGTCTTCCTCATGGTACGATTCGTCGTAGTGGCGCACCAGTGCCTTGTCGCTAATGGTGTTGCCCTTGCCGTGCTCAAACGTGACGAGTAGCGAAGGCAACAGAATCAAATTTGAGAAGTTCGTTATCAACAGCGACGCCGACATTAACAATCCCAACGCCTTCGTGCCGCCAAACTCGCTGAAGGCGAAGATGCTAAAA
>JAYWCH010000074.1:0-8554 GCA_043780755.1 Hymenobacter sp.
GAAGCGGTAGAGATGCTTCGACAAGCTCAGCATGACAGAATTTTCGACTCACTACACAGCTTCGATTTATTAAACAGTTTAAACATAATCACCCTTAAAGTTCCCGTAACTCAATCCGGCTGGCAGTACCACGATTGAATTTAATTCTTTGAAAATGCGTGTGTAAGCAGGAATATACATAAAACCGATCATCAGAAATCACTAAAATATATTCTGCTAAAAATACCATTTAGTTACACTGGCTTTCTCTCGACTATGAAGCATTCTTTATCCGTACTTGGCTGGGCCTTGTTGGGCCTGCTGGCCACCCCGGCAGCGGCTCAACCGGCCAGCCCGCCGGCGCTGTACGTTAATGACGACGCTACCACCGGCGACGTATTTACCACCGCTACCGGCAGCGACGCTACTGGCGACGGCTCGACAGCCGCCCCGTTCGCCACCGTCGCCCGGGCCCTGGCGCGGGCAGATAGCAGCACCCAGACCATTTTTATCGACACCGGCACTTACCAGGAACGCATGGTCCTGAACCGGGCCGTGAGTCTGCAGGGCGCCGGCACCGCCACCACGCACCCAAACAATGCCACCGTTTTTACCGGGGGCCTGCTGCCCAACAGTATTCAAACCAGTGAGGCCGGCCTGCTGATTGCTGCCAACGGCACCAGTCGCAACAATCCCCTCAAGGTCGCCGGCCTCACTTTTAATGGCTATGACTACGGTATTCAGGCCGATGGCAGCGCCCCGCAGGCCAACGTGCTCATTGAAGATGTGGAAGTGGTGCACAACCGGCGGCAGGGCATTTTCTGGCGTAGCCTCGGCGGCGTGCAGAACCTTACTTTTCGGCGGGTCCGGGCCGCGTACACGGCCGAAGACGGCAACACCACGGCCGCCGGCGCGGGCCGGGGCCTGTTCCTCGTCAATGGCCACAAATCGTCTATTCTGATTGAAGACGGCCAGTTTGAGTTTAACCGCCGCAACGGGATCGATGTCAACGACGGCAGCGTGAGCGGACTGACGGTACGCAACTGCCAGTTTACCCAGAACAAGGGCGGGGCGCTCGTAGTGTTGGGCGCGGCGGGCGCCCGGGATGGCAGTGGCAATTTCACCGGCCCGGGCGCCCTGATTGAAGGCAACTTCATCCGCAACAACGGCTCCAACGGCCTGGAGCTAAAGTCCTGTACCGGCAGCGGAAACCGGGCCGGGGCGGGCAGCTTCGCGGTTCGCAACAACTACATTGTCAGAAGCATCGGTGCAGCTACCAACCTCGGCGAGGATAATGCCGGCCTGGCGTTTGTCGACCGCGATCGCGGTGTAATTACGCTCGGCGGCGGCCTGACTGGCGATTTAATCACCGGTGGGGCCTTCGTCGAAAATAATATTATTCGGGGCTATCTAGCCGATTCAACCAGCTCATCCTATAATATCAATGGCTTCGGACTGGTCCTGGAAGGCGCCGGCAACAAGGTCTTTGGCAATGTCCTGGCCCAGTGCCAACGCGCCATTCAGGTACAGGACCGGCCGGCCAACAGCAGCGGCAACACGGCCTTTTTTGATATCAGCCGCAACGGCTACGTAGTTTCGGGTGGCGACAGCATCCGCAATAATCGCCTCGACAGCTGCACGACCGCTATCCGGACGGTAAACCTGACTAATTCCGTGGATGCTTCGCTGAACTGGTTCGGAGCTAGTACGGCGGGGGCCGTGCGCGGCACGAGCGGTACGGGTGGCCAGGTGACTACGCTGGCCGGCCCCAGCGCCGGCTTCGCCGAGCAATCGGCCCTGGCTCCTGCCGGCCAGATTGATTATTCCCCGTTCCTGAACAGTGGCCTGGATGCGGACCCCGCCCCCGGCTTTCAGCCCCGGCTCGACTACCTGAATATTGACCACTACAGCCCCCAGTCCGCCGCGGCCGGACCGCTGACCGAGGGGGTGGCACTGACCGCCGAAAACGGCACGCTAAACCTGGAAGCCGCGAGCTACAACGAGAACATCAGTATTACTAAAGCCCTGACGCTGAATAATAACGGCCTCACCTCTATACAAAGTCTCGTCCTGGACAACCCGGCTAAGATCCTGACCCTCGGCGCGGCCTTCAACCTGGATGGTAGCCTCACGCTCACCAGCGGCCTGCTACGCACCACGGCCACGGCGATTTTGACCCTGACGGATTCGGCCACGGCCACGATGGGCAACGCCGCTTCTTATGTCGACGGCCCGTTGCGTAAGCTCGGGCCGCGGGCTTTTGTCTTCCCCCTGGGTAAAAATGGTTTTTGGGCCCGGCTGAGCATTTCGGCGCCCGCCAGTGCGGCCACCGCCTTCACGGCTGAATACCAGGCGACCGCTTACAATCCCCTCATCGCCGCCGCGCCGCTCACCAAAGTAAGTCAGGTCGAATACTGGACGCTCGACCGCAGCGGCTCGGCAGATGCCGTGAGCGTGGGCCTGTACTGGGAAAATGCCTTTCGCAGCGGCATTGATGATTTTTCCTCGGATTTACAGGTGGCAACTTTCACCGGTTCGCAGTGGGAAACCACTGGCAATGGCGGCCTGAGCGGCAACCTCAACGCCGGCTCCGTGGTATCGGGACAGCCGGTGGGGGCCTTTACGGCCTTCACGCTGGGCTCGCTTTCGTCCCCCGGCAATCCGCTTACCCCGCAAATGGCCAGCTTCCGGGCCGACCAGTCCCGGCCCGGCGTGGTGGACCTAAAATGGCAGATGACGGCCGAAACCAATTCCGCCGGCTACACGGTGGAACGCTCGAATTCCCCCGCCAACTGGCAGCCGCTGGGCTTTGTTGCCAGCCAGGGCCCCACGGCTCAGCCAGTGCTCTACACCTACCACGACCAGGCGGTGGCGGGCCTGACTCAGGCATTCTACCGCCTACGTCAGCTGGATGCCCGGGGGGCAACCCGTTATTCAGCCGTAGCCGCCGTGCAGCTGAGCAGCCCGTTGGCCGCTTTAGCCGCCGCGGCCGACCAGTACACTTTTTATCCTAATCCTGCCACTAATCAGCTGACGCTGCGATTCCCAACCCTCGCCGCCGGCCCGATGCACGTGCTGATAAACGACCTGACCGGTCGGAAAGTACTGGACCAAACGGTGGGGGCAGGAGCCGAAATCACCATCAAGCTACCCCGGCTGGCAGCGGGCGTGTATCTATTACAGATCCGGGCCAAGGGCACATCCGGCCAGCCGCAGCGCCTGGCCATTGAGTAATTTTCGGGCGAAGCTTGCTTTCAAGGCGATGCGGCTCTTTCCCGTTGTCATGTACGGATTTAAGTGCGGAGCCAGCAAAATTCAGCTAGTAGCGGCTATATTATTGTTCATCAACGAGCCGTTGCACCAGCCACATTAGCTGTTTAGTTTGGGCCAAGCACTCAAATAGGGGAATAACAGCAAACTGCAGGGCCTCAAAAGGCCACCGCTGAACCGGATCACGGCCGTCGATTCACCTGATTTTCACCATGTGGCGGCGCAATTTGTACTAATGATCCGGCGCGGACTTTCTCCGCCAGCCAGGCCCTGAGCGCCGGCTTTAGGAAGGGAGTCCGCATTATTTGCCGGGCTTTGTTACCTTGTTCACACTCCTTATTTCTTCTTCGGCTCTACTGATGAAATTTTCCCGTCTCTTCCTGGTCCTGCTCGTGGTTTTGCTCGGTGAAAGTGCGGCCCGGGCGCAGGACGATGGTCCGCGCCAGCTCGGTACGCCCCCCACCCTGCCGCCGCCCGCCCGGCCCCGCGCCGCCCCTGCCCCGCGCCAGCTCGACAACGTGCCCGTAGCCCCGCGCGACACCACCCGCCGCGCGGTGATGACGGCGCCCCTGCCGGGCCCCATGGCCGCGCCCGCGCCGGTGTACGCCCCCACCCCGGCCGGCCAGCTGCCGGGCAACAACAGCCGCCCCGCCCGCTTTCAGGTGGGCCTGAAAAACGGCCTGGTTTACAGTGCATCCGATGTTGAGATCAAGAGTCCGCTCTTCGGGCGCTCGTATCTACTGCTCGACGGGCAGCGTAAGTTTGAGCTGGCCGAGGTCGGTTTCTACGAAGACGAATCGGGACATTACGTACGCACGACGCTACCTGGCTCGTCCCGCGAAGCCACCCTGCGGCGCGACCGCACCGGGCGGATCAGCCTTTACTCCATCACCACTTCCCAGTACAGTTCCAGCCCCGGCGGCTTTGGCTATCCCGGCTACGGCGGCGGCTATGGTGGTGGCTATGGTGGTGGTTACGGCGGCTACGGCGGCAATCCCTACGGCGGCTACCGGACAGTTAAAACCGTGTATTTCTCCAAGGACAACGGCCCCATCCAGAATATCACCACCAGCAACCTGATGCTGGCCACCAGCGATAACGCCGGAGCCCAGCAGCTACTGTTCGAATCGCGGCGCTACCAGCAGGCCACCGTGGCCAGCTACCTCGTGGGCGGGGGTTTGCTGGTGGCGGGCCTGTTGCAATCCTTCCGCCCCAACGACGGCGGCTCCGCTATTTCGCCGCTGATCTACGTGGCGCTGCCCATTCTCATCGTGCCCATTGTGCTGCAAAGCAAGCAGGCCAATAACCAGCGGCAGGCCATCGCCTTGTACAATTCGGGCCGGTAACTGCCCGGTCGGATTTCCCGGTCAGTTACTTTGCCGAGGGCGCTACTTTCAGGCGCGTATTGGGCGGGAGCGATATTTCACGGGCCGTTTCAAACGGGCCGGGCGTAGCGGCCGCCTCGGTCACCCGGCGCCGCACAATGCGCAGGTGACGACCGTCGACCGGCAGCACGGCCAGGTCGAAGCTGGTGCCGGAAGCGGCTTCGTAGCTGCGGAAACCCAGGAGCATGCCGGGCGGAAAATCTGCCTGCTTCGCCTTGGTAGCGTCTACTACATCGGGCCGGCCGGCGAATTTCCCCAGGTCAATATCCTGGGGCCTGGCGCCTTGCAGCAATAAATGGGCGCTGGTTTTGGGATGACCGGGATCGTCGGGATCCGGGGTTGGCTTAAAGGCGAAAGCCAGCTCCAAGGTGGCGGCAGCGGGCGGCACGGGCGGCTGGACGGGCGCGCCGGGCGTACTCACCACCGGCGGCGCAGCCGGCACGGGGGCAATCGCCCTCACCGAATCGACCCGGGTAGCCGACCCGGCGGCCGGTGGCGCCACCGCTGGACCGGAAGTAACGGGCGCCGTCTGGTTGCAGCCGCTCAGCAGGACGAAGGCGCCCAGCGCCAGGGGGAGGATTTTCATTGAGGAGGTGGCGTAAGGTTTTTTCTCAGCGTAAGATTAAGCAAAATTGTCGGCGCCCGCCGGTTTCCAGCCCGCGCTGGACGTTTTGTAAGCGCAACAAAAAACCCTGTCACTCGGTGACAGGGTTTTTTGTTGCGCTTACAAAACACGTCGAATTTACCACCGCCGGCCGTAGTAGCGGCGGCCTCGGTAGCCGTAATAAGGACGCGGGGCGTAGTAGCCACGCGGCGCATAATAGGGCGCGGGCGCAATGAAAATCGGGGGTGGCGGCACGGCGTAAACGACGGCCGGACGAGGGGGATAATAGTAGCGGGGCCCGTAATAAGGACGCGGCGGCAGGAAAATCCCGCCTTGCACCACCACTTGAGCACTGGCCGCCTGGCTGCTCACCAGGAGCAAGCCCAGAACCAAAGCCAAAAACATTGATTTAGTCCGCATAATGGTCTGCGCCAAAACGCAGCAGTTAAGGTTAAAAGCAGTTACGCGGGTTGGACGTAAACCGGGCGGCGAGGTTTAATGACCTGCTGCTGATCGCTTAAAATTCAAAACGGCTGGTGGAAAGCCTGCGGATCAAAACTTACTTTTTCCGGTATTCGGTGTTGAGATAGGCCAGCACCGGCGTGGTGATGTTGAGGTCCTGCTGGCCGTAGGCGATGGTGCCGCTGGGGGCCGAAATCAGAATCAGCTTGTAGCCATGGGCTTTGCCGTAGGCTTCTACTTTCTTGCTCACTCCTTCCAACACGGTCTGAGTCAGCTTGCCTTCCTCTTCCTGGGCCTGCTGCTGGAGCTTCTGCTGGGCCTGGCCCACCTGCTGCTGCTGCGCCTGGAGCTTCTGCTCGGTGGCGGCGCGCTGCTCGGGCGTCAGGCTCGGGGCCTGCTTCTGATAGGCTTCCACGGCGGTTTTGAAGCTGGCCAGCATGGTCTGGTTCTGCTTTTCCCAGCCGTGGGCTTTGCCCTCGAATGCTTTGCGGGCGTCCTTCATGCCCTGGTAGCCATCGAGCATCTTGCCGGATTCGACGTAGACAATCTGGCCCGCCGTAGCGTTCGTGGGCGCGGCGGGGGTTGCCGCTGCGAGAGCCGGCGTGCCGGGCGTGGCAACGGCCACCGGCGCACTGCTGGCTACGGGCTCCGGCGATGCCAGAACGGCCGTTGATTTATCCGTCGCCACGGCGGGCGCAGCCACGCGGGGACTGAAATGCAGAAAATACAGCACGGCCACGGCCAGTAGCAGCACGATATTAATGGTTAACTGAAGCGGGTTTTTCATTGATGACTGAAGATGAAGAAAGGACAAAAGTAAGAAGTCCGGCGGAACGCACCAAGGTCCGCTGGCCGGACGTGGACGCGCGGCCACCTTACGTTTTCCGCCACCCCCTACTCCGGCACGGCAATGTGAAGCAGCGCATCGCCCTGATTTACCACCGGCATGTAGTTCAGGCCGATCACGTAGCCGCTCACCGGCGACTCCAGCCGGACGGCCTGCTGCCCGTAGGGATCGGCCACAGAGCCGTAAATCTGGCCTTTCTCCACAAACTGCCCGTTTTCGACGTGCGCCCGGAACAGGCCCGCGAACCGCGCCCGCAGCCACGTATGCCGCCGGCAGATGATTCCCGGCCGGCCCGGAGCCGGCACCGCCGGCCCCATGCCCAGGTGGTGCAGCACCCGCAGCGTGCCCGCCAACGCCTCTTCAATCCCCGCCTCATCGAGCCGCAGGCTCTCGCCGGTTTCGTACACGATGATGCGCTTGCCCAGACCCTGCGCCGCCTCGCGCAGCGACCCCGGCCGCAGGGCGGCGTGCAGCGTAAACGGCGCGGCAAAGGCCGCTGCCAGGGCATCCACTTCGGGATCGAGCCCCAGCACGCAGCGTACCTGCGGATAGTTAGCCCGGGCCGCGCCGCCGGTGTGGAAATCGATGCCGTAATCAATCAGCGGCATGATTTCGCGCATGAACCGGTGGGCTACCCGCCCAGCCAGCGACCCGCGCGGAAAGCCGGGAAACGAGCGGTTCACATCCTTGCCGTCGGGGACGTCGCGGCTAAAATTCAGGAAGCCGTAAATATTGAGGATGGGAATGGCAATGATACTGCCCCGCAACGGCTGCAACAAATCGCGCCGCACCAGCCGCCGGATAGTCTCAATCCCGTTCACTTCGTCGCCGTGCATGCCACCCATCAGGAGCAAAGTGGGGCCGGGCTCGCGGGCGCGCATTACGTGCACCGGCACGTCGATAACCGTGCCCGAAGGCAGCTTCGAAATGACCAGCCGGGTGAGCACCCGCTCGCCCGGCTGAATGGCCAGACCGTTGAGATTAAACTGATGGGCGGAAGGCATGGGCGACAAGTTTAAGCACTATTCACGGCGGCGCGCGTGATTTCCCCGCCCCCGGATTACTTGCTGCCGGGCACGTCGGACTGCGCGTCCACGGCCGGACCGGCTTCGGTCTGGTCTTTGGGCTTGACTTTTTTCCGGCTGGCGAGGTTGGTGGTGTAGTCGATGATGCGGCCGGCAATATCCTGCTGGGTGGCTTTTTCGATGCCTTCCAGGCCGGGCGAGGAGTTCACTTCGAGCACCAGCGGGCCGCGCTCGCTCTGCAGCATATCGACCCCGGCCACGCCCAGGCCCAGGGCTTTGGTGGCCAGCAGTGCCGCCGCCTTCTCCGCCCGGCTCAGCTTTACCAGCGTGCCCACGCCGCCCCGGTGCAGGTTAGAGCGGAATTCCCCCTCCTTGCCCTGACGCTTCATCGCCCCCACCACTTCACCGTCGACTACGAAAGCGCGCAGGTCGGCGCCCTTGCTTTCGGCAATAAACTCCTGCACAATGATGCGGGCTTTGAGGTTGTGGAAGGCTTCAATAACCGACTGGGCCGCTTTCACGGACTCGGCCAGCACCACGCCCAGGCCCTGCGTACCTTCCAACAGTTTGATAATGACCGGCGCGCCGCCCACCTGACTAATCATGGCGGGCACGTCTTCCGACGAATTGGTGAACGCCGTTTTGGGCATGCCCACGCCCGCCCGGCTCAGAATCTGCATCGAGCGCAGCTTGTCGCGGCTGCGGACAATGGCCTGACTATCAATGGCCGTGCGCACCTTCATCATCTCAAACTGCCGCACCACGGCCGTACCATAGAACGTGACTGAAGCCCCGATGCGGGGAATAATGGCGTCGAAGCCCTCCAGCCGCTCACCCTTGTAGAGGATGCCGGGCTTGCCCTTTTCGAGCACCAGGTTGCATTGCAAGTGGTCGATAACCACGGCCTCGTGGCCCAGGGCGATGGCGGCCGCCACCAGCCGCTGGGTCGAGTAGGAGTTCGGCTCGCGCGAGAGAATGGCCA
>JAYWCH010000075.1:0-2596 GCA_043780755.1 Hymenobacter sp.
TGGCTACTACTGGTGCTACTCACCGGCATCACGCTGCTGAGCTATTTTAATGTGGATCGGTCGCTCACGGCCGAAGACCGGTACTACATCCGCTTGTACCTGCCCGATGTTGCGCCCAACGTTGCGGCTTCGTTGAACTATGACGAGCAGGTAGCCCTCATTGAGCGGGCCCAGCGGGCCGTCTTCGAACGAACCACTGGCTGGCAGGGCATTGCCGAAGGCCAACCCCGCGAACCCAAACAGCTGTTTCTGAATCGGAACGGAATGTGTTACGACCGGAGCCGGGTGCTGGAGAAAGTTTTTTCTTACCTGGGTTTTACCAGCCGTCATTTATCCATGTTCACGCGTGAAAAAGGCACCCCGGCGTTGGTCACGATCCTGTTTCACCATGTGCCCAGCCACGCCGTGTCGGAAGTATTGACCAAAAAAGGCTGGCTGATGGTGGATTCCAATACCCTCTGGGTGAGTCTCGACGCGAAAAATGACCCCGTATCGGTGCCGGAAATACAACATCGGGCGTCCATCATCAGGTGGCACTCGCCCATCATTACGAAAGATCCGCAGGTTTACAGTGGGCAGTTCATTTTCGTTTACGGGCTGTACTCGCGCCACGGCCTGTTTTACGCCCCTTACATTCCGGGTATTCCCGATTACAACATCCGGAACTTACTCTACAATGCGGAGCAGTTTGTGGAGTAAGCCAGCTTAACTTATTTTCGCACGAATAAACTGTTAGCCAGTTGATTATAGATTAGATTCGATTTCAGCCCGACCGGTTATATCGGTGACTTGATCACGACGTGGCTCAGTTCGAATGACGTGGAAGCTACCCAAATAGCGAATCAGGAATGCTCTGCATGAAGCCCTTTTCGGATGGGCTCTTAATCCCTGCCGTTGCAGACCAGAATGTCGGGTTGCCGGTTACCAGCCGCTACTGTAGCTGCTCCGGCCTCTGTGGTTGTTGCCGGAGCAATACGCTGCGCCACAGCCAGCTATGACAAGTCATTTTCATTGACTAGCATTATCATCAAGTAGCACTATTTCGCGGTAGCTAGCGGAGCTAGCGGCGGGGTATTAACGGGGAGCCAGTTGCAGGAGGAGCGCTTGCGCGCAAATATAATTATTCCATAAGGTTGATAGTTGCGTATAGCAGTTGTTAAGGTAAAAAGACGATTTAGTGGCCCGTTAGAACCAGCTCGGGGAAGCTGAAACAGATTTTCCAGATTAGCACTTTGGCCGAGCGGGAAGCTCCACTCGCTGGGTAGCGGACGCTATTTGCCTGATTTTTTTCACCTATTCATCAAAGAAAAGTTTTCTATTATAGAAAAAGTAAGGATAATTTATAATATTTTTTAGTAAGCACTCTTCCTATTCTGATTATGAAACTAGTATTACGACGATGCAGTCTGTTTCTGGGACTGCTGCTGATTGGCCGCGGAGCCGCGGCGTAAGGAACTGTCTCGGGCAATATTTTTGAAGATGCCAACGACGGCGGAGGGAGCGGCCGCAGTCGCACGACCCTGGGCACCGGCGCCGTGGGCCAGGCCGGCGCCGTGGTCGAATTATACGATGTCAACGGCCGGTACCTGATACCTGACCAACACCACAACCAATGGCAACGGGCTGTACTCTTTCGCCGTGCCGGCGGCCGGAAATTACACGGTGCGGGTAGTGAACCAGGCCGTGACCAGCGGCCGGCCCGGCGCCGTGAGCAGCCTGCTGTCCGTGCAGACATTCCGGACCACCAACGGCACGGCCGATCCCAACCGCGTGGGCGGCGAAACCCCCGCCGGAGCTGATTCAAGCCCCAATACCACCAATACTACGCTGGTTTTCACGGGAGTGAACAGTACAAACGATCAGACTATTTTACTCGATAATGTGGAGGTATTACAGGGCGGTACGGCCCTGACGACCAATCCCATCAGCAATCCAGGCTTTGAAAGTGGTACGCTGACGGCTAATAATGGCTCCTACCAGTACGCTCCTACCGGCTCGGGTTTTGCCTGGCTTTTCAACTCCCAGTCGGGCATTCAGGCCAATAACACTGCTTTTACGCCGCCCAATACCGCTAGCGGTGCCCGGGCGGGCTTTGTTCAGAGCGCCGGTGGTTCGGGCGGTACGATCAGTCAGGCGTTTACGCTCCCGGCTGGTACTTATACCATCCGCTTCCAGGCAGCAAACGCTGAACGTTGCGGTAAACGAGACTACCGTGCTGGCCAACGTGCAGGCCGCTTCCGGAACCTATGCCAGCTATCAGACTCCCGCGTTCACGGTGGCAGCGGACGGCAGTAGTCTGAGCAGCATCGAGGCCCAGAGTGTGGCCCCGGTAACGGTGGGCAGCGCGGCTAACAGCGGCGTTGACTTTGGCTTTAGCTCCGATGTCGTGACGAACACCAACAACAGCGAGCAGGGCTCCCTGCAGCAGTTTATCCTGAATGCCAATGCCCTGACCAATAGCGCTATTCTGGCGCAAGCCGGCCAGGTAGGAGGCAGCGAAACGAGTATTTTCATGATTCCCAACGGCGCGGCGGGCACGGCCGCCCCGGCGGGACTGCAACGAACGCCCTCCGTGGCCAGCGGGCTGAATGGCGGC
>JAYWCH010000076.1:0-14871 GCA_043780755.1 Hymenobacter sp.
GCGGTTTCGGCATCGTCGTGCCGGTGAATGTAGGGCTCCATCAGCGCGTCGGTGACGGCCGTGGGGGAGGCTTTGGCATCGGTCGGCGGCGCGGCGGCGTGGTCGTGGTGCTCCTCGGCGGCGGGGGTGGCGGGGTGGTCGGCATCCTCGTCCTCGGCCACGGGAGAGTGCGCGGCGGCGGCCCCAATGCCCTGTTCCAATTCTTCGCCCATAAACTTGCCGTAGCGCAGGCGCAGGGTTTGCTGGTCGAAACCCAGGCTATTGGCGCGGCTGGCCAGGGTGGCGGCGTCGAGCTTACTTTTTTCGGCCAGCAATTTTTCGGTGTCGATAATCACCTGCCGCTGACTGCGGAAGTAAGCCGGCGCCACTTTTACACCCATGCCCCGGTCGGCCGGACTCTCGGCCACGGTCGTATCCTGCCACTGCACGAGGTAGGAATCGGTGCGGGACGAATGCCCGGCATTGTCGCGGGCCGCGACGTAGAAATACAGCTCGTCCCCGTAAGTCAGCCCCAGTTTGGGCAGGTCGAGCGGGCTGGCGAGGCTGAGCTGGCGCGGCTGTCCGCTCAGGCCCGCGCTCAGGTCGCGCCGCACTTCCCGAAATTTCACCGCCTCGCCCTGGCCCTGCGCCACGGTAATGACCAGCTCGGCCCGGCTCAGGCCGTAATCGTCGCGCACAGTGGCCCGCACCATCAGCACCGGCCGGGTACCGAACGCCACGAGCGTGTACGGCTTAGGCGTTTGAATCCGCACGACCGGCGCCTGATCGGCGCGCACGTCGATGGCGTAATCATCGGAAACTGTGCCGGCGAAGCGCAGGCGGTAGAGCGTGGAAGTCGTCAGCAGCTGTTCAATGAAAAAAGTCCCCGCCCGTCCCGCCACCGCTTGCAGGCGCAGTCGTCGGCCACCAATTTCCAGCTCGGGCAGGCGCCGGTCGGAGCCGCTCACGCGCACCTGCCACCGCACCCGCGACCCCTGCGGACAGCCAAACGAACCCCGCGCGGGCGCAAAAGCCGCCTGCCGGGTATAGGCCGGGGGCGTCACCAAAACCAAGGTTTGCTCAATACGAACCGGCGCCTTCCCGGCCAGCGGGAGTGATCCGGGCGAAAAATGAACCGCCACGCCCGCCGGCCGGATCCGCTCTCCCACCGCTGGCCCCCACCACACCGCCGCGCCGGCCGCGAGCAGCAGCGCCGTCAGCGTCGCCGCCCCTCGCCAGGCCACGGGCAGGGTCAATAATTCAGCAGTTTGTAATTCCTGAATCCGGTTCGCAACCCGCTGCTGCTGAAGCTGCTCCAGGAGATTAAGCTCCGCCGGCTCCCGCATCAGCAGCCCGGTGCTGTCTTCCAGCGTCGCAAACTGCCGGTCGAGCCGGGGCGCGATGGTCGCCGGCCCAATTTTCCGCTGGGGCCAGAGGAAAAAGCCTGCCGCCAGCAGCCCGAGGGCGGCCAGCGTCGCCCAAGCCAATTGCCCCGCCGGCCAGTGGTGATTCAGCGCCAGCAACAGCCCCGTGCCCGCCCCCGTCGGCAGCAAAACTGTCAGGGCGCGCCGCCCAGCGTAGCTCCGCCCGACGGCCGTCAGGCGGCGGCGGGCCGACGTCAGATTCAGCGTCGAAGAAAGATCAACTGGCTGACTCATTGGGTGAAAGGCAAAGGTCGGGCATCCCGTCGGCGGGCCAGCAGGCGTTCAAAAGCAAAGAGTAGCCCGGTCGCCAGTACCAGCCAGGGCCGTAAATCCGTCTGACGAGTGGCGGCCGGCGCGGCGGAGCTCCCCGCCAGCGACCGCTGATTCGTCGCCACCAACTGGCCCGCTGCGTAAAGCTGGCTCGGGTCGAGGGTGCGCTGGTCGTGTCGTAATAGGCGCTGATCCTGGGCGGTGGCGGGCGGCGGGTTCTCATCCGTCGGCTCGGGCTGGAGCAGCGCCAGGAGCCGGGCCGGCAGGGCGGGGCTGTCGGCGAGCGTGCTCCAACTCGGATTCAGGCGGGTATTAAGCTGATAAAAAGCACCTTGTCCCAGGGTCTGCCGCGTGAGAACCGGCTGGTCCTGCTCATCGGTCCAGAGCGGGAGGGTGGTGTCGGGGGCGGATGCCGGGCGCGGCGCGGCGCGGCGAAAAATCGTCGCGGCCGGCTCGCGGTCGGTTGTAGCCAGGCGGGCCGTGTCCGCGCTGCCGGGGCCGGCGGCGGCCTGCCACACGTTCGTTCCGCCGCGTATCGCCCCGCGCCAGGCGTTGGGCAGGGGCGCTCCGCTGAGCCAGAACAGCCAGTCCGGCGGGGTCGTCGTGGGAACCGGGGGCGTGGTCGTCAGCGCCAGCGTCAGCGGCCCGGGCAGGCCGACTGCCGCCGCCCGGAGCGCGGCGCCCAGGGAGCGCGCATCGGCGCGGTAATCAGCAGTAGCGTAAATAATTACGCGCAGCGGTTGGGTTCGAATTGGCACCGGTAAGTCGGTTGCCCGGCTGGAATCAGCCGGGGATTTAATGGCTACCAGTCGCGGCCCAGCGGCGCCGGTTTCCCAGCGTCGGGGCGCAAGTCCGGGGATTCGTACCACGCCGCCCCGCTGGGGGCGGGCGACCGCAATTCGCCGAAAAACGGTCTGCGTTTCGGTACTGTTTCCCACCAGCAGGTGCAGGCTGTCGTTCGCTAAAGCCGCCGCCTGCAACCAGGATTCCGACGTGACAGCGGGTAAAATCTGCCAGGTAACATTGGTCGGCAGCGGCGGGTGCGGCCCCGCAAACCCGCGCAGCGTGGCCGGCGTGAGCACGTACAGCGGCTGACCCGGAAACGCGCCGGCCGCCTGCTGCACCCGCGCCCAGTGGAAAACGGCCGTCGGGCGTCCGGCCGCCGCCAGCTCCCGCGCACTATCGCCCCGGCTCCCCGAATCGGCCCGCCAGATGGTGCCTGGGGCTTTCGGGAAACCGGTGGTCAGCCAGCGTAAAGCGTAGCCCCGGCGCCGTAGCGAGTCGATGGTCGGGCGCAGGGCGGCCAGGGCCGGGCGGCCCGCCAGCTCCGGACTGATCAGCACCTGACCCCGGCCGGCCGGCTGGGGCTGTCGCCACACGGGTTCCGCCAGCGCCAGGGCCAGCACCGTGAGCAGCGCCGCCCGCAGCAGCAGGAGCGCGAGCTGTTCGGGTTTCAGGTTGCGCAGGCGGCGGTTGGCGCCCGCGGCCAGCCAGCGCAGGCTGCCCACCGGCACCTCGCGGCCCGGCCGTCGGTTCCAGAGATAAATGCCAACCGGCACCAAAAGCCCCAGCAGGGCCAGCAGCGCAGACGGAGTGAGAAGCGTGAACAAGGGAAAATTTAGTCAGAATAAAGCAGCGTACAGACCCGGAAAAAACGCCGGGGTTGGCTCAGGCGGACGTATTGCGGCGGCGTAAAAACTCCCGGATGGCCTGATCCAGCGGCTCGGCGGTGCTCAGCTGGTGGTAGTCGAAGCCCTGGCGGCGGGCCGTTTGGGCGGTGTCCTGCAGCCATTGCCGGAGCTGTTGGCGGTAGGCGGGGCGCTGCTGGCCGGCATCGACCTGCAGGGTGCGGCCGGTTTCCAGATCCTTCAGCGTCACCGCGCCCTGGTAATTAAATTCCAGCTCGTTGTGCGCCATCAGGTGCAGCAGGAGCACGTCGCCGCTCACGGCGCGCAGGCGGGTGAGCAGGGTGCTGATCTCGGCCGATTCCTCGTACAAGTCGCTCACGCAGACGGTGAGGGCGCGCTGGCGCCGGGCGGTGAGGGGCGCCAGCGTGGCCGCATCGGGGAAGTGGCCGGCGGCCGTGGCCGTTTCCAGGGCGTGGTAGAGGCGCGGGAGCTGGCGGGCGTCGGCGCGGGCCGGCAGGTGGCGCAGGCCATGGTGGCTGAGAATGGTCAAGCCCACGGCATCGCCCTGCTGGTGAGCGAGGTAGGCCAGGGCAGCCAGCAACAGCCGGGCATAGTCGAGCTTGGTCAGGCCGTTGTCGTCGCGGTGGTTCATGCTGGCGCTGGCGTCGAGCAGCAGGTGCACGGTCAGGCTGGTGTCTACTTCCGACTCGCGCAGGTAGTAGCGGTCGGAGCGGGCGGCCAGCCGCCAGTCGAGGCGGCGCAGGTCATCGCCGGGCTGGTAGGGGCGGTACTGGCTGAACTCCATGCCCGCGCCGTGGCGCCGGCTGGCGTGCGCGCCGTTCATAAATCCTTCGGCCACCTGCCGGGCGGCCAGGGCCAGGTTGCGCAGGCCGTGCAGGAGTTCGGGGTTGAGCAAGGGTTGGGGGATGGAGTGATGAAGGGGAATGGACCGGTAGCTGCGCAGGCTGCTACGGCATCGTAACCGCTTGCAAAAGTGCCACTACCGCATCATCAGCCGTCAGATTTTCGGCTTCGGCATTGAAATTCAATAGGATCCGGTGGCGCAGTACTGGCGGGGCCAGCGTGCGGATATCGTCCAGTGTGGCGGCGAAGCGGCCGTGGAGCAGGGCCCGGGCTTTGGCACAGAGAATGAGCGCCTGCCCGGCGCGGGGCCCCGCGCCCCAGCGCCCGTAGTCCTGGATAAACGTCACTTCCGAAGTGGCCGGCCGCGTGGCCCGCACCAGGCGGTTCACAAAATCCATCAGCTCGGGGCTGAAGCTGACCTGGCGCACCAGCTGCTGCAGCTCCCGGATATCGGCCCCGCCCAACACCGGCCGCACGGCCTGTCCGGCTGCGCCGGTGGTGCCGCGCAACACGGCCAGTTCCTCGGCCGCCGTGGGGTAGCCGATGCGCACGTAGAGCAGAAACCGGTCGAGCTGGGCCTCGGGTAGTGGGTAGGTACCCGATTGCTCGATGGGATTCTGGGTGGCCAGCAGGAAAAACGGCTTGGGCAGCGCGTGCTCGGTGCCGGCGTAGGTGACATGGCCCTCCTGCATGGCTTCGAGCAGGGCGGCCTGGGTTTTGGGGGGCGTCCGGTTGATCTCGTCGGCCAGCACGAGGCTGGCGAAGATGGGGCCGGGGTTGAACTTGAACGAGCGGTGGCCGGTGCCGTGGTCCTCCTCCAGCACTTCGGTGCCGAGAATGTCGGTCGGCATCAGATCCGGGGTGAACTGGATGCGGCGAAACGGCAGATCGGTGGCGGCCGCCAGTGTGCGCACGAGCAGGGTTTTGGCCAGGCCCGGCACCCCTTCGAGCAAGGCGTGGCCGCCGGCGAGCAGGGCCACCAGCACTTCGTCCAGCACGGTTTCCTGGCCCACGATGACCTTGGCAATTTCGGCTTTGAGGACCGGCAGCTTCGCCAGCAACTTGTTGATTTCTTGTTCGGTCATGGGAGGAATTGGGCCGTCGGAGCGGGCCGCGCCGCCGCTGGCGGGTCGGGAGATTCTTAAAACGTTTTGATGCTTATTATGCTGACTGACAGTAGATTGGTTTAAATCAGGTCAAGGCATACAGCAGGATGTTTACGCCAAACTTGGTGTTGTCCTCGGCTAGAAACCGTTTGTTGCGGAAGTCATAGTCCCACTCGCAGCCGTAGTCTTTGTTGGAGTAGAGCACACCGATGCGGCCCTTGATTTCCACGGCTTTCAGGTAGTCGTGCACCAGGTCGTCGCCCCAGCCGTTAAGCTCGAAGCCGGTGTTGGGCGGGCCGTCTTTGAAGGTGAAAAACTGGGAGTACAGCGGGTGGGTTTTGGGGATTTTCTTCAGGGCGTTGGGGCCGAAGCACTGGCGCATCTGCTCCTCGAACGAGCGGGCGAAGAGGCCGTCGATGTCGTGGTTGCAATCGTCCACAAACACGAAGCCGCCGTTGCGCACGTACTGAATAAAGTTCTGTTTCTCAGCGCTGGAAAACTGTACCAGCCGGTGGCCCGACAAATAGCAAAAGGGGTAGCCGAACAACTCCGGGCTGTCCAGGGCCACTACTTTTTCCTTCGGATCGATGGGCACCGTGGTGTACTGCACCAGCGAGTGCAGCAGGTTGGCGGGCATCCGCTCGTCCACCGCGTCCCAGTCGCCGGAGTGGTATTTGAGACGCACAAAAGTGAATGGAGTAACGGCCACGAAGAACAATGAAGGGCGTAAGGTAGGGGCAGGCGGATAAGCAGGCCGCTTTTTTCGGATTTGCCCGCAAAATAACTCCCCGATTTTTCCGTTAGGCGGCGGCAATTAAACCATTACGGTTTTTGAATATCTTAACCGGGAGGCTAGGGCGCGGGCGCGGTATTGAACAGCACCTCCGGTATCGGAAATCAACACTCACAGTTATTAAAATTCCCCATGAAAAAGACCCTGATCATCGTCCTGCTGAGTTTGTTTTGCGTGCCCCTGGCCCGGGCCCAATTCGGTGTAAAAGGCGGGTTGAACGTGGCTGAGCTGACCGGCCGAGACGGTGAAAGCCCCTCTTATAAAGCCTTTTATCACGTCGGTATTTTCTACCAGGCCAATCTGATCGGCCCGCTTTCCATTCAGCCGGAAGTGCAGTACTCCGTGACGGGCGGTAACCTGAAATCCGCTTTCACCAACTACGACAGTCAGCTGCACTATTTCTCAGTGCCCATTCTGGCCAAGCTCACCCTGGGACCGATTTTCGTGGAAGCCGGCCCGCAATTCGGTATTCTGCTGAGTGCTGATCAGTCGGGTCAGATGCAGGTGGGCTTCGCGGCCGATGGCACGCCGGCCTACGGCAATGTTTCGCGGCCCGCCACCAGCAGTTTCCAGCGTGGCGAGTTTAGCCTGTGCGCCGGCGCCGGCCTTAAGCTGGCCGGCAACTTCTCGCTGGGCGGCCGCCTCGTGGCTGGCCTCAACGACATCAACGACGCGAAAAATCTCTCCGGCATCAACGATCCCCGGCTGCAGAACCGCGTGTTTCAGGTGTACGCGGCCCTGCAGTTTGGGGGGAAATAAAACCGGTTCCGGCCCGGCGGCTAGATGGCGTCGGACAGGCTGGTGAAGGTGAAGTCCCGGATTTTGAGCGGGGGCACCAGGCAGCCGGCCAGGCGCTGGGGCCGGCCGATGGCCTCGATGTTGTTGAGCATGATGATGGGGCTTTCGTTGAAGCGCAGGTTTTTGATGGGGAATCTAATGGTCCCGTTTTCGATGTAAAACGTGCCGTCGCGGGTCAGGCCGGTGTACAATAAGGTTTGCGGATCGACCTCGCGGATGTACCACAGGCGCGTCACCAGAATGCCCTTGGCGGTGCCTTTAATCAGTTCGGCAGTGCTTTGCGTGCCTCCGCTCATGGTGAAGCCGCTGGGGAAAGCCGTGGGGGCAACTTTGTTTTTTTCAGCCCAGAAGCGCGAGTAGAACAGGTTTTTCACCACGCCCTTTTCCACCCAGCTCATGCGTTTGGTGGGCAGGCCGTCGCTGTCGAAGGCGTTGCCGGGCACCTCGGCGCTTAGCGGATCGGAGTAGATGTTGATGCGCTCGTCGAAGAGCTTTTCGCCCTTGCGGTTGCCGCCGCCTTTTTTGGTGAGGAAGCTCCGGCCCTCGTCGGCCGAGCGGGCGTCGAGCCCGTAGAGCAGGCCGCCGAGCAACGACAGGTCGTCGCCGGCCATGAGCGCGGCCGGTTCCAGAATCACAGTGTATTTGCCGGGCTCGATGGCCCGGGCTTTTACCGAGCCCAGAGCTTTATCGACGGCGCGCTGGGTGAGGGCCTTGGCGTTGAGCCGGGCGGGGTCGGTGACGTCGGCAATGGCGTAGCCTGAGCCCTGGCCATCGGCCGTGCGCACCGTCACCGAAAAGTCGGTATTGGTCGTTTGCTGGTAGGCTTCGAGGCCTTTGGAGTTGCGCAGGGCCTGAAACCGGGTGCCGCCGTCGAGGAAGCCGGCAGCCGTCAGGTTTTTGGCCGCGCATAGGTTCATGCTGTCGGCCGCGGCCAGGGCGCGCGTGGTAGCCGTGAGCAGGGTAGTGGCCGCCGAGGGCGGGTTGAGGTAAGTCTGCGGGCCGAGCAGGGGCACGTATTCGGGGCTTTCGGGGGCGAGCCGGGCAATTTCTTCGGCCCGCTGCACGCAGCGGCGCAGGGTGGCTTCGTCGAACTCGTTGCAGGTGGCGATGCCCGCCCGCTTGCCGAAGCGCGATTCCACGGTCAGCGTAATAGAATCGGCTGCGCCGGCCGTGCTCACGCTGTTGCGCGCGTACCGGATGTTGCCCGTGGTGCGCCCGTTGAGCGCCACGGCACACTCCTCGGCGGTGCTGTAGCTCAGCACGCGTTTTAGTAAAGTCTGGGCGTCGTCTTTGGAAAGGATAGCCATAAAGTTGATTTTAAGGGATTTGGAAGGAGCCGGGAGCGTTGGCGGCGGCTATACCTTGCGGGCCGTATTGATCACGTTCACGCCATTGAACCGCGTGGTGGCCGAGCCGTGGCTCACCGACGACACCTGGGCGGGCTGCCCTTTGCCGTCGAAAAAAGTGCCGAACAGGCGGTAGTCCGACTGGTCGCAGCTGCCCGCGCAGGCTCCCCAAAACTCCTGGGTATTCGACTGGTACGCCACGTCTTCCAGCGGCTCCGTGATCTTGCCTTTCTCAATGGCAAAAAACAGCTGCCCGCCAAACTGGAAGTTAAACCGCTGCTGATCAATGGAAAAAGAACCTGCACCGGCAATGTAAATTCCTTTATCCACCTTGCTCACCATTTCGTCGACGCTCATTTTGGCCGGGCCGGGGCGCAGGCTCACGTTGGGCATGCGTTGGAACTGCACATCTTCCCACGACTGCGCGTAGCAGCAGCCATCCGATTCTTTCTGGTCCACTATGTGCGCCTGGTCGCGGATTTTCTGGTAGTTCACCAGCTTGCCGGCCTTGATAAGATCCCACTCCCGGGTTTTCACGCCCTCGTCGTCGTAGCCCACCGCGCCCACCGAGCCGGGCTGGAGCTTGTCAGCTACGATGTTCACCAGCGGCGAGCCGTAGGGCAGGTTCTTGGCTTTCCATTCCAGGGTAGCGAAGCTGGTGCCGGCGAAATTGGCCTCGTAGCCCAGCACGCGGTCCAGTTCGGTGGGGTGGCCCACCGATTCGTGAATAGTCAGCCCCAGATGGCCGGGGTCGAGCACGAGGTCGTACTTGCCGGGCGTCACCGACTTCATGGTCAGCTTGGTCTTGGCCTGTTTGCCGGCCAGGGCGGCGTCGGCCAGCAGGTCGTAGCGCAGCTTGTAGCCCACGGTGTTGGTCCCCTGAGGACCCGCGACTTGTTCTGTTGCGCCCGGCGTGAGGTATTCGTAGCCCAGACCCACCGGCGCGCTCAGCGCTTCCCGCGAGCGGAACTTACCCGACTTCGTATCCACCGCCGTGGCCGAGAACGTGGGCCAGAGCCGGTGCACATCCTGGTCGATGTAGGAGCCGTCGGTGCTGGCAAAGTACTTCTGCTCATTCACCTGAAACAGGGCCGAGTTGATGTAGCTCGCGCCGTTGTCGAGGGCGGCGGCGTTGGCGGCCAGCAGCAGCTCCACTTTCTGCTTCACGGGCACTTCGAAGGCGCTCTGCTGAACGGGCGTTTTCCAGCTCACCTCGCCGTAGCTGCCCTGCGCGGCCAGCTGCACGGGTTCCTTCATTACCAGGCGGTTGGCCTTGGCAATGTCCACGGCCACGCGGGCGGTGGCGGCCAGGCTCGCCTCGGTCACCACGCTGGTGGAGGCGAAGCCCCAGCAGCCATTCACCAGCACCCGGATGCCCACGCCGTAGCTCTCGGTGCTCACAATATTCTGCACCTGCTTCTCGCGGGTGAACACGTACTGATTCAGATACCGGCCAATGCGCACGTCGGCGTAGCTGGCGCCGGCGGTTTTGGCGGCGTTGAGGGCCGCGTCGGCCAGCCGCTTTTTTGCGATGGTATCGGCGCCCGGTTCCAGCAGGCGGCCGGGGTCCACGAGCGAGTGGCCAAACCCCGGCAGGCTGGGTAAAAACAAGGCGCCGGCCGCCAGACCGGTAAGCCCTACAAAATCACGTCTTTTCATTATTTGCAGCAAAAGGGTGAAGCGGCAAATTGCAGAAAAAAAGTGAAAAAGCAATAACTAACTATACCGCATCCGAGAGGCTGGTGAAGGTGAAATCCCGGATCTTGAGCGGGGGCACCAGGTTGCCGTTCAGGCGCACCGGCTTGCCGATGGCTTCCAGGTTGTTGAGCATGATGATGGGGCTTTCGTTGAAGCGGAAGTTCTTCACCGGGAATTTAATTTGCCCGTTTTCAATGTAGAACGTTCCGTCGCGGGTCAGCCCGGTGTAGAGCAGCGTCTGCGGATCGACGGGGCGGATGTACCACAGGCGGGTCACGAGAATGCCTTTGGCGGTGCCTTTGATGAGGTCAGCCGTGCTTTGGGTGCCGCCTTCCATGATCCAGCCGTTGGGCCGGGGTAGGTCGGGAATGCCGGTTTTCTGGGCCCAGAAGCGGGAAGAGTACAGGTTTTTCACTACGCCCTTTTCAATCCAGGTGGTGCGCTGCTGCGGGCGGCCGTCGTTGGCAAAGGTCAGGTCGCCGATTTCGCCGTTGAGCGGGTCGGAATAGATGGTGACACGCTCATCGAACAGCCGCTCACCCTTGCGGTTGCCGCCGCCCTTTTTGCTTAGGAAGCTGCGGCCTTCGTCGGCGTTGCGGGCGTCGAGGCTCTGCATCATGGCCCCGAGTAGGGACGTATCGACGTTGGAAAGCAGGGCGTTGGGCTCCAGGATGACGGTGTACTTGCCCGGCTCGATGGCGCGGGCTTTCATCGACGAGGCGGCCTTATCGGCGGCCACGCGGGTGAGGCGGGCGGCGTCGAACCGGGTGGCATCGGTGTAGTCGGCGGCGGCGTAGCCCGAGCCGGTGCCGTCGGGCGTGCGCACGGTTACGCTGAAGCCGACGGTCGAAATCTGCTGGTAAGCTTCTCGCCCTTTGGAGTTGCGCTGGGCCACGAAGCCGTGCGAATCATCGAGAAAGCCGGCCGAGCTGAGCTTGCGCTCGTCGCAGAGCGCCATGCTGGCGCCGATCTGCCGGGCGCGGTAGTCGGGGTCGATGGCGGCGGTGGCGGCGGCAAAGGCGCGGCTGCCATCGAGGTACTGCTGGGGCCCGAGCAGGGGCATGTACTCGGGCGATTCGGGCGCGAGCCGGGCAATCTCCTCGGCCCGCTGCACGCAGCGCCGCAGGGTAGCCTCGTCGAACTCGTTGCAGGTGGCCAGGCCGCTGCGCCGGCCGAAGCGGCTTTCCACGGCCAGCGAGACATTGTCGACTGCGCCGGCCGTGCTGATGGAGTTGCGCGCCGAGCGCACATTGCCCCCGGTGTTGCCGGTGAGTGTGACTTCGCACTCCTTGGCGGTGCTGAAGCTGAGGACTTTGCGGAGAATATTCTGGGCTTCGTCTTTGGAGAGAATGGCCATTAAAAGGGAGTTGCTGAAGGTTGAAGAAGGGCCGGGGACTACCCGATTTTCCGCGCCGTGTTGATCACGTTCACGCCATTGAAGCGCGTGGTGGACGAGCCGTGGCTGACCGCCGAGCTCTGCGAGGGCTGGCCCTTGCCGTCGTTGAACGCCCCGAAAAAGCGATAGTCGGACTCGTCGCAGACGGCGGCGCAGGAGTTCCAGAACTCCAACGTATTCGCCTGGTAAGCCACGTCCTCGAGCATACCGGTAATCTGGCCTTTCTCAATGGCGTAGAACACCTGCCCGCCAAACTGGAAGTTGTAGCGCTGCTGGTCGATGGAGAACGAGCCGTTGCCGGCGATGTAAATGCCCTTCTCCACGTTTTTCACCAGCTCGTCCACGCTCAGCTTGGCTTTGCCGGGTTGCAGGCTCACGTTGGGCATGCGCTGAAACTGCACGTCGGCCCACGACTGCGAGTAGCAGCAGCCGTCCGATTCCTTCTGGCCTACCATGTGCGCCTGGTCGCGGATTTTCTCGTAGCCCACCAGCGCCCCGTCTTTAATCAGGTCCCAGCGCTTGGTTTTCACGCCTTCGTCGTCGTAGCCCACGGCGCCGAGCGAGCCGGGCTGGAGCTTGTCGGCCACGATGTTGACTAGCTTCGAGCCGTAGGGCAGGTTTTTGGCTTTCCAATCCAGGGTGGCGAAACTGGTGCCGGCAAAGTTGGCCTCGTAGCCCAGCACGCGGTCGAGCTCCAGCGGATGGCCCACGCTCTCGTGAATGGTCAGGCCCAGGTGGTGCGGGTCGAGCACGAGGTCGTACTTGCCGGGCGTGACCGACTTGGCGGTCAGCTTCTGCTTCACTTGTTTGGCGGCCAGGGCCACATCTTCCAGCATGTCGTAGCTGAATTTATAGCCGACGATGTCGGAGCCCGCCGGGCCGGCCACCTTGTCGATGGCCTTGGGCGTGAGGTACTCGTAGCCCATGCCCATGGGCGAGCTCATGGCCTGCCGCGAGCGGAATTTGCCGGTGGTCCGGTCGATGGCCGTGACGCCGAACGTGGGGTAGATGCGGTGAATATCCTGGTCGATGTACGAGCCGTCGGTGCTGGCGAAGTACTTCTGCTCATTGACCTGAAACAGCACCGAATTGATGAACGTAGCGCCGATGTCGAGGGCTTTGGCATTGACGGCCAGCAATAAATCCACTTTATCCTTAATCGGCACTTCAAACGCATTCTGCACAATGGGCGCCTTCCAGCTCACCTCGCCGAAACCCTGTTGCGGGGCCAGCGTCACCTTTTCCTTCTGCACTTTGGAGTTGGCTTTGGCAATCTGCACGGCCAGCTGGGCGGCTTTGGCAATGCCGGCTTCGGTCACGGCATTGGTCGAGGCAAATCCCCAGGTGCCGTTGGCGATCACGCGCACGCCCACGCCGTAGCTCTCGGTGCTGGCGATATTCTGCACCTGCTTTTCGCGGGTGAAAATGCCCTGGTTGAGGTAGCGGCCGATGCGCACGTCGGCGTAGGAGGCGCCGGCGGCCCTGGCCGCGTTGAGGCCGGCATCGGCCAGGCGCTTTTTTACGGCGACATCCGCCCCCGGCTCCAGCAGGCGGGCGGGGTCAACGAGTGTACCGCCAAAGCTGGGCAGGGTGGGCAAAAACAGGGCGCCGGCCGCCAGGCCGGAAAGTCCCACAAAGTCGCGTCTTTTCATGTTGTGAAGGGAAATAGTAGTTAGGCGTGGGGCGGCCCGCCGGGCAATGGCGCACCCGGTATTACACCGCGTCGGAGAGGCTGGTGAAGGTGAAATCCCGGATCTTGAGCGGGGGTACGAGGTTGCCGCCCAGGCGCACCGGCTTGCCGAGGGCCTCCAGGTTATTGAGCATGATGACCGGGCTCTCGTTGAAGCGGAAGTTCTTCACCGGGAATTTAATTTGTCCGTTTTCAATATAAAACGTCCCGTCGCGGGTCAGGCCGGTGTAGAGCAGCGTCTGTGGATCGACCGCCCGGATGTAGTACAGCCGCGTGACCAGAATGCCTTTGGCGGTGCCCTTGATCAGCTCGGCCGTGCTTTGGGTGCCGCCGGCCATGATCCAGCCGTTGGGGGGCGGCACATTGGGAATGCCGGTTTTCTGGGCCCAGAAGCGGGAAGAATAGAGGTTTTTCACGATGCCCTTTTCCACCCAGGCAATCTTCTGCTGCGGGCGGCCGTCGCCGGCGAAGGTCAGGTCGGGCACGTCGGGGTGGGTCGGGTCGGAGTAAATCGTGACCCGCTCGTCGAAGACCTTATCGCCTTTTTTGTTGCCGCCGCCCTTCTTGCTCAGGAAGCTGCGGCCTTCGTCGGCGTTGCGGGCATCCATCGCCTGCATCATGTTGCTGAGTAAATCTACCGCCGCCGCCGGCTCCAGAATCACGGTGTACTTGCCGGGCTCGATGGCCTTGGCGTTCACCGACGAAGCTGCTTTGTCGGCGGCCACACGGGTGAGGCGGGCGGCGTCGAAGCGGGCCAGGTCGGTGTAGTTGGCAATGGCGTAGCCCGAGCCCGTACCGTCGGGTGTGCGCACGGTGATGGAAAAATCCAGGCTGCTGAGCTGCTGATACGCCTCCAGTCCTTTGGAATTGCGCTTGGCCACGAAGCCCGCCGAGTCGTTGAAAAAGCCAGCCGACGACAGCTTGCGGGCCTCGCAGAGCGCCATGCTCGCCCCGATCTGCTCGGCGCGGTAGTCGGGCGTGATGCCGGCCGTGCGCGCCGCAAACGACGCGGGCGACGCCAGGTATTGCTGGGGCCCGAGCAGGGGTACGTACTCGGGCGACTCGGGCGCGAGCCGGGCGATTTCCTCGGCCCGCCGCACGCAGCGGCGCAGGGCGGCTTCGTCGAACTCGTTACAGGTGGCCAGCCCGCTGCGCCGGCCGAAGCGGCTGTCCACGGTCAGCGACACATTGTCGACCGCGCCGGCCGTGCTGATGGAGTTGCGCGCCGAGCGCACATTACCCCCGATGTTGCCGGTGAGGGTGACTTCGCACTCCTCGGCGGTGCTGAAGCTGAGAACTTTGCGAAGAATATTCTGGGCTTCGTCTTTGGAAAGAATCGCCATTTGGGGGAATTGCAGAAGGATGAAGGAAGGGAAAGGGATCAGCCGAGTTTGCGCGCCGTGTTGATCACGTTCACGGCGTTGAAGCGGGTGGTGGCGCAGCCGTGGCTCACGGCCGACACCTGCGAGGGCTGGCCCTTACCATCGAAAAAGGAGCCGAACATGCGGTAGTCGGACTCGTCGCAGATGGCGGCGCAAGAATTCCAGAACTCCTGCGTATTTGCCTGGTAAGCCACGTCCTCGAGCATGCCGGTAATCTGGCCCTTCTCAATGGCATAGAACACCTGCCCGCCAAACTGGAAGTTGTAGCGCTGCTGGTCGATGGAATAGGAGCCGCGCCCGGCGATGTAGATGCCTTTCTCCACGTTTTTCACCAGCTCGTCCACGCTCAGTTTGGCTTTGCCGGGTTGCAGGCTCACGTTGGGCATGCGCTGAAACTGCACCGAGCTCCAGGAGTCGGCGTAGCAGCAGCCGTCCGATTCGGTCTGGTTGAGGATGTGGGCCTGGTCGCGGATCTTCTCGTAGTTCACCAGCACGCC
>JAYWCH010000077.1:0-11170 GCA_043780755.1 Hymenobacter sp.
CGCAGCGGCCGCAACCGCCGCGGCGGCCGGGGTCCGGCCGGCGAGAGCGGCGCCCCCACCGGCCCTCCGGCGGCGCCGGCGGGCGCTTAATTCAGGTCGTTTTTAGGCATAACAAGAAGCATGAATCAGCGCTTTCTAACTTGTTTGGCTACGGCCGCCGGGCTCCTGTTGCTGCTCACGACCTGCGATCCGAATCGGGTCTTTGAGCAGAATATTGACTTCCCCAAATACTCCTGGGACGTGCAGCAGAAGCCGGCCTTCACCTTCGCCATTGCGGATACGATGGCGCGGTACGATGTCTATTTCAGCGTGCGCCACGCCGCTTCCTACGGGTTCTACAATCTGTATGTGAAGCACACGCTGATGGGGCCGGCCGGCGCCGTTGGCCCCCCGCTGCTGCACCAGATGTTACTCATGGACGCCAAAACCGGCGAGCCCAAAGGCACCGGCACGGGCGATATCTACGATATTCAGTTCCTGGCCCTGGCCAATCAGCACTTTTCCCGGCCCGGCAATTATACCCTCACCCTGGAACAGTACATGCGGCAGGACCAGCTCCCCGGCCTTATGGCCGTCGGGGTGCGGGTCGTGCGGCGCGGGGCGAAAAAGTAAGGTTTTAGACCCCTAAAAAAAGCCGGCTCTGCGTCATGCAGGGCCGGCTTTTTAGGTTTCGGGCGGCAGTCGGCGCGGTTAGGCCAGGCGGGTGACGTCCACGGCGTTGGGGCCTTTTTTGCCAGCTTTGATGTTGAACTGCACCCGGTCGCCGGCCTGGATTTCGTGGACGAGGCCAGTCTGGTGGACGAAGATTTCTTCTTCGTTGTCATCGGCGATGATGAAGCCGAAGCCTTGGGTGTCGTTGTAGAATTTTACGGTGCCGGTGAGCATGAGCAGGGGAGGTAAAGGATGAATCGGGGGCGGAAAAAGGTGGCCGGCCGGAACCGGCCGCGCCGCCGCCCGCGCCGGCGGGCGAGCGGTCGCCGCCCGGCAAAGATAAAATTGCCGCGTCGAACCAGCCTCGTCTTCGTTCCGCAAGGAAAAACCCCGCGCCGCCCGGGCCAACAACGGTTTGAGGTGCGCGTATAGATCAGCAACATTATCCGTTAACCAACTCTACCCCCCACCGCTATGGAAAACGAGCCAACAAACCTGAATACGGAGTCGAATGACATTGCGGGCAACCGCAAAGACGGCCCCGTGGGCAACACCGCCGCCCGGCCCGGTCCGGGCGTCGGAGTCCCCGGCGGCGAGCCTGCTTCCGACCCGGCGGCCCCGGCCAGTCCGGAAGTGAACCCGGCCGACCAGCCGCCGCCCGCCGCCTACGGGGGCGATTTTGGCAACAGCACCCAGTCCAGCTACCGCGACCAGGACCGCCGCGAAAACCAGGACAGTAACCCGAACCGGGGCGAGTTTGGCGTGCAGGATTCGGGCGGCACCACCCACGGCGGCTTCGGCAACCAGAACCGGCTGGCGGATTACGAACCCGCTGATTCAGCCGAAGACCGCTATTACGGCGGCCCCGGCCGCTCCGGCCCGCAGGATAATGCCTACCGCGCCTACGACGGCCGCGACGAGCGCCCCGACAGCCAATCCGACTACGGCTTCGAGCCCGGTACCCCGGCGCCCGCCCCGGATTTTGCCGCCGGCCAGCCCATGGCGGAGCAGCTCGACGCCCCGGATAGCGCCGTTTCCAACGACAATGGCTCGCCCACCGGCCCCGGCCCGGGTTACGCCAACGACTACGGCCACACCTCCCGGCCCGCCGCCGCGCCCGGCGCCGCCTCGCCCGCGCCCGAGCGCCCGGCCGATCAGCGCAATCAGACCGATGACTACCTGCCCGCGCCCGACAATGCGGTCGAGCAGCGCCCCCGGGCCGAGCAGCACCCGGGTTATTCGACCAACGATCCGGACGTGGCCGACCAGCGCAATCGCCCTGCCCAGTCCCTCCCGAACCCGGAGCTGCGGACCGGCTACGTGCAGGCGCCGGGCGGCGATTCGGCCCAGGGCCTGGGCTCGCGCGGCGGCTCCTATAACGATGCCTACGACGATAGCCAGCCCGGCAGTACGGCCGGCTCGCCGGCAAAGGGCGACCAGCGCCGCGAGGACGCCGACCCAAGCTACGGTCCGGCGGCCCGGGAGCAAAACCGGACCGCCGAGGACAACGAGGACGACCACGGCGCCCCCCGCCGCAATGCTGGTCGCGCGGGCGAAGGCGACGAATAAACCGGCGGAAGGCAAACGCATTCAGCCCGGATCGACCTCTGATATTGGTCGGTCCGGGCTGAATGCGTGAGGGGATTTTGGTCGGCTAAAGACCCGTTGGCAGCGGGTTTAGCGGTGAATCTTGGTTTTGATATCGTACTGGTAGCGCGGCGGGCCACCCAGCGGGATGGCGAAGAACGGCAGGGCTTTGTCGTACTGATCGGTCACGTAAAAGACCAGGTCGTTGGGCTCGGGCTTGGAGGAGATGAGGCGGAAATCGAGGCTCAGGCCGCGTTCCTTGTTCATGATGGGCAGGACGGTGCTGGCCCATTCGTTGTTGCCGCTCACCGCGCAGGGCTGCCCGTTCTTGGCGACGCTGTAGACCAGGATTTTAAAGGCATTATCGCCATCAAAATTGCTCTGCTTGATACTCGTCACATTTTCGTCCACGAAGGGATAAAGATGGACCGTAGTCCGGCTGTTGGTCGCCGGCAGGCGGAAACAATACTTGTAGGTAAAGGCATTGCCGCCCTCCACGGCCACATTTTCGGTGGGGCTGGTGCTGAAAAAGTAGCGGTAGAGGTTGCCGTCGTTGCCGCTCATGCCCCGGGCAACCATCTTGAAAACGCGGCCCTTGAACTCGGGTACCAGCTCGCCCTCCAGCGGGTTGAGGGGGCCGAAGGTGTACCATTTATCGTCGTACTGCGGCTCGTTGCCGAAAGTGCGGCTCTTGAGCAGCCGGCCCGTGGGAACGGGATTACTGGGGTGCGGCTCGTGGGCCTGAGGGCCGGAATACGTGCCCGGTCCCCCGTAGAGGCTGAAGGAAGTGGTGGTATTGGCAGCCCCTTTCAGATCGTCGTTTTTACCACCGCAGTCGGGGTCCCACACCCGAATATAAACCGGGTCGTGCTGTTTTTCAGGCATGAAAAAAAAGAACGTCTGCGTGAAGTCGTCGTCGCCCCACGCCGGGTCGGAGGCGGCCCCGAACGTAACCAGACTCTCCACCCGCTCGCTGCGATTGGGCACCGCTTGCGCGCGGGCCGCTTTATTGGGGAAGGCCATTAAAGCGGCTACCACTCCACAATACAAAAACCAATGTTTTACCATACTGCAAGATACCTAACAATAAGCATTTAGCAGTCTTATGGTCGGGTTAATATTCAATTCTTTGGGCCAAACCAGTTGCTGAATTGTATGTTTAGGGACTGATAGCCTTTGCCTCCATGTCTGCTGACGTCCGTGCCACCTCCGATTTTTTCGACCAACTGACCACCGATCTGTTGGTGCTACGGGTTGGGGCCCAGCAGCGCCTGCGGCCGCTGAGCGCCGAGGAGCTGAACCGGCGCCCCGGCCCCAGCCGCTGGAGCGCCGGGCAGTGCCTGGAGCACCTCAACATTGTGGGCGGCTACTACCTGCCCAGCATTGCGGCGCGACTGACCCAGGCGCTGGCCAGCGGCTCGAAACCGGCGCCCACGGCCCGGCACGGCTACGTGGGCCGCCGCTTCATTGAGGCCATGCGCGCCCCGGCCAGCGTCAAGGCCTACCAGTCGCCCCAGCGCTACGCGCCCACCGGCACCCGCCTGCCCCGCACGGTGACGGAAGTATTCAGCCGCCAGCTCGACGAGCTGCTGCGCCTCGTGCTGCTGGCCCGGCAGGTCAATGCCAACGCCGTGCGCATTCCCAACGCCGTGTTTCCGCTCCTCCGCCTGCGGCTGACCGATCAGCTGGAGTACCTGGTCGTACACATTCAGCGCCACATCATCCAGGCCGAGGCCGTGCTGCTGGCCAATGGCACCGCCGCCCGCCCCAGCTGATGGTCGGGCGCCGGATGGCCGGCAATAAGCGCTGCCGAAACCGGCGAGCTTATTGAAATAGACAGCGCATTAGCATTTGGGTCAATAATTGAAGCGGGCGCGGGGCAATAAAATCGGATTGGACATCTTTAAGTCCCCAACCTGGTTCTTTCCCACTTCGCCCATGCGCCTCTTCCTGCTTATCGGTCTGCTGTTGACTTTGGCTTTTAGCCGCGATCAGGCCGCGCCGCGCCCGCCCGGACCATACGCTACGCGCTGGAAAAAGATCGACGCGCTGTTGGCCAAAAGCCAGACCGCCACCGCCGCCCCGCTGATTGAGGCCATTTACCGGCAGGCCCGCAAGGCGCAGGATACCCCCGCCTACGTGCGGGCCCTGCTCTACAAAATGCGCCTGCTGCAAGCCCGGGAACAGGACGAAACCGAAAAATCCATCACCCTGCTGGAGCAGGAATTGCGCTCGGCTACGTTCCCGGCCCGGCCCATTCTGCACTCGCTGCTGGCTGAGCAGTATACCAACTATCTCAACCAGAACCGCTACCGGCTCTACAGCCGCACCGCCGGGGCCGGGCTCACCGCCGACACCACCGCGACCGCCGACGGCGGCACCGCCCTGGCCACCTGGGACATGGGCCGGCTGGGCGCGACCATCGTCCGGCACTACTACCAGTCGGTGGAAGATGAGCCGCGGAAGCAGCTCGCCCTCACCCTGGCGGCCCTCGGCGATCTGGCCGGCGGCGGCGATGCCGAGGGCCGCGCCCGGCGCCCCTCGCTGTACGATCTGCTGGCCCAGCGCGCCATTGAAGGCCTGAAAAACCAGGAGTTGTACGTCACCCGGCCCGAGCAGCAGTTCCAGCTCAACGATCCGCGGCTGTTTGGTCCGGCGGCGGAGTTTGCCGCGCTGCGGCTGCTGGCGCCGGAAAGCGACTCGCTCAACGGTCAGCTGCACGCCATGCACCTGTTGCAGCGCCTCACGGCCTCGCGCCAGCAATTGGCCCCAACCAACCCCGCCGCCCTGGCCGATGTGGACCTCACCCGCCTCCTTTACCTGCGCAGCCTCACCCGGAATACCGACCTCGCCGCGTACTACGAGCCGGCCCTGGTGCGCCTGGCGGCGACGTACGCCCAGCTGCCAATCAGCACCGAATTCCTGGCGGAGCGCGTCGAGTTGCTGCGCGATAGTACGCCGGTTGCCGCCGTGGCCCTGGCGCGGGCGGCCGAAGCCCGGTTCCCCAAGTCCCACGGCGCCGCCCGGGCACGGGCCGTGCGCGAACAGCTCGAACAACCCAATGTAGATTTTTCGGCGGCGGAAATCATCGTTCCCAACCAGCCCTGGCGGCTCAGCGTGACGGCCCGCAACGTGACCCAGCTGCACGCCCGGGCG
Organism: Hymenobacter sp.; assembly: GCA_043780755.1. GTDB lineage: Bacteria > Bacteroidota > Bacteroidia > Cytophagales > Hymenobacteraceae > Hymenobacter. The sequence continues at coordinate 5,395 of JAYWCH010000077.1, forward strand.
TACCATATCTCGTTGCAGGAGTGGCAGCAGGCCGTCCAGGATGACGCACTCAGCCGCCCGCCGGCCCAGCGCTACGTCCGCCTGCTCAAAAATACCCCGGCCGCGACCTGGCCGATTCCAATTTCCCCTAACCCCGACGCCTATAAAGCGCAAAAGCTGGTGGTGGCGGGCCCGGCGCTGCCCGTGGGCTACTACCTCGTGGTGATCAGCAACGACCAAAAAGCCCCGGCGGCCGGCCGGCCCGGCGTGGTCACGGCTTTCGCCCGGCTGGGAGTGAGCGAGCTGAGTGCCGTCAGTCGCCACCCGACCGATAACGGCGCCGCGCAGCTGCTGGTGCTGGCGCGCCAGACGGGCCAGCCCCTGGCCGGGGTCACGGCGCAGGCCACCTACAGCTACTACAATCAGACCACCCGCCAGCCCGTCACGCGGCGGAGTACGCCGCAGCAAACCGCCGCGTCCGGCCTGATCGAGCTGCCCGCCGCCGCGAAAAGAGACGGGAACCAGCCGGCCGAACAGCTCAGTCAGGCGCGCATCTGGCGCGGGCGCGACACGCTCGATGTTTCCGTGCCGGGCGGCTACTACCGGGGAAATCCCAGCAGCACGAAACCCGAATACGATTATTTTCTCTTCACGGATCGGGCTATTTACCGGCCAGGCCAGACGGTTTATTTTAAAGGAATTCTGACGGAAAGGCTGGGCAATAAGTCCCGATTGCTGACCCGTCAGGCGGTGGTGGTCGGGTTACTGGACGTTAATGCCCAGCTTGTGCAAACGATGCCCTTTACTACTTCAGAATTCGGGAGTTTTAATGGTTCGCTGGTGCTGCCGGCGGGCTTGCTCAATGGCGAAATGCGGCTGCAAACCGAGCACGGCAGCATCAGTTTCGCCGTGGAAGACTACAAGCGGCCCACGTTTTACGTGCAGCTCGATTCGGTGCCCGGCCGGCCGCAACCCGGCCAGCCGGTGGCCGTGGCCGGCCGGGCCCGGGCCTACGCCGGGCCCGGCACCGACGGCGCCACGGTACGCTACCGCATCACGCGCCGCGAGCTGTGGGCACTGTCTGGCTCCGGCCGGGGCGGCTACCCGCCCAACGGGGGCGGCAGCCGGGAAATTGCCCACGGCACCATCAGCACCGACGCCGGGGGCCGTTTCAGCCTCACTTTTACCCCGCCGCTGGTCCCACCCGCACCGGGGCGCCGGGGATGGGAGCCGGGCTATTTATTTGAGATCACGGCCGACGTAACCGACGCCGCCGGCGAAACCCACACCGGCACGCGTAGCTTATCCATCGGTCGCAACCCGCTCAGCCTGAGGATATACGGTACCGCTGAGGCCGATCAGCAACATCTGCCCGCCTTCAACCTGGTGAGCACCAACGCCACGGGCGAGCCCGTGCCCGCCGTCGGGGCGCTGCGGCTGTTGGCCCGGCGCTTCCGTCCCAATCCGCCCGGCGTGCCCGGCCCAGTTTCCGAAGCTGCCGAAAACGAAGCTGCCCCGGAGCTGGTCAAAACCCTGGCCTTCGACACCAAAAACGGCCCCGGGCTTGAGCTGAAGGCCGCGCTGGCGGCGCTGCCCCCCGGGCGCTACCGTCTGGAAGCCGAGGCGACCGGCGCGGATTCGGCACGGGCGCGGCACGACTTCACGCTCTATAATTCGGCGGCCGCGACCGTGCCCTTTGCCACGCCCGATTGGTTCGTGGCGCTTGCCGACAGTGTGGCGCCCGGCCAGCCCGCCACCATCCTGCTGGGCAGCCACGAAGCGGGGGCCAATATCCTGCTGGAAGTGGAGCGCGCCGGCCAGCTGCTGCGTCAGGAATGGCTGACGCTGAACGCCGGCGAGCAGCGCCGCCTGACCGTAGAAAGCGGCCCGGCCACCGCCGCCGGCCCGCTCTACATCCACACCACGCAGGTGCGCGACAACCAGCTGTACCGCCACGATGCTACGGTGCAGGTAGCGGAAAAGCCAGCGCCGCTGCGGCTGGCCATCGCCACCTTCCGCGACAAGCTCCAGCCCGGCCAGCGCGAAACCTGGCGCGTGACCATCCACCAGGCCAATGGCCTGGCGGCCGATGCTGAGCTGCTGGCCACGCTCTACGACCAGAGCCTGGATATTTTCCGGCCGCACGGTTTTAGGAGGTTGGAATTTGGCGCGGAATACCTTCCGTCGCAGTTTGGCTGGGCTGGGGATTTCAGGAAGTTGAGCTCGCAGCCATTTGCGGAACCCAACCCGTCAACTGATTTCCCACCCGCTATCGAATATCCCATTCTCAATACTCAGTATGCCGGCGCGTATGGGCCACATACTTTGCAGGCAAAAGCAGCGGGGGTACAAATTCGGGGTGCCATGCCCAGTGATGGAAGGTCGGTCAGGATCCGAGGTGTCAGTACAGGGAATGAGCTATTAAATGAAAAAGCAAGTTATAGCGCGGCGCAGCAGGCTGATCTTACGGGCGGCGTAAGCACTATCCCGCCCGCCGGCCCCGACCTCGCCGCCGTGCCCACGCGCACCGATTTCCGCGAAACGGCCTTCTGGCAGCCGGCCCTGCACACCGACAAAAACGGCGACATCGTATTCGAATTCCAGATGCCGGAGGCCGTCACGCGCTGGCAGCTTCTGGCCCTGGCCCACGACAAAAACCTGCGTAGCGGCCAGCTCGCCCGGCAGCTCGTCACCCAAAAGGAAATCCAGCTTACGCCCAATGCGCCGCGCTTTCTGCGGCAGGGCGACACGTTCACCTTCCCGGCCAAATTCTCGAATCTGACCGATCACGCCACCAGCGGCACGGCCCAGCTTTTTCTGCTCGACGCCGCCACCGGGCAGGATCTGACCAGCCAGCTCGTGCGCGGCAAAGCGGCGCAGGCCGTCGCGGCCGGCGCCCACCAGAGCGCCGCGCTGGGCTGGGAAATCAGCCTGCCCCGGGATTTTGCGCCGGTTGCCGTCACGTATCGGGTGGTGGCGCAGGTGGGGAGTGGGGGCGATGAGCCGGGGAAGAAAGCCCGGCGCCGGTCATCGGGCGCGACTTTCTCCGACGGCGAGGAAAATACCCTGCCCGTGCTGCCCAACCGGATTCTGCTCACCGAAAGCCTGCCGTTGGCCATCGTCGGCCCCGGCACCCGCGCCTTCGAGCTCACCAAGCTGACCGGCCCCGGCAGTCCCACCCGCCGCAACTACGGCCTGACGCTGGAAATGACTGCCAACCCCGCCTGGTACGCCGTGCAAAGCCTGCCTTACTTGCTCGAATATCCCTACGAGTGCTCCGAGCAGGTCTTCAGCCGCCTCTACGCCAACCTCATCGCCGCCCAGATTCTGCGGTCCAACCCGCGCTTCAAAACCATTCTGGCCGAGTGGACGCGCCAGGCCCGGAGCGGCACCACTGCCCAGAAAATGGCCCTCAGCAGCAAGCTGAACCAGAATCAGGAGCTGAAAAACCTGCTGCTTCAGGAAACGCCCTGGGTGCGCGACGCCCAGGGCGAAACCGAGCGCCTGGCCCGCCTCACCGAGCTGTTCGACGAAACCCGGCTGCGGAGCGAAACCAGCCGCGCCCTGCTCAAGCTGCAGAAAATGCAGCTCCCCGGCGGCGCCTTCCCGTGGTTCGACAAAATGCCCGACGACCGCTACCTCACCCAGCTCATTGTGGCCGGCTTTGGGAAGCTGCGCAAGCTCGGCGCGTTCGATGCGGGTACCGACCCGGTGGGCCGGCAGATGCTGACGGCGGCCCTGGGCTTTCTCGATAATGCCCTGGCCCGCGACTACGCCGCCCTGCGCCGCCAGAAAGACGGGAAGCTGGCCGCTGATCACCTGAACGAGCTCCAGATTCAGGCCCTGTACGCCCGCAGCTTCTGGCCGCAATTGCCCCCGACTGCCGGCCCGCCGGCCGCCCGGCCCGCCTTCGCCTACTACCGTGAGCAGGCCGCCCGCTACTGGCCCGCCCAAACGCGCTATTTGCAGGCGCAGGTGGCCCTGGCTCTGTTCCGCGAGCGCCCCGCCGATCCGGCCGTCCGGGATATCCTGCGCGGCCTGAGCGAAAATGCGCTCCACTCCCCCGAATTGGGCATGTACTGGAAAGAAGTGCGCGGCGGCTACTACTGGTCCGAAGCCCCCACCGAAACCCAGGCCACGCTCATCGAGGCTTTCGAGGAAATTCAGCACGATCAAAAAGCAGTGGATGAGATGAAGCTTTGGCTGCTCCGGCAGAAGCAAACCCACCACTGGGCCAGCACCCGCGCCACCGCCGACGCCTGCTACGCCCTGCTGCTGCGCGGCTCCGACTGGCTGACTCCCGTCGCGCCGCTGCAAATCAGCGTCGGGGGCCAGGCCATCCGGCCCGAAGCGGCGCAGGCGGGCACCGGCTACCTCAAAACCAGTTGGCCCGCCGCCGCCGTCACCCCCGCGCTGGGCCGCGTGAGCATCACCAAGGCCGATGCGGGCGTGGCCTGGGGGGCGCTCTACTGGCAGTATTTTGAGGATATTGACCTGGTGACGCCCGCCGCCACGCCCCTGAGCCTGGAGCGGCAGCTCTACCGCGAAACCCGCACGACGGGCGGGCCGGGGCTGGAAAAAATCGGCCCGGCCACGCCGCTCCGGGTGGGCGACGCGCTGGTGGTGCGCCTGGTGCTGCGCACCGACCGCGCCCTGGAATATGTGCACCTCAAGGATCAGCGCGCCGCCGGCCTGGAGCCAATTTCCCAAACCAGCGGCTACCGCTACCAGAACGGACTGGGGTACTACGAGTCGCCGCGCGATGCGGCTACTAACTTTTTTATGAGTACGATACCGCGCGGTACGCACGTGTTTGAGTACCGGCTGCGGGCGGCTCAGGCCGGTGATTTTTCCGGGGGGCTGAGCGAGGTGCAATGTTTGTACGCGCCCGAGTTCGGCGCCCATTCGGCGGGCGTCCGGCTGCGGGTAGCGCCGTAGTCGGGGGGAAAGAAAAATAGGGCCCTGGGTGGCGCAAACAACCTTCTGAGCGTTCAACCCTATCTTAGTCTTGCATTTATCCGGGGCAGGGTGTATTTTTGTCTTCCGTTGATTTTACTTTAATCCGCTATGAAGCACCTGTTTGTCCTCTTTTTACTGCTGCTTACCTGGGGGGGGGCGCAGGCTCAAACCGAGAAAAAAACCCCGGTTACCAAGCTGCCCGGCGAAGAAAACCTGAGTTTGCGCGAACGGGCCGAGCGGGATTTTCTCATGCCCGTGCGCCGGAAAAAGATGGCGGCCGAAGCCCCCAAAGCCAACGTTGAGGAAAATACTGCCGCCCCGGAATCAGACGCCACGGCTCACAACACCGAATCGTCCGAAGAAGCGCGTTCGGAAGCGCTCGCGCCGGCCCACACCACCCGCAGCTACGAGGCCCGCCACACCGATCGCATGGCCGCCCGCCGCGCCGCCCGCCGCGAAGAAGCACGCGCCGAGGCCCGCGCCGAAAGCCGCGCCGAAGCCCGACGCGCCGCCCGCCACCATTCCACGCGCAGCAGCCGCAGCCACAAGGCCCGGTCCAGCGCCCGCCACAGCCGGTCGAAAGCAAGCTCCAAAAGCTCCAAAAGCTCCAAAAAAACAAGCCACAAATCCGCCGCGCACGCCAAATCGCACAAGAGCAAGCACAGCAAAACGATCCACGCCAGGCACAGCACCCACCGCAGCACCTCCAAAAAGAGCGCGGCGCATCACAAAGCCACTCATCCTAAAAAGGCAACCGCTTCCAAATCCAAAAGCAAGACGAGGAAGCACCATCGTCGGTAGGGTTGGATTCGGCAAGCCAGCGGGCGGCGCCCGGCAC
>JAYWCH010000078.1:0-19292 GCA_043780755.1 Hymenobacter sp.
GCCTCCGCACTGGCTGGCGGCCGGTTTGCGGCCAGCGGGCCACGGGGCATTCGTGCCCGACCTTTGCAGCCGCAACCGCTGCTTCATGACGCCTACAAAAATCAAAAATCGCCTCGGCCTGCTTTCCCTCGTGGTGAGTATCGGACTGGTGGCCACCAAGTTCTACGCCTACTACCTCACCCGGTCGCAGGCCGTGCTCACCGACGCGCTGGAGAGCATTATCAACGTATTTACCAGCGGCTTCGCGCTCTACAGCCTCTACCTGGCCAGCCTGCCCAAGGACGAAAACCACCCCTATGGCCACGGCAAAATCGAGAACCTGTCGCTGGGTTTTGAGGGCGGCCTGATTTTCATGGCCGGGGCTTTCATTCTCTACAGTGCCTCGCGGCACCTGCTGCACCCGCAGCCTGTGGCCAAGCCCGACTGGGGCGTGCTGCTGCTGGCCAGCACCGCTGTGGTGAACCTGGCCGTGGGCCTGCTGCTGGTGCGCAACGGCCAGCGGCTGAAGTCAGTGGCGCTGGTGGGCGACGGCCAACACCTGTACATTGATGCCGTCACGTCCATCGTATCGTCGGGGGCGCTGCTGCTGGTGCAAGCCACCAGCATCGTGCGGTTCGACAGCGGCGCGGCGCTGCTGCTGGGCGGCTTCATCCTGGTGAATGGGGGCCGCATGCTGCGCCGGGCCGTGTCGGGCCTGATGGACGAAACCGACACCGCCGTGGTGGCCGAAGTGATTGCCGAACTGCAGAACCAGCGCCGCCCGCCCTGGATTGACGTGCACAACCTACGCGTGCAGCGCTACGGGGCTAATCTACACATCGACTGCCACATGCAGATGCCCTATTACTTCACCCTGGAGGAGGTTCATACCCAGCTTCATGACATTGAAGGGCTCATCCGGGAGCGGTTTGCCGTGGAAGTGGAGATGTTCGTGCACGCCGATCCCTGCACTTTCGCCGCCTGCTCGCTCTGCCACATGGCTGCCTGCCCCGTGCGCCGCCACCCCTTCCGCCACGAAGTGGAGTGGAACCTGCAAAACGCCGTGAAAGACGAGCGCCACCATCTGGACTAAGACGGCGGCCGGCCGATGAACGGGCGGCTTTTGTAGCTTGCCGGCTCACCCCACCCCGCTCCCGCCTATGACCACTCTCCTGACCGAAACCCACCCCGCCGGCTACGTCCTGAGCACTGACCCGGCCCGGCTCGACGTCACCGCCATTCACCGCTGGCTGAGCGAAGAATCGTACTGGGCACGGCATATTCCCCGCGCCACCGTGGAGCGGGCCATCACCAACTCGCTCAATTTCGGCCTCTACGCCCCCGAGGGCCGGCTGATCGGCTTTGCCCGCATCATCAGCGATTACACGACCTTTGCCTGGCTCTGCGACGTGTTTGTGTTGGCTGAATTTCGGGGCAATGGCCTATCCAAGTGGTTGATGAGTAAGATTTTAGCGCACCCCGACCTGCAACACCTGCGCCGCTACATGCTGGGCACCTGGGACGCCCACGGCCTGTACCAGCAGTTCGGCTATGCGCCAGTGGCCCGCCCCGAGCGGCTGCTGGAGATTCTTCACGCCAACCATTACGATGAAGCGGTCTAGGGCTTTAATTTGAAATCACGTCCGTCATGCAGAGCGTAGCGAAGCATCTCACGTGGACCCGTAATCAACAACGACAGAGTTAGTCATCCACGCGAGATGCTGCGCTACGCTCTGCATGACCGATCTTGATTTTATAATAAACTTCATTATCAATTACTTATCAATTATTTCGCCGGGCTGGTCCACGGGCTGCCGCGCTCGCGGAAGCGCCACGGCAAGCCGGCGGCCTCGGCGCCGGCGTAGGCCAGGCCCACCCGGGCGCTGGCCATAATATCCGCTGCCAGGATTACTTCGCCGTGGTCTTCAAACCAAAGCCCGTCGCCGGTCACGACCTGGCCAGTGAGCACGGGCGTGATGCCCAGGGCCTGACTCAGCACGCCCGGCCCGGCCGTGAGGGTGCGCCCCGGGGCCGCCAGCCCGCGCCGAAGGAGCATTTCGGCCAAGCCGATAGTCGGCTGCACGGCCCGGATCAGGACGGCATCGGGATGCGCCGCGTCGTGCGTAGTGATGTTGAAAAGCGCGTAGCGGTTGTACACGCTGTAGATGTAGGCATGCCCGCCAGACTGGTATAAACCCTTGGCCTGATGCCGCTTGCGCTGCAAGTGCAGGGTCAGCGAGTTGTCGCCTTCGTGCCGGTAGGCTTCCGTTTCCACGATGCGGCCGGCCGTGAGAACCCCGCCGATGTAGGTGTACAAATGCTTGCCGATTAATTCATGGGCAATGCGCAGCACGTCGGGGCGCTGGAAAAATTCGGCCGAAAGCCGGGGGTAATGCTCGTTCATCAGCGGAAACGGTAGAGCAGCCCGAAGCTGAGCAGCCAGGGATTCAGCGACCAGGGCGCGGCGGTGGTGGGGTGCTCATTCACGCGCAGGCTTACGTCGGCCGTGGGTAAATCGACGGTGGCGCTCCGGCGGGTGAGGAAGAATCCGCTGGCCTCGCTCACCCGCAATTGGGTGCGGGTGCGCAGCGGCAGCAGGTAGCCCAAATCGGCCACCAATTCTATTTTATGGCTGATTTCCAGGCCCAGACCCAGGGTGGGCTGAATCGCCTCACTCACTGTTTGCAATTCCAGCCCCAGCTCGGCGGCACGCAGGGAAGTGCCGGCTACGCGCACGCCGCCCGCCCCGTTGGGAAAACTTCCCAGCCGCCGGGCAACGGTCTGCCGGGTGTAAGCCAGCCCAACGCGCCCAAAAAGCGGACGCCGACGCGGGTTCAGGTTACGCTGGTAGCTCAGCCCCGCGTCCCAGCCCGCGCCGGTGAACTGGCGGAAAACGCTGCGCGTGGCCAGGCGTACGGCCAGCTCGGGCGTGAGATCAAACAGGTATTCACCGCTCCACCAGCCGGTTAGCCGCTGGGCCATCACGTCGGCAGTGCCCGTCGCCCGCCACCCGGAGCCTGCCGGGACAAAATCCACCGCCAGACCCGCCCCCGGCACCATCAGCGGCCACGCGCCCCCGACCGCCCCGTACCGAATGCGGCCCAGCAGCCCCAGCGGCGAGCGCACCGGCGAAGCGCCCACCACCGCGCCGGGACCGCCTACCGCCGACGGCGCAGCAGCTTGCCCGACAAATAAAGAATCCGCCCGCTGCTGACGCGCCGGGTCGAGCAGGGCGCGCCGCAGGCTGGCCGATGGCAGCAGCGTGGTGCGGCTTTGCCAGAAAGTGGAGTCGTAGCGGCCGGTATTGGCCAGGAAAGTGTCGTGGTACTGCGCCCGCTCCCGGTAGCCCGGTTGGGGCGTTTGGGCAGTGTCGATGGCCGTGGTCAGGAACTCGCCGAAATAATGCAGGGGCGGGCCCGCGAGCGGGCGGTACCGGGTTTGCCACCACACGCTTTGCAGCTGCCAGCGCCCGGCGTAGGGCTGGTAGCTCACGCGCAGCTGGCGGGAATCAGCGGCGGCAGGACCGGCCGGCCACGATCTGTGCAGCCCCACGGCCGTGTAGTGCCACTCAGCCCCCACAAAAGCGTAGCTGGCCTGATCAATATAGAGCCGGCCCTGAAATTCGGCGCGGCGGTTGCCGGGCCGGGGCGCGAAGGTGACGACGTAGACCGGCCGGTCCTGGTAAGCACTACCGGGGGCCAGGCGGTAGTCGTAGTCACGGAAGTGGGCCGGATCAATGAACTGCGCGCGGGCATGGACAAAATCGGCCCGGTGGGCGATAAACGGTCCGCCCGCCCAGTCCGTCCGCTCGGCCGGGGCCGGCCGTAAATCCACCTGGCGCGCCTGCTCAATCTGGACCACGCCATCGCGCGCCCGCTGCCGATACGGGATTTTGAAAATCCGCAACACCCCTTCCACCAGGTAGCGGGGGGCGCCGGCGGGGTCATTGTCCGATTCGCGGTAGAAGCCCGTCAGGCGGGTGGGCCGGGCCGGGTAATTGCGCGGAATCCGGGCCACGGCCTCGCGCACCAGGCCCAGCACCGAGCCCGTCACGCGCACTTCGCCCAGCGCGGCGGGGCTGATTTGCAGCTCAATGAGCAGGACCGGCCCCGGCAGCAGCGGCACGGAGCGCGTGAACTTGCGATAGCCCAGCAAGGCTACTTCCAACATTTCCCGCTGGTACTCCGGGGGAATATTCAGGGTAAAATCTCCGTCCTCATTCGTACTGGTACCCAGGCGGTTGGCCGCCACGCCCACCTGCGCATTGGGAATAGCCTGATGAGTTTCGGCATCGCGCACCCGCCCGCGCAGCACGCCCTGCCCCGGCGCCGTAAAGGAGCTGAGTAGCAGCAGCGCCAACCGGACGCGTACCCGGCGCAACCAAACGGCGAACAGGCTTGGGACGGCGTTCATAGCGGGCTGATGAACAGTAATTTACTAGAACTGAAAATTTACCGGGACTTCCGTAAAAGGTGTGGCCACGGGCTGGCCCCCGCGGGTAGCGGGCTGCCAACGGGGCAGACTCCCGATTACGCGCAGGGCTTCGGCATCGAGCGAGGGAAAGACCCCCTTGGTAACCCGGACCTCGGCCACGTTGCCTTCGGCCGTCACGACGAACGAAACAAGTACTTGGCCCTTTTTGCCCGCCCGCCGCGCATCCAGCGGATATTGGAGCTGGCGGCTGATGTAGTTCAGGACCCCCAACGGGTCGGCCGTGAAGACTGGACTCGTGGCCTGGCTCGCGGCGGCATCCAGGGTTAGCTGCTCCTGCGCCGTAGTTAGCTGTTTTTGCGCCGTGGCTACCGCTTGGCTCCGCCCGGCGATCAGGGCCCGGGCTTCGGTTGGGGTAGCGTCTCGCATATTAAAAATGATGGGCACCGTGAGCGCCACACTGACGGCCTGCCCCAACTGCCGGCCGGGCTTTTCCCAGCGCGGCATCTCGCTCACTACCCGCAGCGCCTCCTTATCCAGCGCCCGGTGTACTTTTTTCACCACTTTGGCCTGCTCCACCTGGCCTTCTTGATTCACGACAAAGCTGACAAAAACACGACCCGTCGCCTTGTCAATCAGTGCTTCAACGGGATAGCGGGTGTTACCCGTGAGATAGGTAATGAGCGTCTTCGTACCCAGATCGTCGCTTTTGAAGCGGGGCATCTCATCGACCACAACGTAAACCTGCTCCGCGGACGCGGGCTGCTGGGCGTGAACTACGGCGGGATTGGCCAGCAGAATGGCTGTACTCAGCTTCCGGAAAATACTTGACATATTGGTAGAGTCAATAAATAGTCAGCAATAACACAATTGGCCCGCAATTTACCCGCCGGTCGTTTACCAAAAAAACCGGTCACCCGGAGATTGAAAGGACGCTTCAATCTCCGGGTGACCGGTTTTTTTGGTCAGATCGCGGCTTTACGCCAGCAGGCCCCGGCGCGTTACTTCCTCGGCAATCTGGACGGCGTTGGTGGCGGCGCCTTTGCGCAGGTTGTCGGCCACGACCCAGAGGTTGAGGGTGCGGGGCTGAGTTTCGTCGCGGCGCAGGCGGCCGACCAGCACGGCGTCTTTGCCGTGGCTGTCTTTGGGCATGGGATAGCGGTTGCGGGCCGGGTCGTCGACGACCTCCACGCCGGCGGTGCGGGCGAGGATGGCGCGGACTTCGGCCAGGTCGAATTCCTGCTCAAACTCCACGTTCAGCGCTTCGGAGTGGCCGCCCATCACCGGAATGCGCACGCAGGTGGCGGTCACCTGAATGCGGTCATCGCCCATGATTTTTTTGGTTTCGTTCACCATCTTCAGCTCCTCCTTGGTGTAGCCGTTGGGCTCGAAAACGTCGATGTGGGGCAGCACGTTGAGGTCGATGGGGTGCGGGTAGGCGGGGTTGCGCGCGGGCTGGCCGGCGCGCTCTTCGAGGAGCTGGTCCACGGCTTTTTTGCCAGTGCCGGTCACGCTCTGGTAGGTGCTCACCACGATGCGGCGCACCTGATAAGCTTTGTGCAACTCATTCAGGGCCACCACCATCTGAATGGTGGAGCAGTTGGGATTGGCAATAATTTTATCCTCAGGAGTGAGCGTGTCGGCGTTCAGCTCAGGCACGATGAGCTTCTTGGTGGGGTCCATGCGCCAGGCCGAGGAGTTGTCGATGACGGTGGTGCCCACGGCGGCGAAGCGCGGGGCGTGCTCCAGGCTCACCGAGCCGCCGGCCGAGAAAATGGCGATGTCGGGCCGGGCCGCGATGGCGTCGTCCATGCTCACGACGGGGTATTTTTTACCCTGATACTCCACCAGCTGCCCCACCGATTTGGCGGAGGCGACGGGCAGTAACTCGGTAATCGGAAACTGGCGCTCGGCCAGCACTTTCAGGACTTCGGTGCCCACCAAACCGGTGGCGCCCACAATGGCAAGTTTCATAAATAAAGCCGAAATAGTAAAATTCCCCCGCCGCCAACGGGGCAGGATCGCAAATGTCGCCAGAAATAGGTTACTTGGACGCCAGGTTTAGCATTTTGCTGCGCCCACTTCTTTCAGCACTACCCGGTTGAAACACTTACTACTGTTGCTCTTATTACTACCCGGGCTCGTCCGGGCCCAGCTGCGCGAGGACTTCGCCGACGGCAATTTCACCACCAACCCCACCTGGACCGGCGACGAGGCCGATTTTCAGGTCGCGGCCCAGCAGCTGCACAGCAACGGCCCGGCCCTGACCGGCACCATCCGGCAACTGCGGACGCCCTGTCAGGCCAGCATCGGCACGGTGTGGGAATTCTGGGCCAATCTGCGCCTGGCCACCAGCGCCACCAACCTCGCCGACGTTTGGCTAATAGCCACGCAATCTGATCTGAAAAGCCCCGGCAACGCGGGCTATTTCGTCCGGCTGGGCGGCACCAGCGACGAAATCAGCCTCTTCCGCCAGGACTCGGCCCGCGCCGCCGTAGCAATCATCGACGGCGCCAACGGCACCCTGACCAGCGCCACCAATAACCTGGTCCGCGTGCGCGTGACCCGCACCAGCGCCAACCGTTGGACCCTGGAGCGAGACCTCACCGGCGGCCGCAGCTTCACCGCCGAGCCCGCCTCGCCCACCGACGCCATCCACCAGCGCAGCGTGGCCGTGGGCGTTGTGCTCCGCTATTCTTCGGCCAATGCCCGCAATTTCTACTTCGACGATTTCACCGTGACCGACGCCACCGCGCCGCTGCTCATCGGCGCCAATCCGGTGGATTCGCGCCGGCTCGATCTCGTTTTCAACGAAGCCGTGGCGCCCGCCAGCGCCGGCGCCACGGCCAACTACCGCTTGCAGAATGGTATAATGCCCGGCTCAGCGCAGGTTTCGCCGGCCAACCCGGCCGTGGTGCGCCTAACGTTCGACACCGATTTTGGCGCTCAGAATCGCCTCGAAGTTCGCGACGTGGCTGATATTTATGGCAACGTCGCGGCCAGACCGCAGCCGATCACTTTTGCCGGCCCGCCGGCCGCGCCACAGGTGGGCGAGCTGATTATCAGCGAGATCCTGGCCGACGAAACGCCGGTGGTGGGCCTGCCGCCGTCGGAGTACCTAGAGATTTATAACCGCAGCGCCACCAAAACCCTCAGCCTACGCGGCTTGCGCCTGAGCAAGCCCGGTGGCCCGGCCGCCCTTTTTGCCGATACCGCCCGGCTGCGGCCCGGCCAGTACGCCGTGGTATGCGCCAGCACGCGGGCGGGGCAGTTTGCCGCACCCGGGGTGAAAGTATTTGGCCTCAGCAACTTCCCGGCGCTCAGCAATAGCGGCGACCAGCTTCTGCTGCGCGGGCGCGACGGCCGGACCTTATTCGAAGTGACTTATGCCGACACCTGGTACGGCGACCCGCGCAAGCAGGACGGCGGCTGGAGCCTGGAAATGCGCGACCCCGACAACTACTGCGCCGGGGCCGATAACTGGACCGCCAGCCCCGACCCCCGCGGCGGCACGCCCGGCCAGCCCAACGCCGCCCGCGCCCCCCACCCCGACGCCACCGCCCCCACCCTCCTGCGCGTGGCGGTGCTTTCCGCGACCTCAATACGGGCTTATTTCTCCGAAAAGCTGGACAGTGCTGCCGCCGCCGGGCTCAGTCGCTACTCGCTGAGCGCGGGCGCGCCGGCGCTGGTACGCGCCGCACCCGTCGCGCCCGACTTCCGCCAGGTCGATCTCACGCTGAGCACGTCCCTGCCGGCCAGCCAGGCCACCACGCTCGCCGTGCAGCTGGCCACCGACTGCGTGGGCAACGTGAGCGGGCCGTTGCAGTCGGCCACCTTCGCCCGGCCCGAACCGGCAGGGAGCGGGGATGTGGTCGTGAATGAGCTGCTGTTTAATCCCCGCGTGGGGGCCGGACGGTTCGTGGAAATCCTGAATCGCAGCGCCAGATTCATCGACCTGCAGGGCTGGCAAATTGCCAGCCTCAAGCCGGATGGCAGCCGCGATGCCGCCGCGCTCAGCGGTGGGCCGCTGGGGCTGGCGCCCGGTCAGCTGCTGGCCTTCAGCGCCAACAGCAGCCTGCTCCAGACGCAGTACCCAACCAGCAGCGAGGCCGCCAATCTGGTGCAAACCAATAGCATTCCCACGTTTGCCGATAGCGGCACGGCAGTATTGCTGGATGATAAAGGCCAGGAAATTGATCGATTCGCGTACGATAAAAACCTACATATGAGCCTACTGAGCACCCAGGAAGGCGTGTCGCTGGAGCGCATCCGGGCGGCGGGGCCGAGCGTGGGCAGCAACTTCCATTCGGCGGCCGGGACGGTGGGCTACGCCACGCCCGGCCGGCCCAACTCGCAGGCCCAGGACGCGCCCGGCGGCAACCAGGAGCTGACCGTGGAACCCGAAGTTTTCACGCCCGACGACGACGGCCAGCAGGATTTCACCACCCTCAACTACCACCTCGACCAACCCGGCTACGCGGCCACGATCACCGTATTCGACGCCCTGGGTCGCCGCACGCGCCGGCTGATTCGCAATGAAACGCTGCCCACCACCGGCTTCGTGCAATGGGACGGCCTCGACGACCAGGGCCGCAAAGCCGCCGTAGGCTACTATATTTTGCTGATCGAATTATTCCGGGCCGGCAGCGGCGAGCAGCACGAATACAAAAAGACCGTGGTGCTGGGCGCCCGGTTCTGAGCCGGGCACGCCGGGGAGCGGCGCCGATCATTGCTATCACGCCCCAAACTGCCTGATAATCCGACAACGGCAGCGGCTAAAGCAGCTTCAGTAGCTGCCTGCGTACAACTGCCGTTAATCGACCGACGGGTGTAGAAACGCGACCCTTCGCGTCTCGCGTCCGCACCGTCCGGGTGCCCGTTAACGCTGAGACGCGCAGGGTCGCGTCTCTACAGTACCAGCCGTTCGGGAGGAAGAGGATAGCTAATCCGGCCATTAAACCCCGGCGCGGGTGGCGCATCTGAAGAGGCATGAACAGCACCCTGCAACTTCAGCATCTTTACTGGCGGGCCGGTTTTGGTCCCCGGCCGCAGGACGTAGCCGCCGGCCTCTCACCGCGCAAAGCCCTGCGCCAGCTGCTGCGCGATTCGGAAAAATTCGAGCCTCTCACCGGCCCCGAGCTAAACTACGCCGACCCCCAGGGCCTGGTGATGACCGACCCGGCCTCTACCAAAAACAACCCGGTGCCGAACAGCTCCACGGCCGCGCCCGACCAGCCCGCACCAACCGGCACGGTAGTCGCGCCCGTGGCAGCCCTGCGGCCGCGCTCGTTGATTCGGGGCGGCGGAGTGGCGGCGAGGGTGCCGCGCCTGCGACGCGCCGACCTCACGCCCGAGCAGCGCAAAATGCAGAATGCCGGCATCCGCGACGCGTTCAACAACATGAGCACGGCCTGGATGGACCGCATGGCGGACTCCCCGGCCCAGCTGCGCGAGAAAATGACGCTATTCTGGCACGGCCACTTTGCTTGCCGCGTGCGCCAGCCCGACGCCGCGCTGAGCCTGCACAACACCACCCGACGCTACGCCCTGGGCAAGTTCCCGGACCTGCTGCTGGCCGTGAGCCAGGAGCCGGCCATGCTGCAGTTCCTTAACAACCAGCAAAATCGCAAGGAGCAGCCCAACGAGAACTTCGCCCGCGAAGTCATGGAGCTCTTCACCCTGGGCCGGGGCAACTACTCCGAGCTGGACGTGAAGGAAGCCGCCCGCGCCTTCACCGGCTGGGGCTACGACTACCAGGGCAACTTCAAATTCCGGGAGCGGCAGCACGATGCCGGGGCCAAGACTTTCCTGGGCGGCACCGATAATTTTACGGGCGAGGAAGTTCTGCAACGCATCATGCAACAGCCGGCCGCCGCCACGTTTCTGGTTACCAAAGTCTATCGCTTCTTCGTTAATGACGTGCCCGATCCGGCGCACATCGAGCCGCTGGCGGCCGATTTCCGTCGTAGCGGCTACGACATTGCCGATTTGATGGAGCGGATTTTTTCGGCCGATTGGTTTTACGAGCCGGTTAATGTGGGCACCCACATTAAGTCGCCGGTGGAGCTGCTGGCGGGCATCCGCCGCACGCTGAACGTGCAGGTGGACAATGAAAAGCCGCTGCTCGGCTACCAGAAAGCGCTGGGCCAGACGCTGTTTATGCCGCCCAACGTGGCTGGCTGGCCCGGTGGCCGCAACTGGATCGATTCGTCGTCGCTGCTGCTACGCCTGCAGCTGCCGGCTATTCTGTTTAAAAATGCTGAGTTCGCCGTGGCCCTCAAGCAGGATGAAAACGACATTGCCCCCAACCTCACCAAGGCCGAGCGCACCGTGCGGCCGGGCGTCGGCGCGCAGCTGCCCCTGGCGCCGCTGCAGCTGCTGCTCGGCGCCACGCCGGCCGCCCGGCAACCGGAAAAGCTGAGTGAGTTTCTGCTGCAAGCCCCCATCCGACCCGAAAATCTGCGGCTGGTGGAACAGGTGGCGGCGCAGAAACCGCCGGCGGACGCCCTGCGGGCGACGCTAGTGAGCCTGCTGAGTCTGCCGGAATATCAGCTGGGGTGAGCGTGAGGTCCGGAGATTTTAATCAATTCAGTATCTGTCTTTTATTTCAATCAGGCCCGCGCTTGTTTTTACGCTTATGGCTTCCTCCCGTCGTGAATTTCTTCGTAATTCGGCCCTGGCCAGTACTTTGCTGCTGGTGCCTAAGTTTCTGCACGCGCTCGACCGGGGGCCGGGACTGACGCGGCTCGGCGACGCGGCCGGCGCGCGGCGGCTCATCGTGGTGCAGCTCAGCGGGGGCAATGATGGCCTGAACACCGTTATTCCCTACAAAAACGACCTCTATTACAAGGCCCGGCCCACGCTCGGCATCCGGGAAACCGACGGGATTCTGACCCTGGAGCGCGACCTGGGCCTGCACCCGGCGCTCAAGGGTCTCAAGGGCCTCTACGACCAGGGCCAGCTGGCCGTGCTCAACTCGGTGGGCTACCCCAACCCCGACCGCTCGCACTTCCGCTCGATGGATATCTGGCAGACCGGCTCTGGTGCCGAACAGGTGGTGAGCACCGGCTGGCTCGGCCGCTACCTCGACTCCAATTGCCCCGACTGCCAGCGCCCCTACAACGCCCTGGAAGTAGACGACACCCTGAGCCTGGCCCTGAAGGGCAACGTGCGTAAAGGCCTGGCCCTGAAGAATCCCGAAAAATTCCACCAGCTCACCCAAAACCGCCTGCTGAGCCGGGTGAGCCAGGAAACCGCGCCCGCTCATCAAGAACAGGTCGATTACCTCTACAAGACCCTGGCCGAAACGGCTTCGTCGGCCAACTACCTGTACGACAAGTCCAAGATCTATAAATCGGCCGTGACTTATCCCAATTCCGACTTCGGTAAGAACCTGAAAACCACGGCGGAGCTGATCAATTCCGGGGTCGAGTCGCGGGTGTATTACCTGGCTTTGTCGGGTTTTGATACCCACGTGCGGCAGCACGAGCAGCAGCAGCGCCTGTTCACCGACCTCGGCGATGGCCTCGCCGCGCTGGCCGACGACCTGCGCAAAAACAACCAGTGGGAAAACACGCTGGTGCTGGTGTTCTCCGAATTCGGCCGCCGGGTGGGCGAAAACGCCAGCAACGGTACCGACCACGGCACCGCCAACAACGTGTTCCTGCTCGGCGGCGCGCTCCCGAAAAAAGGCGTCCTCAACGACGCGCCCGACCTCGTCAACCTCGACCAGGGCGACCTGCGCCATCAGGTCGACTTCCGCAGCATCTACGCCGCCATCCTCAAAGACTGGCTCGGCGCGGATGATACGGCCATCCTGGGGACTGGATTTGAGCGGCTGAAGGGCCTGGTGTGAGACTTTGGCTTCAAAAGCAGCTGAGCAGCTTATGTTCTCGTGCAGAGCGCATTATGCTCATTAATCAGCAATGAACACCTTCCGCATACCCCCGCCGGGTCCTGCAGAGCATTCTGCGCATGACTGGCATAAATATTTATTCTCCAGGATCTTAGACTGATCGCCCGGCCCTGTTCCTTACAACGGAACGTTGAATCCAAACGCCCAGATGGCTTGCATGGACCCGAAGACGTGGGTGGCGCGGCCCTGGTGGTCGCCGCCCAGGAAGGTATTTGTATAGTCGGCAAAGGCGCCCTGCAAATCGGTTTGCAGGAAGAAATAGCGGAATATATCGGCCTTCACGCCCAGGCTGCCGCCCACCACCATGCCGTGGTAGTGAAACGGGCCTTCCGAATGGTTGCCGAGCACGGTGGAGATGGTGTAGGAAATCATCGGCCCGGCGCCCACTTTGCCGATGCCGCTGAACTTGAGGTGCGGACAAGCCCAGATGGTGTAGTGCTTCACCAGGTTCACCATCAGGTAGTTGTTGCCGTTAGTATGTTGCAGGTGCACAAAGTCCGGCGTCACCAGGGTGTCTTTGTCAATCTGCCGGCCCCGGATCTGGCCTTTGACGTGGATGACCTGATTGTCATCGACCACGTACTTGAGGTGGTTCCAGCTCACCTCCACGCCCAGGTCGCTCTTGTCGTTGAACATGTAGCCCACCGTCATATCGTACTGCGGGATGGTCCAGGAATTAAACCGCCAGAAGTCCTTAAAGTCGGGTTTATCGCTGGCGTGGGCGTGCAGGAAAGTGAAGTCGTAATTATCGGTTTTGGTATTTTGGAAGCGGATATCGCTGCGGGAGTACCAGTCCCGGTTGTAGCCCCAGCTGAAATAGACGCTGCCGTGGTGCTGCATCGCCGGAACCGCCGCAACGGGGGCCGCAACGGGCGCTCCCGGCTCGGCCGGCAAAGTACCGGGGACTTGCGGGACCACTGGCTGAGCCCGCAGGCCCCCGCTCAGACTCAAAATCAAACCGGTAAATAGTATAAGAATTTTCATCAAAAATAAATCAAAGAGTACAGCGCATAAGCTCCACTTTGGCGTGGCGGCAAAAACCCGCAAAGATAAGTTCGAAGGGCGCCAATTGGTTAATCCCGGGTGAGAATAACGGCTTTCGGCCGCCCGCCGCCAAAGAAATCCGGGCGACGCGACAAGCGACTATCAAGAAGCTATCCGAATAGGGAATCCGAAACGATCATGCAGAAAGGCGTCCGTCATGCAGAGCATTCTGCATGACGGCCTACTCGGATAGGCACTAATTCCCGAACACGGCTTCGGCCAGCGCCAGCACGGCCCGGCGCGTTTCCGGGGCCTGCTCCAGGTAGGCCAGGTGGCCGCTGCTTTCCAGAAACAAGGCGTGGCCTTCGGCCGGCAGGGCGGCCTGGCGCACGGCTTCCTCAAACTGCACGGCTACGTCGTGCTTGCCGGCCACCATCAACACGGGGAAGCGGGCGTTGCGGAGCACCGCCGTGCGCTCGGGACGGGCGCCCATGCCGCGCAGGGCGCCGATGATGGTCGTTTCGGGCGTGGCCTTGCCAATTTCTTCCAGCAGGGCGCGGGCGTCGGTCAGCCGGTCGCGATTGGGCGGCGCGAAGAGCGGGCGCACGAACGACTCCATGAATTTGGCCACCCCATGGCGCTCCACGAAACCGCTGTTTTTCTCGCGGTTCTGCCGCTTCTCGTCCGTATCGGCCAGGGCGGTGGAATTGATGAGCGCCAGGCCAGCAACGCGCTCGGGCCAGCGCTCGGCCAGTGCCAGGGCTACGTAGCCGCCCATGCTGTGACAAACCAACAGCACGGGCTCCGAACAGCCTTTTTGATCCAGGTAATCGATGACGTAGCGGGCCTGGGCCTCCATCGAAAAGTCGGGCACGGGGGCCAGATTAGTGCCGTGGCCGGGCAGGTTGGGCGCCAGCAGCCGGTAACCAGCAGGAAAGGTGCGAGTGAAATCGGTCCACACCTCGCGGCTTTCGGCAAAGCCGTGCAAAAGAACGATGGTAGGCAGGTTGGGCGTAGCGGACATAGCTACAAAAGTAGCATCGTTGTTGCGCCGCGACCACCGACGGGCGCCTCAGTCGCTGGCCGGGCGCTGGTGCAGCGACGACGCCCGCACGAAGAGCTGCGGCTGCAGCACCACCTGCCGGGGCGAAAAATCCGTCCCTTTGGCCTCCACCAGCTCCGTAAACAGCCGGAAGGCCGCCTGGCCCATTTCCTCGCAGCGCTGGTCCACGGAGGTCAGCATAGGTTCGGTGATGGCCGTGAGGGCCTCGTTGCTGAAACCGGCCAGTGCTATATCCTCCGGCACCCGGATTCCCCGACTTTTCACCAGTTGCAGCGCCCCGAGAATGGCCGAGTCGCCAGCCGAGAACACGGCGTCGGGCGGCTCGGCCAGTTGCAACAGCTCAGTCATGCACGCCCGGCCGCCTTCCAGGGTCATGTCGCAGTTTATAATCAGGCGCTCATCCACCGGCAGGCCGTAGCTCAGCAGGGCGTCGAGATAACCCTGGCGGCGATTTTTGTAGATATTGAGGTGCTGCATGCCGGCGAAGTGCGCCACCCGACGGCAGCCCTGCGCCAGCAGGTGCTGGGTGGCCTGGTAGCCCCCTTCGCGGTCATCGAGCAGCACGGCATTCACGGGATTACCCTCCAGAATGCGATCGAAAAAAACCAGCGGCACGCCGTGTTTTTTCACTTTCTCGAAGTGCCGTAAATCACTGGTCGTGCGCGAGATCGATACTAGAATCCCCGCCACCTGGGCGCTGAGCAGGGTTTCCAGGTTTTTGCGCTCCTGTCCGACTTCCTCATTCGATTGGCAGATGATCACGCTGAAACCCGCCTTGCTGGCCGCCGTTTCGATGCCGTGGACCACGGAGGCGAAGAACCGTCCTTCGATGTAGGGCACAATCACGCCCAGCAGCCGGCTTTCGCCCTTACGCAGCGCTGCTGCTAGGTGATTGGGTTGGTAGTTAAGCTTTTTGGCCAGCTTGAGCACCGCCTGCTTCGTGGCGGGGCCAATGCTATGGTGATCGCTCAGGGCCCGCGAAATCGTAGTCATGGACACGCCCAGCTCCCGGGCCAGGTCGGCCATGGTAATGGCGCTTCCGGCCGGGTCAGGCAGTTTCGGCGACGTCCGGCGTAGAGCCATTTTGAGAGGGAAAAAGGTATGAAATGCGGCGTAAATCTACTGTGAACCGGCTAGAAAAGATAGTCATCAGAACCCCTTTGGGCCGTTAAAACAACGTGCAGACGTTGATCTTATTTCTCTACCAATCCGCCCATCCTGCGGAATATCACGAAGCATAACGGTTGTTTCAGCCGGAAAACTTCGCGCAAATACGCCCTTTCACCCGACTTAATCCACCCTTTACCAGCGCGATCCTGAAACCAGCGGCGGGCCGAAACCGGGGAAATGGATCATTTGGCGGAAAGTGTGAGCAAGCTACAAATAATCTACACAAACGATTGTGAATTTATTTAACTTTGGCCGTAGATTAACGAAGGCAAATGATTATCTAAACCTACACAATCGTTAATTTAATCATTTATACAATGACCATGAATAAACTTCTGCTGCTGGCCCTGCTGGTATTCAGTTTCAGTGCGCGGGCGCAAACCCTGCTGCGGGACGTGCCGGCCCACGATCCGGTGATGATCCGGCAGCAGGGCCGGTACTACCTGTTCTGCACCGGGCCGGGGATTGCCGTATGGTCGTCGCCCGACCGCCAGCGCTGGCGGGCGGAGCCGGCCGTGTTTGCCGCGCCGCCGGCATGGGCGGTGGCCGCCGTACCCAGCTTCAAAGGCCACATCTGGGCGCCGGATATTTCCTTCGCCGATGGGCAGTACAGCCTGTTTTATTCGGTTTCGGCGTTTGGCAAAAACACCTCGTGCATCGGACTGGCCACGAACAAAACGCTGGACCCGGCGTCGCCCGATTTCAAATGGATGGACCACGGCCGGGTCCTGGAGTCGGTGCCGGGGCGCGATTTGTGGAACGCCATCGACCCCAACCTGATCCGCGATGCGGCCGGCGCGCCCTGGCTCACCTTCGGCTCATTCTGGGGCGGCATCAAGCTGGTGAAGCTGCGGGCCGACCTCACCGCACCCGCCCAACCCGCGCAGTGGCGCACGCTGGCCCGCCGCCCCAGCGACCCCCGGCTGAACGACTCGCTGCCCGGCGATGGCGCCATCGAAGGGCCGTTCATCTTCAAAAAAGACGGTTTTTACTACCTGTTCACCTCGTTCGACTACTGCTGCCGGGGGCCGCAGAGCACGTATAAAATGATGGTCGGCCGCGCCCAAAACGTGACGGGGCCCTACCTCGACCGCGCCGGGGTGGCGCTGGAACAGGGCGGCGGCACGCTGGTGCTGGCCGGCGACAGCTACTGGTACGGCGTGGGCCACAACGCCGTCGCGACCTTCGACAACACCGACTACCTCATCTTCCACGGCTACGATGCCGCCGATAAGGGCCACTCCAAATTGCGGATTGAAAAACTGACCTGGGATAAAGAGGGCTGGCCGGGCGTGGTGCAGCCGTAGCCCGTAGGCCCCAATCTCTGATCGTATTTTACCGCCAACCACGGGATTTTATCGGCCGCCCACCAAAACAACGCGGTTCTTATCAGACCTTTGGCGCTCCTAAACTACTCCTTATATGAACCCACTGGTTGACATCCGCCAATTCGATCAAAGCATCTGGCTTGATTTTATCCGTCGCAAAATCCTGATTAACGGGGAGTTGCAGCGGCGCATTACTGACGAAGCCCTGCGCGGCGTGACGTCGAACCCGGCCATTTTTGAGAAAGCCATCGGCGGCAGCGACGATTACGACTCGGCTATCCGGGCGCTGGCGCTGCAGGGAAAAACGACCGACGAAATCTATACCGCCCTGGCCGTGGCCGACGTGCAGCACGCCTGCGACCTGTTTCGCCCGCTCTACGACAGCGCCAATAACGCCAGCGATGGTTACGTGAGCCTGGAAGTATCGCCGGCCCTGGTGAACGACACGGCGGGGACCATCGAGGAAGGTATCCGCTTCTGGCAGACGGTGAACCGGCCCAACGTCATGATTAAAGTGCCGGCCACGCTGGAAGGGCTGCCCGCCATCCGCCGCCTCATCGCCGAAGGCATCAACGTGAACGTGACGCTGATCTTCGGGCTCGAACGCTACCAGCTGGTGGCCGAAGCCTACCTGGCCGGCCTCGAAGACCGGGCGCGGGCGGGCCTCGCCATTGCGCGTATCGACTCGGTAGCCAGCTTCTTCCTCAGCCGCATTGATGTGCTGATTGATCCGCTGCTGGAAAAAATCGCGGCTGACGGCGGCGAGCGCGGCGCCCTGGCGCAGTCGCTGGTGGGCGAAGTGGCCCTGGCCAGCGCCAAGCAGGCGTATCAGCTTTACAAAGAGATCTTTGCCGGCCTGCGCTGGGAGCAGCTCCGGGCGCAGGGCGCCGAAACGCAGCGCCTGCTCTGGGCCAGCACCGGCAATAAAAACCCGAATTACGACGACCTGAAGTACGTCGAAAACCTCATCGGCCCCAAAACGGTGAACACCGTACCAGTGGAAACGCTGGATATCTTCCGCGCCAAAGGCCAGCCTACCAACCGCCTCGAACAAGGCGTGGACCGGGCGCAGGAAGTACTCCGCCGCCTGCCCGAGCTGGGCCTGAACCTGGAAGAGCTCACCAACCACCTGGAAGTGGACGGCGCCAAGAAATTCAACGAGCCCTTCGGCAAGCTGATGGAGTCGATTGAGAAGAAGCGCCAGCAGGCCCTGACCGAAGGCGTGGTCGCGACCAGCCAGCAGCTGGGCGAGTATCAGCCCGCCGTCGACGCCCGGATTCAGGCGCTGAACGAACAGGATTTCACCACCGGCTTCTGGCAGAAAAACCCCGCCCTTTGGGTGCAGGACGCTGCCGGCCAGGCGAGCATCAGCAGCTTTATGGGCTGGCTGCGGGTGGCCGAGACGATGGTGGGCGCGGTGCCCGAGATCGAGCAGTTCGTGCACGAGGTGAAAGCGGCGGGCTTTAAGCACGTCGTTATCATGGGCATGGGCGGTAGTACCATGGCCCCGATCGTCTTCAAAGCCGCCTTTGCGCAGGGCGAAAACGGCCTGCCACTGTCGGTGCTCGACACGACCGATCCCGGCACGGTGCGCCAGATTGAGGAGTCGGTGCCGCTGGCCGACACGCTGTTCGTGGTGGCCAGCAAGTCGGGCACAACGGCCGAGCCGCTAGCCTTCGGCGATTATTTCTACGCCAAGCTCAAGGAGCTGAAAGGCGAGCGCGCCGGCGAGAACTTCGTGGCCATTACCGATCCGGGCTCCCAGTTCGTGACTTCGGCCACGGCGCTGGGCTACCGGCGTATTTTCCTGAATTTCAGTGAAGTGGGTGGTCGTTTTTCGGCCCTCTCCTACTTCGGACTGGTACCGGCCGCCCTCTACGGCCTGCCCATTGGCGAGCTGCTGGAACGCGCCATCCGCATGATGCGGGCCTGCGGCGCCTACGGCCCGGTGGCGACCAACCCCGGCCTGGAGCTGGGCGCGGCCCTGGGCGTACTCGCCCAACACGGCCGCGACAAGCTCACGTTGGTCGTGCCCGAGGCGCTGAACGACCTTGGCCTGTGGCTGGAGCAGCTCATCGCCGAGAGTACGGGCAAGGAAGGCAAGGGCATTCTGCCGGTGGCCGGCGAGCCGCTCGCCGCCGTGGCGACCTACGGCACCGACCGCGTATTTGTCTACATGGGTTACCGCGGCCAGGCCGATCCGGCCAATACGGCCCGGTTGCAGGAGCTGGCGCAGGCTGGCCACCCAGTCATCACCATTCTCATGAATGATGCGCTGGATCTGGGCCAGGAGTTTTTCCGCTGGGAAGTGGCGACGGCCGTAGCCAGCGCCGTGTTCGGCATCAATCCCTTCGACCAGCCCAACGTGCAGGCCGCCAAAACGGCCACCGACGGCCTGATGAAAGTGGTGGAAGCGCAGGGT
>JAYWCH010000079.1:0-1667 GCA_043780755.1 Hymenobacter sp.
GCCCGGCGCACGAAATGGTAGTAATCCAGCCCGCGCACCATGCGGTAGCGGTACGTTCCCAGGTCAATTACGCGCTCGAAATCCGGACTGCGGAAAGCAATCTGCCGCCATTCGTACGCCGCGATTTTGTCGAATAAAGTTGGCTCATCGGCCCAGAACGACCACGTCCGGTCGTTCTGATCCTTGGCTTCCGGCTCGATGATGAGCACTTTTTTATCGGCCAGACGCGGTTCCCGCGCAATGTGATACGCCAGACTCAGGCCCGCCGCCCCGCCGCCAATGATCAGATAATCAAATTCCCCGGTTCCTGTAGCTGCTGAGGAAGGCATGTTTTAAACGATAAAGAAGCGGCCCGCAAAGGCGAAAGCTAACCCCAAAAAAGCCGCTCCCGAAGAAGCGGCTTTCCGAACAAACAGTTTTCATCCGCCGCGAATGACGGGCTTAATCCAGCTAAAAACCGGATGAACTGCTTATCGTCCAGGTTTTTAAAAGTTTGGCGACAGCAAATACTTGTGGTAGAAGTCGTCGATGATTTTCACCGCCTCGCTGGCGTCGTCCACGATGTGGACCAGGTTCAGATCCTCGGCCGAGATGTTGTGTTCCTGGTGCAGCATCACGTCCTTGATCCAGTCAAATAGGCCCGTCCAGTACGCCGAGCCCACCAGCACGATGGGGAAGCGGCTGATTTTCTTGGTCTGAATCAGGGTCATGGCCTCGAACAGCTCGTCGAGGGTGCCGAAGCCGCCGGGCATGCCCACGAAGGCCTGCGCATACTTCACAAACATCACCTTGCGCACAAAGAAATAGTCGAAGTTGATGCACTTATCGGCGTCGATGTAGATGTTGTGGGTTTGCTCGAACGGCAGCTCGATGTTGAGGCCCACGGACTTGCCGCCCTCGGCCCGTGCGCCCTTGTTGCCGGCTTCCATAATGCCCGGGCCGCCGCCCGTAATCACGCCGTAGCCGTGGCGCACCAGCTTGGCGGCAATTTCCTCGGCCAGCAAATAATACGGATTGTCCGGCTTCGTCCGGGCCGAGCCGAAGATGCTAACGCAGGGACCGATCTTGGACATCTTCTCGAAGCCACTCACGAACTCGGCCATCACCTTGAAAATCTGCCAGCTATCGGCAATTTTGATCTCGTTCCAGTCCTTGTCCACGAAGGCTTTGCGCAGGCGCTGCTCGTCCTCAATGGCCAGGCTGGTCTGGCCATTGGTGGTCTGGCGCATCTCCGTAATGGAGGTCAGCTTGTCATCGTTGACGTTGAGCTGCTTGATGGTCTTGCCGCTGCCGGCATTCAGCAGGTCATCCGAAACCTTGGTTTTGCTGGTCTTGGCTTTTTTCAGAGTAGACATAGATGCAATGGTATTTTCCTCAAAACAAAATCGCCCCGGGAAAGGGGCGACCAAAAGGAGGAGACCAAAGTTATCAATTATTGCGGAATAGTACTGCGCCATCCGGCTCACGAAGCGTCGGGCTTTTTGCCCCCAAGGCGAAAAAAATCAGTTTTTTTGAATTTTTCAAGGGTTGGAGCCGGACCCGCCGCCGGCGCTTCGCTCGATGAACTAAGTTAAAGTCTGTATTCTTTGGTAATAGGTATAACCCCATGTAACTTATTTGCGTTAAGGTCACCATTGGCGTTGGAGGGTCTTTTGAGAGCGAATACA
>JAYWCH010000080.1:0-2010 GCA_043780755.1 Hymenobacter sp.
GGCTGCTGTATTCGGAATCGAGCCGCAGGTTTTCGATGCCCACATTTTCAAGACTACCGGCCCAGGTGTATTTCAGCAGCGTGCCGGTAGCGTAAGCCGGGTCGATGGGGTCCACCACGGGGGCATCGAGCGTGATGTCGTTGCCGCTCACAGCCGTCACTTTGCGCTTAAAATCGATGGTGTAGCTGCTGGGCGTCCAGTCCACACTGGTCGAATCCTGGGCGTGCAGCGTGTTCATGCCCAGCATATTAATCCAGGCCTGGTTGGGCGTCCGGCGCAGCACCACCAGGTCGCCCTGCGCAAAGGTGTGGCCGCTGGCCACCGTGCAGGTGCGCGCCCCGATGGGCAAATACGGATTGGTAATGAGCTTACCCGTGCTGCCTTGCACTGCTGATGCGCCCGTGCCCATGAACGACACCAACGTGTGCTGCTGGCGCAGGGTCGCCAGTAGAGTAGTACCCGTCGGTCCCGCGCCCTGCCCGCGCAAGACCACCCCGCTGGCCCGCACGACCAGGGGGCCATTCACCCCGTACAGGCCCGCCGTGAGCAGCACCACCCCGCGAAAGCCGCTGGCATTCAGCGGCAGGGCCGAAACCTGGTCGATGGCCGCTTGAATACGCGCCCGGTTGTCGCCCGTCACCGGCCCAATGGTCACTGCCACGGGCACCGTGGGAATGGCCACCTCGCCGTTCCGGTAGCCCACGCCGCTGAAATCGGGTACCGTATTGCCACGGGCATCGGGCACGTATTGCAGGCGGCCCTGCGCCGAAAACTGAATCAGCGCGCTGGGATTTTGGGCCCGTCCCGGCAGACTGGCCACGGCCAGGAGCGGGAGGAGCAGCCGCAGGGGACGGGCAAGGAAACTCATGAGAAGAGGGAGGGGAAAACGAAAGATGGCCGGGTGAGAACCGGCCCTTTTTGCAAATGAACGCTTCGGAATGTGCTGACAACGCGCCCGCTACCATAACGGACGGATCGAAGTCGATCTCCAAACATAAGACTATTTTATTATTTGTCAGCTACGGCGGTTCACTTCTGGCAAAGGGTGTCAGCACCAGCACCAGCCCGGAGTTCTCCCCGAAGGCCGCCCGGCGGAGCCGACTACTTCACCAGACCCCCTCGGACTACCCTTTTTCAGGTGGGTCCAGGCGCAAAAAAAACGCCGGCCTACCGGCCGGCGCATGCTCATCATGATTTCGGTTAAAACAGCCGCATTGGATGAATGAGGCGGCAGGCCCGGGCTCCCCTCGGAGTACTTGGGGGTTGAGCTTATTGCTTGTGAATGTTGCCCCGGATCTCTCCCGCGGGAAAGGCAGCGGAATGGATGTTAACGTACATACCGTTGCCGAGCAGGTCCGTTGCCTGATCATTGGTGAGCGTTAACGAACCCATGATGGGCGAGGCCAAATTGACGAAGGGAATGGCCACTGCCCCGCTTGAGTTGTGAATGTGAGCACTTTGCGGCGTGATTCCCTGGTAAGTAACCGTGTAGGTGAGCACGCGAGTACTGCTCGTGTAGGTTCCGGTGAAAGAACCCGTAGCCATGGAATTGTTGGCGGGCACCTGCTGCTGACCATTGACGCTGGCTACCAGGTTGGTCGTGATTTCGGTTGGGGCGGCGGCGTCTTGCTTGCTGCAGGCGGTAAAGGTCACGGCTGCAATCATAGAGAAAAGAATATATAATTTTTTCATTTTATTGGATGGGACATCAAAGGATGGAAAAGGGATTGTTGTCCGCCGATAACTTTAATAAAAGAAATATGTTTACCGTTTTAATACCTAAAGTGCAAATATCAGTGCTATTGTTTGTGCTTATCAGCAATGGGGGGCAGTTCTGTTTAATCTGGTGAATAGCATTTTAAATAGTTGCCTGCCCGGCCAGGAACTGCTGTGGGTGGACGGTGCATCTCTCAACAACGGGACTTTCCTGGTTTGCCGCCGGCGCGTAGCCTGGGGCGTCAACTGGCTGTAATTCAGTTGCTCATCAAAATCTTTTCGCTTTACCGCGAC
>JAYWCH010000081.1:0-49290 GCA_043780755.1 Hymenobacter sp.
AAACTCCTTCACGCTCAGGGCGTAGCCGGTGGGCTGGCCCGCGTTGTAAATCGTGCTCTTGCGTTTGTCGAAATTCACGGGCACCCGCACGCGGTACACTAGCCGGGCATCGGTGCGCACCGATGAATCGGAGGGGATAATCGGTAGATCCTCGAATGAAAAGCGGGCTTTTTGCAAGCCCTCCCCTTCGAGGCGCACGTCCACGGTTTCGCCCGGACTCACGCTGAGGGCGGACGACCAGTCGCCGCCCCGGTGTAGCACCTGCACGGCACGAATCACGGTTTGGGGCGTGATATCGAGGTTGGTGAGGTAACGGGCCTCGTCGTTTTCCTTGATGTAGAGATAGCCGCTGATCTGGCGGTGGGTGTTGTAGGGACGCAGGTAGCACAGCACCCGGTCGTTGCTCAGGTACTGGCGCGTGAATAATTCCGCGATGAGCGCGCCACCGGCTTCTTCCTGGTCTTCCAGTCGGTAGGTGCGGTGCAGCTCGAAGCTGCGGCCGTTGTCGAGGACGAGCTCCACGCCCCGGCGGCGGCTGCTCTCGTCCATCGTCACGCTGCGCTGATCGGGCGAGAGGAAGCGCAAGCGGCTGCCCTTGACGTTGAACTCCTGCCGCAGCACGGGCAATTGGTAGCTGAGCTGATTGCCCGCCAGCAGCACGGGGCGCTCCGTCGGCAACCGCACGGCCAGCGTGTGCAGGCCGAGTTGATTGGCCAGCACCTGAAGCCGCAGCGTCCCGCTGGCCTCGGCAACGAGGCGGTAGTCGAAGTCCGTTCCCCGCACCCATTCGCCGGTGGCGTGGACGTTCCGGGCGTTGGAGCTGGTCAGCTCAAACCCTTTTTCTTCGCCTACGAACAGCTCATTATCCGCCACCCGCAGGGCTACCGATGTGCGCGCCACCGCCATCAGCGGGACTACTTGCCGGCGCGGCACCCGCCCGGCCGAATCGGCGGCCTGCTCCACCACCAGGCGCAGGAACCGACTAGCGGTCAGGTTCTGGAAGCGCAGGCGCGTTCGGAAACTGCCGTCGCTTTCCTGGGTCAGCGAGTCGAGCTGCTGGTAATCGGGCGTGCGGCGCAGGCGCAGCGGGCGGGTGCTGGCCGCAGTTGCCGGATAAAGGCGCAGCTCCACGGTTTCATCATCGCGCCGAAACCAGAAATACAGCGTGCGTACGCCCTGCACAGGCACCGTGTTCCGGCTCAGCAGGTAAGTAGCCGTGTCGGTGCGCAGGCCGACTTCGCGCAGTACGGGCGGGCCCACTTCAGCCCCCTGAGCAGCGGCCCACCGGGGCGAGAGCGCCAGTAAAAACCCAAAAATGACCGGAATAAAACGAGTAAATGGCGAAGCGGGCATTGTTCCTTCACGAAGTCGGAAAGGACCGCTCCACAGCCGCAAAGGTCAGCCCGATTAAGCTCGACAACAATGCGCGGCGGATAAATTATTGACCGCAGAAAAATTTCCGCCCCGGCCCGGATTCAGTTGGTGGCCTTCCCTAAAAGCCAGCCGTTTCATCCCCTACTGTTCCCGGCGCCGGGTGCTGAGCAGCAGCAGAATCAGCAGCAGGAAGGCGGTGGTGCCCAGGCTCCACCACGTTATTTCGGGTACACCACGGCGGTAGGGCATGGCGGGCGAGTAGCGACCCAGCAGCGTGAGGCCGGAGAATAGCAGACCGCCCACGCTCAGCAGGGCCAGAATGGTGCGGCTCACGAGCTGATCGGCCTTGCGCATGAGCGTCTGATAGCCCACGAGCTCGATTTTGACCCGCAGCTCGCCTTTGCTGATTTTACGCACGATCTGGCGCACGTCGGCCGGCAGGGTCTGGACCAGGGCCAGCAATTGCGTGCCGGTGTATTCGGCCTCGCTGAGCAGGTTTTGCCGGGAATATTGCTCCCGCACAATCTTGGCGCCGTAGGGCCGCACAAACTCGAACGTATTGAAATTGGGGTGCAGCACCTTGCCAATGCCTTCCAGAATTACCAGCGCCCGCAGGATGAGAAAGACAGCGCCCGGCACCTGCAATTTGTAATTGTAAATCACCGTTTGCAGCGCGTCGGCCAGGTCGCTCATGCTCATCTCTTTCACGTCGAGCATCGCAAAATCCTCGATTAGCTGGCCCAGATCGGCCTCGAACGTGCGCATATCCGGGATCTCGGCCGTGAGCGCGAGCCGGCGGAAATTGAGCGCCATGCTGCGCGCATCCTGCCGCGCCATGCCGATAAATACGCCCGCGAACGCGTACTTCTGCTGCTGGCTGAGGCGGCCCACCATGCCGAAATCGATGAGCACCACTGTACCGTCGGGCTGCACGAGCACGTTGCCGGGGTGCGGGTCGGCGTGGAATACCCCGAACTCAAAAATCTGGGTCAGGTAAATGTCCATGCCGGTTTCAGCCACGGTTTCGGGGCTCAGATTCCAGGCCAGAAGCTGCGCCTTATCGGTGATTTTGCAGCCGCTCATGAACTCGATCACCAGGATGCGCTCCGTGCTCAGCTCCCGAAACGGCTTGGGCACGTAAAACGTGGTGTAGTTGGCGTAGAGCTTGCGAAACTGATCCATGGAACGAGCTTCAGCCGTGTAATCCAGCTCTTTGCTCATGCTGCGCTCGAAGGCATCCACAACGTCCTGCGGGTTGGCCAGCCCCTGTTTCTGGAGAAAGCCGGACGTGAGGCGGACCAGCTCGTGCAGCAGGGCCAGGTCGGAGCGGACCTTTTCGCGCACACCGGGGCGCTGCACTTTCACTACTACTTCCTCGCCCGTGAGCAGCCGCGCCCGATGCACCTGCCCGATGCTGGCCGAGCCCAGCGTCGTGTCGTCGAACTCGCTGAAAACTTCCGCGATTGGCCGGCCCAGCTCCTGCTCGATAATCTGCCGGGCCAGGACCGTTTCAAACGGCGGCACGTTGCTCTGTAGCTTCTCAAACTCGTCGATCAGGCCTTGGGGCAGCAAGTCGGCCCGATTACTCAGGGCCTGCGCCAGCTTGATGAAAGTGGGGCCCAGCTCCTCAATAATGAGCCGAACCCGCTCCCAACGCGTGGTTTCGAACACCTGACGGTCGGCCCGCTGCCAGCTCAGGCGGCGGGCCTGGCTCACGAGCCGGCGCAGCGGCGTACTCGTCACGACATCCTCAAACCCGTAGCGCAGCAGCACCTCGGCCACCTGCCGGATGCGGGCCAGATTGGAAATTGTGTTTTTAAACATCGCCGGTGAAAGTAGTACCTGCGCGCGGCATTCGGGTAATAATCTCATCGTCGCTCCCTCCTTCCGCCAAACTCAAAAGACCCGCTCACCTTCCGTGAGCGGGTCTTTCAGACAAAAGCAACCTATTCGACTACGCCGGATTATCGGCCTTGACGGCGGCTGTCGGGGCGGCAGCGGCGGGCTTTTTGGCGGCGGGCTTCCGGGCGGCGCCGGCTTTAGCGGCGGCCGACTTCTGGGCCGAGCCGGCGGCGGAGCTCACAGTGGCGGCCGCTTTTTTGGCCGCGCCCGCAACCTTGCTCGTCACGCTGCCCGCCGATTTGGCGCCGGCTTTAGCGGCCGGCTTCTTCGCGGCGGCCTTGCTCTTACCATTGGAGTCGCCCAGTCCAACCGTGCTCTTGATGCGCTCGGACAGGCCCTGAAACTGCTTTTCCAACTCGGCGCGCTTGTTTTCGCCGCTTTTCACCAGGTCTTCCAGGATTCGCTTGCCCTCATCCTGCGTCATCTTGTTGTCTTTCACCAGGTTCTCAATGGTGATTTGCACTGACTTACTGCCCTGCGCGATGTAGCCCACGCCGGCATTAACGAATTTCTTGAACAGATCTTCCATGGCCAGAAAAAGGGTTAAGATGAAAAATAAACGGGATTAAATCAAAACCTGCGCGACGCAACGGTAAAAGCCAGTAGTTTGTTCATCAAGTAGTTGCGCCGGGAATCCGGACGACCGCCGCGAATTCATGTAGCTATGTACGCCGCTTTTTTTGAAAAGTGACTCAAAATAGTGAAAATTAGAATTTTTTTTATTCCGCTGGCCGCCTGCGCTCTTCGCCGATCGGCGGGCGACGGACTACGGGTTCTGCCCCAGCTTATTGCCCCGGTAGCCCTTTATGGCCAACGGAATCCAGCCCAGCAGCGGAATAAAATAGGCCAGCGTGATGGGATTACGCCACATCATGCGCAGCCAGGCACCAGGCGCGTCGAGCTTCATGCGGAAGTCGCGGCGGCCTTCTTTCACGTACAGGCGCTCGAATTCTGTGAACACCGCCGGCCAGGCGAAGGGCAGGAAAAAGGGGAAAAAACGGCGGTTTTCCTTCATGCGCTGCCAGAGCTCGCCCCAACGGTAGGGCTTCTGGCCGTGGGCGAGCACGGCGGCGTCCATCTCGACCTGCATCCGCTGGCGCACCTGCTCCGACAGGTCCAGGTAGTCTTCGCGGGTCAGCTCGGCGGGAGTTTTAGTGGTGAGATCCGACGGGCGAATGCGGCTGCCCATCACGAAGGTGAGCCGGGCCGGTAGCGCCAGATAAAAAGCCCAGGGCTGCACCAGCACCAGCAACAGCAGCAGCGTGAGCGGCAAAAACGGAATCCCGATCTTTTTCGTCAACCGATTAATCCACTCGATGCTGTAGGCGTACGGATTCAGATATTCCGCATTAATCGTGTAAAAGGGCATGATATCGGTGCCGTGCTGCAGGCCCAGGCGCACCATGCTCGTGGCCAGCCGTTGCAGCTGATACTTATTATTGAAGCCCTTACCAATGCCGCCCACTCCCTCCGGATAGAGCATCAGGTTGTGATCCTGGTAATACATCATGGTTTCGAAATTCAGCGTCGTGGCGTCCACGCTGCCGCATTTTTTCCAGAAGTCCTTAACCAGATAAGGGTTCATGAGGGCCGTTTGCGAGAGCAGCGGGGCCGAGAGCGGCCGGGGCAGATCGCGCAACGTGCCGTGCTCCTTGAGCAAATGCCGCCACAAATGCGACAGCGCCACGATGGCATCCCAGGGAAAAGCCATCCCCGAATGATTGGACGCGAAAATCAGCGGCCGGTCGGCGTTGTTACGCTGCGGAAAGTTCTCGAACCCCACCAGCTCAGACCGAAACCACACCCGATCAAGCAATTGCAGGATGTTTTCATCCAGCGTCTGGGTGAATTCTTCCTTAAAATAATCGTCGTAAATGTGCTGGTTGGCGGCAATGACCGGCGGCAAGGGGGCAGAAGTGGCAGTTGACATAGCGGCAAACGGAGCAGAAGTAGAAGGACGGAAGATAGGAGAATTTCTATTACCGTGCTAATGGGTGGCCCGCCCGGTCAGCAATGCCGGCCCCGCCTAGCCGCGACTACCAAAAATGGCGCTGCCCACCCGCACCAGCGTGCTGCCTTCGGTCACGGCCAACCGGTAGTCGCCGCTCATGCCCATGGAAATCTCCCGAAAAGCCGGCTCGGCGGCGAAATACGTGGTCTTCAGGTGCTCGAAATAACCGCGCAGCCGCTGAAATTCCTGCCGCAGCTGAGCCTCATTGGGGGTGAAAGTGCCCACGCCCATCACGCCGGTGAGGCGCACGTTGGCCAGCTGCCGGAAGGCTTCCGAAGCCAGAATCTCTTCGGCTTCGGGCAGCGTGAGGCCGGATTTGTTTTCCTCCTCAGCAATGTGAAATTGCAGCAAGCCGTTGATAATCCGATTATTGGCCGCCGCTTGCTTATTGATTTCCTGTAATAGTCGCAGGCTGTCCACGCTCTGCACCGTGTGCACGAAGGGCGCCAGCAACTTCACCTTATTAGTTTGCAATTGGCCGATGAGGTGCCATTCCACGTCAGCGGGGAGCTGGGGGTGCTTGGCGGCCATTTCCTGCGGCCGGTTTTCGCCAAACAGGCGGGCGCCAGCGGCGTAGGCTTCCTCCAGCAGCTCGACGGGATGGGTTTTGGTCACGACGCACAAGCGGGCCGGAGTACCGGTCAGCTCGGCCTCAACGCGTTGGATATTAGCAGCAATGGACATCAGCAAGGGGGTTGAGCAAGGGCGTTAGCCCCGGGAATCGGACGCGATGGTCCCGAAATAATTAGGGCAAAGTTGGGGCGTAATCCCCGAGCGGCCGGCTCGCCCGGCACACCGCCATAACCGCCGTAACCAACCCAACGTTTGGCCGCCGGCTGCCACTCCAGCAAAAAGGCCGGAGCAAATGCCCCAGCCTTTCCAGTAACGGGGGCCGGATCTGCAATTCCAGCCCTCCATTCATCTGCTTATCGATCAATATCTTACACGCCCACCAACAGCTTTTCCTCGTGCTGGCTGACGTCGAGCCCCAACCCTTCCTCCTCGGCCGAGACGCGCAGGGCGGAAATCAGATCCGTCACCTTCAGCAGCACGAATAACGCGCCGAACGTGAAGGCCGAAACGATAACCAGAGCCAGCAGGCGCTTCATAAACAGTGTCTTACTGCCTTACGCCAGGCCATCGACGGCAGCGGCATTGACGGCTTTGCTGGCGAAGACTCCCGTCATGATCAGGCCCACCATGCCGCCGATGCCGTGGCAGGGAAACACGTCCAGGGTATCATCAAGCCGGGATTTGGAGCGCAGATGGGCGAAAAAATTGCTGGTGATGCCGGTAATCACGCAAATAAAAAGGCTGACCGGCACCGTGACGAAGCCCGAAGCCGGCGTGATTACCACCAAACCCACCACGGCCCCAATGCAAAATCCCAGGGCCGAAAGCTTCTTGCCCCGGGGGAATCGAACAACAGCCAGGCCAGACCGGCGGCAAAAACTGCCACGTTAGTCGTAGAAAAAGCACTTACCACCAGCGGATTAGCCGCCCCCACCGAGCCCGCATTAAACCCGAACCAGCCGAACCACAGCAGGCCCGTGCCCAGCAGCACAAACGGAATATTGGCCGGCGGCAATACCTGCTCGGCGGCGTGTAGTTTCCGGGGCTTGAGGTAAATGGCCGAGGCCAGGGCCGCCCAACCCGCCGACATGTGCACCACGGTGCCACCCGCAAAGTCGAGCGCGCCCATTTTGAACAGGAAACCGGCGGGGGGCCAGGTCCAATGGGCCAGCGGCGCATACACGAACAAGCTGAACAGCACGATGAACAGGATGTAGGACTTGAAATTAATCCGTTCCGCAATCGAGCCCGTGATCAGCGCCGGGGTGATGATGGCAAACTTCATCTGAAAAAAGGCGATCAGCGCCAGCGGAATCGTGGGCGCCAACGACCACGGCCGGCCATCGAGCACGCCCCGGAAAATGAAAAACGTGCGCGGATCGCCCACCAGACCGCCGATGGACGTGCCAAAAGCCAGGCTGAACCCGACCACAACCCAGAGCAAACTGATGATTCCCATGGCCACAAAACTCTGTGACATGGTTGAAATCACGTTTTTCGAGTTCACCATGCCGCCGTAGAAAAAGGCCCGTCCCGGCGTCATGATCAGAACCAGCGCGGTGGCGCAGAGCATCCAGGCCGTATCGCCGGAGTCGAGGCCCTTCGTGACGATGGTAGTGGGCACGGCCGGCATGAATGCGGCCAAAGGCCCCAGCCCCAGCAGCAGGGCCAGCGGAATGACATTCGGTTTTTACATTATTTCAAGGAGATTAAGAAGTGAGAAAACGAAAGAATGCAGGGCGCTGATGGCCGGCTACCACGCTCCGGCGGACGAGCGCAGCGGGCGGCGGGCGGGAATCGGCGGGCCCGTCAGCATGACCTGGCGCAGCTCGGCCGACAGGGCGATAACGGCCATCAGGGCATCATGACGGTGGGTTTCCCAGAGTTTTTGCCAGCCGGGGGCGGTGCTATCTTCCAGTGGCTTGGTCTGGCCGGTGGGCCGGAACTAGTTGAACCGATCCTCCCGGTAGTAGACAAAAGTGAAGTCCCGGCCCTGCACGCGGTAGCGCCCGTCCTTCACTTCCACCGTGAGCTGATACTGTACTTTCCCGTGCAGCTTCCGACTCACGTAGCCCCGGTCATAGAGTCCAAACGCAGGGGCAGCCAGCAGCTGTCCAGCCGCCGAATCGGCCACGGCCAGGACGTAGCCGCGCTGGCGCAGCCAGCGCTTGGCGTGAACGTAGAGCAACCCGGCCCGCAGCGAATCGGCCGTCCCCACTTCGTAGAAAGTGGCCTCGCCCCGCTCATCCAACGGCAGTACCTGTGCCCGGGCCCCGGGCGCGCCCAGCAGCCCGGCCGCCACCAGCCCCAGCCGCACGACGAAGGAGAAGGGAGCGAACATCCGGCGCCAGCTAATATTCATAGATAAAAGCAACGCCCAGCGTGGTCTGCTGCCGCGTGCCGAAGCCGTTCGAATCCTCGTAATAGTCATCGGACGACACATCAACGCGCAGCTCCGGCTTCACCTGTAATTTACTGGCGGCCCGCGAAATCAGCGCCGTGATGGTGAGCGAATTATTGACCGCCAGCAAATAGCGAACCTGGTGCTGGTCGTCGAAATATTCGTAGTGCACGCCCAGGCCCACCACATCGGTAAAAGCATAGTTGGAGTAGAGAGCCACGCCGCCCCAACCGGGCGTGGTGCTCTGAAATTTCTCCCGCAGCGTCGTTTCTTCCCCCGCCTTCTCCAGCTGGAAATCGTACCGGCCGTAGGCAGCATTCAGGCCTAGGTAGCACTTCGGCGTCAGCTGGTAGGTGGTGGTGAGGTCGAACAGATTGCGGTGGTAACGGCCAAACACGGCCGGCAGCGCTCCCTTCTGCACCAGCGAAGTCAATTAGGAATCATCGCCGTAACCGCCCACCCAGTTCAGGTATACCGCACAGTTGGCCAGCAGTTTAAGCCCGAGCTGACCGATGAAGGACTTCTGGCTGTTGTTGTCCGTGAGGTTGTCCCAGTTTTTGACCACGCCCAGCATCAGCGAGGTTTTAATGCTGAAGGCCTAGGTCGTTTTGAGGCCAACGTGGTAGAATGGCCCGTTATTGAACAGGTTTGAGAGCGAGTAATTGTAGTTGAGCGGGGCGACAATCACCTCATACCCAACGTGCGTCCCGAATTGCCCCACCGTAAAACTCAGCCGGGGCGTGAGCCGGTCCGTGAAATACGCCTGCTTGATGGCCGCCGAAGTGCCGTACATCGCCGCCACGTAGGGCGACTTGGGCTGGTACAGATTCAGCACCCCGGCGGTATTGCCGAAGTTGCCCAGTTCCGCATTGGGACCGAAGGTCAGGTCGATAACGACGTCGGACTTGCGGTTGGAATACGCAAATTTAGTTTTCACCAGCCCGAGGGCAAACTGGTCGGGCAGCCGGTCGAACGCCCGGCCGGCCAGCTGGTCCACCCCCAGCAGATTGCCCGATTTGGGACGATTGAAGGCGGTCAGTTAGTACGGATCGAGGTAACCCGGGATGGTAAATCGCCCGGCCTCGGTCGAATCGACCTGCGCTTGGGCCCGATTCACCGAGAACCCCAGGGCCAGGGTGAAAATGCATAGAATCTCATCCATGGGACAGGAATTTAGTTTATACTTTGAAAAGAATCGATGACGAATTTTTTAAAATCAATGCCCCTATAAATTAGGGGCAATTCTGTTAAAGACATCATAAATATTGCCCCTCCCTTCTACTGCACCCTTAAAAATTCTTTCTATAAATATTTAATAGTTTGTGGCCTTTCAAAATACCCTAATTAGTAAATAATGCGCCTTATTTAAAACGTAACAACAAATTGTATATCTGCAAAATAATCCGCTTTTCTCTTTGGGAAGCTCGCCCGGAATAGCGGGCGCGTACGGCCGGGCCGCCCGGGGCCGGTTAGTTCTAATCCGCTCTGAGGGGGTTGGTTACTGCTTGCGAGAGCGGGCCGGGACGGCCGCGGACGGTGCTCAGTCTTCCAGGGGGTTGTTCAGGAACGTGCTTTTCAGGCCCAGCCAACCCAGCCACAAGCCGATGGCCAGCCACAGGTAAGGCCGGTAAAAATCTTTGGTGTTGCGGTAGCGGAGCTGCTTGATTTCGGACTTTTCGAGGCGGCTGATCTGCTCAAATACCCCGCGCAGCCCGGCCGCATCGGTCGCCCGAAAGAACCGGCCATCGGCGGCGGCGGCGAGCTGGCGCATGGTGGTTTCGTCGAGGCGGGTTTGCACGAAGCGGGGGCGACCCAACGAATCCTGGCCGTAGGGCACGAACCCATCCCGCCCCAGCCCGATGGTATAAATCCGAATGCCGAACGCGTGCGCCAGCTGGGCGGCCAGCAGCGGATCGAGACTGCCGGCATTACTCTCGCCGTCGGACAGCAGAATGCACACCCGCGAGCGGGCGGTGGACTCTCGCAGGCGGTTGGTGGCCACACCCAGCGCCGTGCCGATGGCCGTGCCGTCGGACTTAATCATGCCCACGCGCAGGCTGGCGAGGCTTTCGCGCAGCAGGTCGTAATCAGTGGTGAGGGGGGCCAGCGAGTAGGCTTCGCCGGCAAAAGCCACCAGGGCCAGCCGATCGCCAACGCGGGTTTTCACGAAATCGGCGGCGATGCGCTTGGCGGCTTCGAGCCGGTTGGGCCGCAGGTCCTGAATTTCCATCGAGCCCGACACGTCGAGCGCCAGCACCAGATCGATGCCGCGGCCGACTTGCTCCACGCGCTCGTCGGTGCGCTGCGGACGAGCCAGAGCCACCAGCCCAAAGCTCAGGCTCAGGCCCAGCACCACGTCGGGCACGAAGCGCAGCACGGCCGTCCAGTCGCGCGGGGCCGGCCCCGGCCCGAGCGCGACAGCCACCTGGACGCGCCGCCCGGCCAGCACCCGGCGCAAGCCAAAAAGCAGCGGGATCGCCAAAATCAGCAGCAGCAACCGGGGCTGCTGCCACTGGTAGCCAGCCAGGGTGGTGTAGCGCAGGAGGTCGAAAAAATCAGTCAAGCAGCCGCGAAAGTAGGGCGCAGCCGGGCTTTGCTGCGGCGTCCGGCCGGGCAACCGCCGGCCCGATCGCGGCCGGGCCTAGCCGCGCAGGGCGGCGTAGCGCCGCTCGGCAAAGCTCCGCAGACGCTGAAAGGCGCGGTCTACTTCTTTGGCTTCGTCGGTTTGGAGGTTGCCGTAAATTACTTTGTCCGTGGCACTTAGGGCGAGACGTACTTCGCTGTCGTTTTCGAAATACGCCACAATTTCCCGGGTAGTGAAGGAATTCAGCCCACTGTTTTCCAGGCCGGCGAGGTAGTTTTTCCAGAGCACTACGGCCCGTTCCACGTTGGTGGCCGAGCGGGATAAGTCGAAACGCTCGACGTGGCGGGCGAACTGGGCCAGAAAATAAACGTGCTTCTTGCGCAGCTTGTAGGCCTGGTAGCGCCGCGCGAGCCGCCGCCGGAACAAGGCCGCGCTCCCCGTCAGCAGCAGCAGGATCACCGTGGCCCCGGCCAGCCAGTAGGGATAATTAAAAATGGGTTCCACGGGCGCCAGGGCCAGGTTCTGACGCAGTGCGGGCAGGCCGCTTTCGGTCGTAGCGGGACGCGGCGGGGCCGTGCGCCGCAGGCGTACCCGGCTGGGGAGCGGCGCCACACTCAGCGTATCGCCGCCCTGGAGCACGGCCACGGGCAGGGCCAGCGACTGCACCGAATCGAGGCGAAAGGTGCGCAGGTGGTAGATGGCCCGGTCGAGGCTGCGGCCGGCGCGGGTGCGGGTGGGAAAAAACGTTTTGCCGTGGTATTCGAACGGGGCAAAAGGCGCCAGCGAATCAGGAAAAATCACTTCCAGGCCGGGGTCGTGCTCGTAGCTCAGCTCATAGTCGAGCGGCGCGCCGAGGAGAACGGTTTTCTTCAAAAAATACCCCTGGAGCCCAACCGGCGGGATAACCGGCGGAGTAACCTGCGCCGCGAGCCGGCCGCTCAGCAGCAGGGCCAGGGCCAACAGGGCCGCCAGGTGGCGCGGGCGCCCGACCTCAACCACGACGGCCCGACTGTTGACGGTGGCGGAATAGGTTGACGAGCTGGGGGATGAAATCGTCCTCCGTGCCCAGAGCCAAAAAACCCGTGCGCTGGCGGCGGCAGAGGTTGACCAGCTCGGCTTCCTGGCGGTCGGCGGCGGCTTCAATGCGCGCCCGGTAGCCGGGGGCGGAGGTGTTCACCCACCGCAGCTGCCCGGTTTCGGCGTCGCGCAGAGGCACGATGCCCAAAGCCGGAAAGCGGCGCTCGCGCGGGGCCAGCACCTGCACCACAATCAGGTCGTGGCGCTGGGCCAGCATGGTGAGCTCGCGCTCGTAGCTACCGTCGATAAAATCGGAGATCAGCACCACGAGACTGCGGTGCTTGAGCAGACCCAGGGCCTGCAAAATCCCCGCGCCCAGGCCCGTGCGGGGCGAAACCGGTACCAGCGCAAACAGCCGCTGAATGAGCGCGTAGGCGGCCCGCGAGCCTTTGCCGGGCGGTAAATAAAGCTCTTTCTGATTGGAAAAAGCCAGCAGGCCCAGCGCCGAGCCCTGCCGGGCGGCCGAGAGCGCCAGCAGCCCGGCAATGTCGCGGGCCACGTCGAGCTTGCGCTGCTGCCCGTCGCCCACGTCGAGCGAGGCGCTCACGTCGAGCAGCACCAGCACCTGCTGCTCTTTTTCCTCCTTGTAGGTTTTCACAAACGTGCCATGGCCCTTGCTCGAAACGGCCCAGTCGATGGCCCGCACCTCGTCGCCATATTGGTAGAGGCGCAGGTCGTCAAACTCCAGGCCCGTGCCTTTAAATACGGAGCGGAAATCACCCTGCAGCTGGGCTTCCACGGCCTTGCGGATGCGGATTTCGAGGTGGCGCAGACGGCGCACCAGGGCGGTGAGGACCGGGGGCACGGCGGGGTTCATGCCTGCGAAGCTACGCCCCGCGCCTAACTTTACCGCCGTGAAATCATTCTGCCGCCGTCTCCCCGGGCTTTTAATTGCCTCTCTCCTGCTGGCCGGGTCCGCCTGCCAGCGTCCCGAAGAGCCGCCCCAGCCCGCCGATCTGCTCCCAAAAGCGCGGATGATCACCCTGCTCGCCGACCTGCACCTGCTCGAAGCCCGCGTGGAAAACAGCCGCCTCTCGCCCGATTCGGCCCGGGCGTTGTACCTGATTAATAAGAAGATTCTGTTCGGGAAACGGATCGTGACCGACTCCGCTTTTCAGCGCAGCTACCGCTATTACGGCATTCACGCCAAGGATCTGGACGATATTTATGGCGCCGTGATCGACACGCTGGGCAAGCGCGAAGCCCGGCTCAGTCCCGACGGCAAGCTCGATACCAACCCCGCCCAGGGTCGCTACCCGACTAAATAAGCCGGCTGCCATTGGGCACCGGTCCGGCCACGGCGGCCAGTACAATGTGACCGTCCGCATCGGCCAGGCCGGTTACCAACACTTCGGAGCGAAACTTTCCGATCTGCTTGGGCGGGAAATTGACCACCGCCAGCACCTGCCGGCCAATCAGGCTGACGGGCGTGTAGTGGTGGGTAAGCTGGGCGCTGGATTTTTTCAGGCCGATTTGGGGGCCGAAGTCAATCAGCAGCTGGTAAGCCGGGCGGCGGGCTTCGGGGAAGGGCCGGGCTTCGCAGATGGTGCCCACGCGCAGGTCCACCCGCTCAAATTCTGCCCAGGTAAGATCCGTCGTCGCCATGCGCCGAAGGTAGCGCCCGGGGCGGGCTAGCGCGCAAACGCCTGCAGCTGGGTGAGCCGGATCTGGGTTTGCTTGTCCCAGGCATCCTGACGAACGGTGTTCAGGCCGTGGTTGGTTTCCTGGTCGTAGCGGTTTTGCTCGCGGTCCCAGGCAGCGTAGACCGTTTTGGTGAAGTTATTGAAAGCCGGCTGGAGCTTGTTGCAGTCAACTTTAGCCTGAAAAGCGACCAGCTTTTGCCGCAGCAGCCGGGCGTAAACTTCCGTGAGGTCGAAGTGAACCTGCTCGTGGCGCAGCAGCGCGGGCGTGGCCAGCTTGGGCTGCCGGAACCACGAAGTATTGGGGTCGAAAGTAGCCTGCACCGTGCCCGTGAACACGAAATCCAGGCAGGCGGCCCCGGCTTTGATATCGGCCGAAGTCAGGGCTGCGAGGCGTTCCGAAGGCCCGGGGCGCCCCACAAAATCCGCCATCGTGAGCGGCCGGGTGGCCGACCACGGAATGGCCGCCGCCAGCGGCGGCTTTACAACCTGGCCGGGCCCAGCCGACCGGGGTTGCGGGCCCGAACCTTGCAGCAGCCCCAGGGCCACCGTTAGCGAAGTCAAAAAAGAAAACATAATAGTAATTGCAGAAAAAAGGGTTTGCTCTAAGCTGGCTGAACACGGCCAGGCGCACAAAAATTACCCGCACGCTGCAATTTAACGGATGACCTGCGCCCCGGCCGCCGCCCTGTCGGGCGCGACCGCGAACCCCGGCGCCGTCTCGCGCCGGAAGCGCAGCAGCAGCACCACGGCCACGATGCTCAGGCCCACCAGCAAACCCAGCCACACGCCCGGCGCGCCCAGGTGCAGCTTAAAACCAAGGAAATAACCCAGCGGCAGGGCTACTGCCCAGTACGCCAGCAAGGCCACCACGGAGGGCACTTTCACGTCTTCCAGCCCGCGCAGGGCGCCCAGGCCCACTACCTGGATCCCGTCGGATACCTGAAACAGGGCCGCGATAAGCAGCAGCGTGCCCGCCTGCGCCACTACTTGCGGATCGGAGATGTAGATGTACGGTACCACATTGCGGGTACAGATAAACAGCAGCGCCATGGTGCCCATGAAAACCAGCCCCAGCAGGTACGCGGCAAAACCGGCCTGCCGGGCCTCGGCCAGCTCGCCCCCGCCCTGCAACTTGCCGACGCGAATGGTAGCCGCCGCCGCAATGCCGCTGGCCGACATATAAGTAATAGAAGCCAGGTTGATGGCCACCTGATGCGCGGCCAGCGAAGTCGCCCCCAGCCAGCCAATCATGATGGCCGAGGCCGCGAACGCGCCCACTTCAAACGCCATCTGCACGCCGATGGGCGCCCCCAGGCCCAGCAGCCGGCGCAGGGTAACGGCATCGGGCCGCCAGCTCGTGATGGCGTCGCGGTATTCGTGCAATCGTTTGGCTAATAGTACATAAGCTGCCATCAGCGCTGCCATGAGGATGCGGGCGATGAGCGTGGCCCAGGCCGAACCCATCAGCCCCATGCGCGGCGCCCCCCAGTGACCGAAAACGAAGGCGTAGCACAAGGCGGCGTTCACGACATTGGCCAGCACGGAGAGCCACATGGCCTGGCGCGTCAGCCCCAGTCCTTCGGCAAACTCGCGGAAACCCTGGAAAATCATCAGCGGCAGCAGCGATAGGCTGATGACCCGCACCCAAGGCGCGGCCAGGGCTTCTACGGCGGGCGGCTGGCCCAGGTAGTGCAGCAGTGAGGGAACCGCCTGCCCGAGCGCGGCCAGTACCACCCCGGCCAACGTGCTCAGCCAAACCGACGAAACCAGCAGCCGGCCCAGATCGGGGAGGTCGCGGCGGCCATCGGCTACGGCCACCAGCGGCACGCTGCCCATGCTCAGGCCAATGCCCAGCACCATGAGCACGGTGGTACTGCTCGCGCCCAGGCTCACGGCAGCCAGCGGCACCGTGCCCGTGCGCCCCACCAGCACCGAATCAACAAAACTCACCATGATGTGCCCCAGCTGCGAGAGCACCACCGGATAGGCCAGCCACAACGTGGGCCGCAGGTGCGAACGAATATCTTTCAACTTAACTGCTTGAAATAGCGATAAATACCTGACTGACCGGGCGTTTCCCAGTTGATGAACATTTGCCCGTCCGACGTGGGCCTCACCCCCGCCCCTCTCTCCGGTGGAGAGGGGAGCCGACCGTACTCAACAGGTAGAACAACTGGGAAACGGCGTCAGGCTCCCCTCTCCCCATGTCGCGCATCAAGCGAGGGAAGGGGCCGGGGTGAGGCCCCACGGTAAAATGTTCATCAACTCAGAAACTGCTGTAACCGGCCGTAAAGGTAAACCCGCCAGCCCGGGACCGGCCGGCGGTTGCCCGGAAAAAACGCCTCAGCCCAGCACTTCCCGCAGCCGCGCCAGCGCCAGCCGCAGGGTCGGTTCTTCCACCGCGTAGGAGATGCGCACGAAGCCGGGGGCGCCGCAGCTCG
Source organism: Hymenobacter sp. (assembly GCA_043780755.1). Taxonomy (GTDB): domain Bacteria; phylum Bacteroidota; class Bacteroidia; order Cytophagales; family Hymenobacteraceae; genus Hymenobacter. Next base: position 16,007 of record JAYWCH010000081.1, read on the forward strand.
CGCCGTCCACTACTTCCACGCCGCCGGTGGCCAAACGCTGAACCAGCGCCGCCGAGGCGACGGCCGCCGGCTGCCCGGGATCAAGAAAACGGGTGAGATCGACAAAAAAGTAATACGTGCCGGCGGGGGCCGGAATGGCCGGGGCGCCGGGCAAAGCCCGCAGCCCGGCCCACATCAGCTCGCGGGTCGGCAGAAGCTGCGCGCACAGCGCCGCGCCGATTTCTTCGGCGTGCTCGGTGGCCGCCAGGGCGGCGGCCTGGGCCGGAATAGGCACCGACGACCCGGTGCTGAAGAGCCGGGCGGCCACGGCCCGCGCCAGCGCGGGCGGGGCCACCACGCAGCCCACGCCCCAGCCCGCCAGCGCCAATGATTTGGAGAAGCCGCTTACCACCACGTGCCGCTCGTGCGGATCAGGCAGGGCCAGCAGCGTCGGCACCGGCGTCGGGCCAAAGCAGATACCCTCGTAAATTTCATCGCTGAGCACCCACAGATCCGGGAATTCGGCGGTCATGGCCAGCAGGGCAGCCCACTCGGCCCGTGCGTACACGCGGCCGGTAGGGTTGTTGGGGTTGCTGATGATGAGCAGCCGGGTGGCCGGCGTGAGGGCCGCCCGCAGCGTTGCGGGCCGCAACGTGTACTCGTCGGCAGCCGCCAGCGGCAGGGTCCGAAGCTCGCCCCCGGCGCGGCGGACCAGGTCGTGAAACCCGAACCAGTTGGGCGTGGGCATGAGCACATCGGCCCCCGGCCCAAGGATTTCGCTGAAAACCGCAAACAGGGCGGTTTTGGCGCCGGTCGTGACCACCACTTGCTCAGCGCTAAGGGTGGCGGCACCGCGCGCCCGGTAGCGCCGGGCCAGAGCTTCGCGCAGCGCGGGCAAACCGGCAGCGTTGCTTACTTCCAGGGGAGCGTGCTGCTGCTGAGCCGTGGCGAGGACGACGGTGGCGGCGGCCAGGGCCGGGGCCGGCATGGCGAAGTTGCCGTAGCCCGAGGCCAGGCTAACGCGGGAATTGGTCATTAAATCAGCCTGAATTTTCTTATTGCGCCGCCGCCAATACGACGTCGGCAAAATCCGCCGCCGCATCGGTGAAGGAGGCGACGACCCGCAAACCGGCCTGAGCAGCGAGCTCGGCAATCTGCGGCAGGGTAAACTTATAGGAATTTTCGGTGTGAATGACTTCCCAGGCCGCAAAGTCATAGGCTTCGTCCAGCACCGCGAAGCGGACCCGCTGGGCGCGGGTGCTGACCAGAAAGGAGCGCACGGCTCCGTTGAGCGGGTTGTAGTCGGTGTAATGCTCCCAGTTGGCGAGGTCAAAATCGGCCCCCAGCTCGCGGTTGAGGCGAGTGAGCAGGTTGAGGTTGAAGGCGGCCGTGATGCCCTGGGTATCGTCGTAGGCGGCCCGGATGCGGCGCGGATCTTTGCGCAGGTCGAAACCGATGAGCAGCCGGTCGGCCGGGGCGAGCGGGGCGGCGAGCTGCCGCAGGAAATCCAGCCGCTCGGCCGGACCGAAATTCCCGATGTTCGACCCCAGAAAAAGCACCGCCTTGCTGCCCGGCCGGGTACGGAGCTGGGTGAGCGCGGTGGCGTAGTTCGACACCACGGGGACCACGTGCAGGGCCGGCAGCTCCTGCTGAAGGGCGGCAACCAGCCCGGTCATGGCGCCCGCCGAGATATCGACCGGCGCGTAGGTAAAGTCCGGGCCCGCGTGGAGCAGCTCGCGAAGCAGCAGCTTAGTTTTGGCGCCGTCGCCGGCGCCCAGCTCCACCAGGGCAAACTCGCCGCCGGCCGCCGGGCTCAGGGCCGCCGCGATGGCCGCGCCGTGCTCCCGAAAAATGGCGAACTCGGCCCGGGTCGGGTAGTATTCCGGCAGGGCCATGATTTGCTGAAATAGCCGGCTGCCGATATCGTCGTAGAAATACATCGACGAGAGCGTTTTGGGCGATTGGCCAAGGCCGATGGCCACGTGCTGGCCCAACTCGCTGACGGCCCGGCTGAGAATGGAGGAATGGGTCATGCGACGACTTAAAACAGAGTGAGGAGCGGGCAGCTGCGGCCTCAGCGCGCCAGCCGAATGCCGGTGAACTGCCAACGCTTGTCGGCGTGAAAGAAATTGCGGTAGCTGAGGCGGATGTGGTTTTCGGGCGTGGCGCAGGAGCCGCCGCGCAGCACCAGCTGGTTCACCATAAACTTACCGTTGTACTCGCCGAGCGCGCCGGCCGCCCGCTGGTAGCCGGGGTAGGCGTGATAGGCTGAATAGGTCCACTCCCAGCAGTCGCCCAGCAGCTGGTGGCACTCGCTGGCATCGGCATCGGCGGGCAGGGGCTGGGGGTCGAGGATGTTACTTTCCAGCCAGGTACCACCGCTGGGAGTGGCGCCGAAGTAGCGGGCGGCCGTCTCCCACTCGGCCTCTGTGGGCAAGCGGGCGCCGGCCCAGTTGGCGTACGCATCGGCTTCGTAAAAGCTGATGTGGGTGACAGGCGCCGCCAGCTCCACCGCATGCAGGCCGTGGAGCGTGAACCGCTGCCAGGCGCCCGCTTTTTGCACCCAGTACAACGGCGCTTCCCAGCCCTGGGCCTGCACCAGCTCCCAGCCCTCGCCCATCCAGTAGCGAAAATCGCGGTAGCCGCCGGCTTCGATGAAGGCCAGATAATCGGCATTGGTCACCAAACGGTTTTGCAGCTCGAACGGCGCCAGCAGCACCTCGTGGGCGGCCAGCTCGTTATCAAAGCAAAAGCCTTCTTCCTGAAAACCAATCCGGTGGATCCCGCCGGGCACGGCCAGCCAGGTGGCTTTCCGCTCGACCGAGACCTGGGTGATCAACTCCTCTTTGGGCCGGTACTCGGGCGCCAACGGACTGGTGCTGAGAATGTACTTGATGTCGGTGGCCAGCAGCTCCTGATGCTGCTGCTCATGGTGCAGTCCTAGTTCCAGCAGCTCGTAGAAAGCGGCGGGCAAATCGTCGTGGTCGGTGAGCAGCGCCGTAAGGGCGACATCGACGTGGGCGCGGTAGGCCAGCACCTCGGCCAGGGCCGGACGGGTGAGCGTGCCCCGGTCGGCCCGGTTCACGCGCGAGCCCAGCGAGTTGTAATAGGAGTTGAACAGAAAGGCGTACTCGGGGTGGAAAAGCTGGTAGCCGGGGGCGTATTCCACCAGCAGAAATGTTTCCCAGAACCAGGTGGTGTGGGCCAGGTGCCACTTCGGCGGGCTCACGTCGAGGGTCGGCTGCACGACGGTGTCTTCGGGCAATAAGGGAGCACAAAGGGCCTGGCTCTGGGCGCGCACGGCCTGGTAGCGGATCAGCGCGGACTGGGCCACGAGCGGCGCGGCGGGGGCGGAGAAAATCTGAGGCATTAGGAAGGAAAAAAAATGACGCCACGCTCGTAACTACGGAAGCCAGCCGGAGGTTACGGCCGCCCGTAAATATCTCGTATTGTCTATAATTGAATTCAGCCAAATAAACACGCAGCCAGATTCAACAAGTACGTAGAAGCTCTTCCGTAAAAAGTGGTATTTACGCTCATTTTCCGCCTAAATCACAACCAAAGAGGGGGCTGGGAGTAAGGTTGCGGCAGAGCGATCATATCATTGTCTCACACAAAGCCTTCTTTCTAAATTCCAAATGGCCACGCCCGTTACGCCCACCGTTATTCCCACCGTCAGTACCACCGTTAGTACCACTGCCGTTCCCGCGGCGTTCACCGCCAAAACCACTACCCGTCCCGCCAACCGGGTGGGCACCAAAAGCCGGCGCGGTTTCGCCGCCATGAGCCCCGAAACCCAGCGTCGCATTGCCAGCGAAGGCGGCAAAGCTTCCCACGCCAGCGGCCGGGGCCACCGCTTCTCCACCGACGAGGCCCGCGATGCCGGCCGCAAAGGTGGCCTGGTGAGCCGCCGGGGCAAAACGACCGGTAGCTAAAGCGGTGCTGATTGGTCGGCGGGCGCCCCCGGGCGCCCGCCGCCAACCATCTTTGCTCCATGCTTCAACTTAGCTTTTCGCGGCGGGCGCTGCGCTTTAATTTTCCCGCCCGCACGTCCCGGGGCAGCCTCGCCGAACATGTGGCCTGGTACCTGCATCTAATCGACGATGCCAACCCCACCATCGTGGGCTGGGGCGAAGCGGCCCCGCTCGAAGGACTCAGTCCTGATTTTTCTCCCGCATTCCCGGCCGCCGTGGCCCGGCTCTGCGAGCAGTTCAATGCTGGCGCATTGGTCACCTTCACGGCGGCCGAGGCGCCGGATTTTGTTGGGCCGGAGTTTCCCGCGCTCTTGTTCGCCCTCGAAACCGCCGCCCTCGATCTGGCCGGGAGCGGGCGGCGGCAGCTCTACGGCAATGCCTTCAGCCGGGGTGCAGCGCCCTTGCCCATCAACGGCCTGGTGTGGATGGGCGACGCCGGTTTCATGCGGGAGCAAATTCAGCAAAAGCTCGCGGCGGGCTATTCCTGCCTGAAGCTAAAAATCGGCAGCCTGGACTTTGCCACCGAGCTGGCGCTGCTCACCGAGATCCGGGCGGCGGCCGGGCCGCAGCAGCTCACCCTGCGCGTAGATGCCAACGGAGCCTTCGCGCCCCACGAGGCGCAATCGAAGCTGGAGCAGCTGGCGCCATTTGAGCTGCATTCCATCGAGCAGCCCATCGCGGCCGGGCAGGCGCCGGCGCTAGCTGCGCTGGTCCGGACCTCGCCCGTACCCATCGCCCTCGATGAAGAGCTGATTGGCGTGACGGACCCTACCCGACAAGCCGCTTTGCTCGACGCCATCCGCCCGGCTTACATCGTCCTCAAACCCACCCTGCTGGGCGGCCATGCTGCCACTCGCCACTGGATTGCCCTGGCCCAGGCCCGCGGTATAAGCTGGTGGATTACCTCGGCGCTGGAATCCAATATCGGTCTCAACGCCGTGGCTCAGCTTACGGCCGAGTACGACGTGCGCGGCTTTGCCCAGGGCCTGGGCACGGGCCAGCTCTACCACAACAATGTGGCGGCGCCGCTGTATACCGCCGCAGGCTTACTCCGCTACGACCCGGCCGGGCCGTGGGAGCTGCCGGAATAGCCCGACGCCGGCAGGTAAAGGCAAGTCTAATTTGCTTACTTTACCTGTCTGGCTGCGCTTCCTGGCTATGCGTGTTTCCCTGCTCGTCCTTTTTTATTTTTTCCTGCGCTTTTTCACCGGAAGCGGACAAGCCACGCACGCGCAGGAGCTGGGCCCGGCCGCTCCTTTCGTTTTCCAGCAGACCGACCAGCAGAAGGTCCGGGTGCCCATCATTTTGCAGCGCAATCTGTTGGTAGTAAAGGCCATGCTGAACGGATCCGGGCCCTACAACTTCCTGCTCGACACGGGAGTCAGCAGCTCCATCATCACCTCGGCCGCGCTGGCTGATTCGCTGCACCTGCGCCACGGCGAGAATTTTCGGGTGGTGGGCGCCGGCGGGGCCGATACGGGCCTGCTCGCCTACCAGAGCGACAGCGTGCGGGTGACGCTGCCCGGCGTAGTAGCGCCGGGCATGAGCTGGCTGGTCCTGTCCGAAGACGTGCTCAACCTTTCCGGCTACGTGGGCCTGCGCATTCACGGCATCATGGGTTCGGAATTATTCCGCAGCTTCGTGGTCACCCTCCAGCCCGAACAGGAGCGGATGATCCTCAGTGACCCGGCCACGTACCGCCCGCCCCGCGGCCGGCAATGGTCTACGTTGCGCCTCATCCTGCAAAATAATAAGGCTTATTTCATGGCGGGCGTGCAGCTTTCGGCGGGACTCACCCTTTCGCTCAAGCTGGTGCTCGATACCGGCGCCAGCCACGCCCTGTCGCTGGAAACGGATTCGGACCCGCGCCTGGTGGGGCCCGTCCGTCGCCTGCCGGCCGAGCTGGGCCGGGGCCTCACCGGCACCGTGCAGGGCTATCTGGGGCGGGTTATCACCTTGCAGCTGGGGCGTTACAACCTGCGTTCGGTGCTTACTTCCTACCCCAACGCGAGCGACGTACACAGCCGGGCCGAGGTGCCTCGCAACGGCAACGTCGGCTACGAGCTGCTTAAGCGCTTTTCCCTCGTCATCGACTATCCCCACCAACGTTTGCTGCTGCGCCCCAATGCCCAGTTCCGCGATCCGTTCGAGCACGACATGTGCGGGATTGAGCTGCTGGCTACCGGCCCGGATTACCGCCGCTACCTGATTCTGAGCGTGGCGCCGAACTCCCCGGCGGCTGAAGCGGGCCTGGAAGCCAATGAAGAGCTGTTGAGTATTAACTTTTTCCCAGTGAGCTCATTTACCCTTACGCAGCTCAGCCGTCAGCTGCATTCCGACGATGGCCGGCTACTGCTCCTGCTGCTGCGGCGGCCCGATGGCAATCTGCATTCGACTACCGTGCGGCTCAAGCGGCAAATCTGAGCCCGCCATACCTTCGCCAACTTCTCACCTTCTGGCTCGCTGCCTTTTTCAACCATGACTGCTCGACTTTTACTGCAACTCGCGGCCCTGCTCGGAGGGCTGGGCGTGGCCATCGGGGCCTTCGGAGCCCACGCCCTGCACGATACCCTGGCCCGCGCCGGCCGCCTCGACACCTTTGAAACGGCCGTGAAATATCAGTTTTACCACGCCCTGGCGCTGCTGGCCGTGGGCGTGCTCTGGGCCGCCCGCCCCGAGCTGCGCGGCCTGGGCCTCACCGGCTGGCTGTGGCTGGGCGGCATTCTTATTTTCAGCGGCTCGCTTTATACGCTCTGTTTCACGGGTATTACCAAGCTCGGCGCGGTGGCCCCGGTGGGCGGCCTACTGCTGCTGGCTGGCTGGGTGAGCCTGGCCCTGGCCGTGCGGGAGCTGTAATCCAGTTCGTTTTCTTCACAAAAAAGGACGATCCGCCAGCGCGGATCGTCCTTTTTTGTGAAGAAAACCGGCTGCGGAAACCGCTTACTTGATTTTCACTTTTACTTTTTTGCCGTCGGCGGGCGCGGGAGTGGCAACCGAAGCGGCGGCCGTCGAGGCATCTTTTACCTCGCCCACCAGCGAGACGGTGGTATTGCCCGCCGCCGCGTTCGACTCAATGGTCAGCACTTTGTTCTGCATGCCCATTTTGCCGGCCGAGTTGAAGTGAGCGGCGATGCTGCCGGTTTTGCCGGGCAGCACCGGAGCTTTGGTCCACTCCGGCGTGGTGCAGCCGCAGCTCACACCAATGTTGGAAATGACGAGCGGCGCCGTACCCGTATTCTTAAACTTGAACGTGTGGTCAACCGTGCCACCCTGCGCAACGGAGCCAAAGTCGAACTTCGACTCCTCGAACGTGATTGCGGGGCCGGCAGCCGGCGCGGCCGCTTTGTCGGCTGGTTTCGTGGTCTGCGCCTGGGCCGTGAAAGTGGCGGCGGTCAGACTCAGGAGGAGGAGCAAGGTTTTTTTCATGGAACAGAAATCAAGAAGACTTTTGGGAACGTTGAGATTTGACAAATTTACTGGATTCGGGCCGCCCGACAAATTTACGACCAAACTACCCCGACCACTTCGAATCGCGGAGGTTGCCTCCTAACCAAGTTCCCGACCGATAAATTCTAACGAACCGGGAAACCGATTTGTTTTCCGATTTACAAGACTGTTTATCAGTATTTTATCGATATCATCAAACAGCCCGCTACCGGTTTTCAGTCCTCTTCCTGCGCCTCGTCGCCGATTAGCTTGGCCTGAAAATTCAGCAGAAAGAGCCGCTCCGAAGCCCGCGTAATCGCTGTGTAAAGCCAGCGGGCGAATTCGCCCGCCAGCGGCTCGTCGGGTTTGAGGTAACCGTGATCCACGAATACGGCCTGCCACTGCCCGCCCTGCGCCTTGTGGCAAGTGAGGGCGTAGGCGAATTTTATCTGCAAAGCATTCAGGTACGGGTCTTTGCGCATTTCCTTGTAGCGCTCAGCCTTGGTTTTCAGGTGGGCATAATCTTCGCTTACGGCCAGGTAAAGGGCATTATTGCGGTCGGCAGGGAGGGCCGGCGATTCCGTGTGCAGGGTGTCGAGCAGCAGCTTCACTTCAATTTCCGGCTCGTCCGGATAATCGACCAGCCGCACCTGGGCCTGCGCGAAATGGAAGCCGAAAACTTCCTCCCGCCGAATGATTTTGGTGATTTGCAGAAAGTCGCCGTTGGCCAGAAAGCCGATTTCCGAATCCTTAGGCAGCCAGTAATAATTGTTGCGCACCACCATGAGGTAGTCGCCGCCCTCAATCTCTTCCTCCGCCTCAAATAAAGCCCTACGAATAAGCTGGTTATATTGATTGGCGTTGCGATTAGAGCGGCAGATAATGGTCGTATTCTCGTGGCCGAAATTCCGATAGGCCCAGCGCAAACCATCCTCCAGCTTGTCGCCGCCCATCTTGAAAATATCGCGGAAACCCTTGGTATGCAGCTGAATATCGGGCACTTTCTTGCGCAGCTCCTCGCGCAGCTCCGTGGCATTGACCAGAATCCCCGATTCCTGGGCCTGCCGCATCACCTGGCGCAGCTCGACGTGATCGACCTGGGCGCGGAATCGGTGCGCGAGCAGCTCCGGATCGAGGGCCGGGCTCAGGAGCTGGCCCACCGGCGGGAGCTGCGCCGTATCACCGATAAGCAGCAGCTTATTGGTTGATTTCTCAAACACAAAACTCATCAGATCATCGAGCAGGCCGCTTTCCCCGAAGGCTTTTTCATCGGAAATCATCGAGGCTTCGTCCACGATGTAGAGCATCTGCTCGGCGCGGTTGGGCTGGCGCTGGAAGTTGAGCCGCTCGGCGGGCGCGCCGGAGGTCTGCCGGTAAATTTTTTTGTGAATCGTACTGGCCGGCACGCCCGCGTAACCCGCCATCACCTTGGCGGCCCGGCCCGTGGGCGCCATGAGCGTGTACTTGCGCTGGAATTTGTGCAGCCACTGCACCAGAGCACTCACCACGGTGGTTTTGCCGGTGCCCGCATAGCCGCGCAGTACAAATACGTTCCGCCCCGGCAGCTCATCGCGCAGGAACGCATCGAGCTGCGTAAATAACTGAGCCTGATCGTCGGTGGGAGCGTGCGGGAAATAATCGCGGACGGAAGGAATTCGGGTGGTCAGCATCACGGAAACCGGTAAGTGTTCAACAAATGATAAAGCCCTGGTCTAAAAAACACTGCAATGGCCGCCGTTGCAGGCGGCGAGGCCGGGTGTTTTAGGCTCCGATGTTACGCCGCCAGCTGCTGCGGATGCCGGTAAGAAGCTTTAGCGGCCTCCGAAACTACCGTTTTCCGGCAACCACATTGATTGGGGCGCGACCGCAATCAGGCGGCCGGCTCGATCACGACCATCGTGGCACTGGCCTTGGCAATGAGCAAGTCATCGCACCAGACTTCGGCCTCGCAGAAGTGCAGCCGCCGCCCGGCTTTGAGCACCCAGCCGATGGCTTTTAGCTTCTGCCCGATGCCGGGGTGTAAATAGGAGATTTTCAGGTCGGAGGTGACCAGCCCAAAATGATCGGGAATGAGCGTGACGGCGGCAAAACCGGCCACCAGATCCGCCAGCGTGGCCGTCAGACCGCCGTGCACGAACCCGCGCTGCTGCTGGTGCTGCACGCCCATCAGCAGCTCCGCCTCCACCCGACCCGGGGTGATGACCGTCAGATCGGCCCCGATCAGGTGCATAAAATTCTGCCGGATCAGCTTGCGTCGGATGCGCACTTCAAGGCTTTCCGGGATTTCGGCGGTGATGCCGGGCGTAGTTAGGGACACTGGAATTGATTTGGGTAGCGGAAAAACCACCAGATAGTGGCCTTTCCTTGTACTGCGTTGTACTTTGTGCTGACCGCAAGAACTACTAAGTACTTAAAGAGGGCCTCAGCGGCTATTCCCGGCCCTTGGGCAGGTCGCCGGGTAAAGGTAACTGACCGGGCGGCGGGCGGGTCCGGCGGGACTTGCTTTTTCGCCCCTTAAAATCAGCGCGGCCGGCCGGAGCCCGCCGGACAGCCGACCGGGCGTATTTTTCTTTTTTGAATCCCTCCGAAAGGGCCGGCTCTTGCCCAGTAATAGCCGTATAGCGGTGCGTCTTCATTCAGATACCCGCCCTCAGCCGCTCCAATCGTTTCCCATGCCCGATTCCAGTCCTATTTCGCCCGATATTCTCCAGCAAGCTTATTCCGGCAGGGCGCGGGTGCGGGTCGGCGGCCTGCTTCTCCGCGATGGGGCGCTGCTGCTCACGGCCCACCGGGGCCTGCTGCCGCAGGGCGTCTCGTTCTGGTCGCCGCCGGGCGGCGGCTGGCAGTTCGGGGAAAGCATCAAAGTGGCGCTGATGCGCGAGTTTCAGGAAGAAACTGGCCTGGCCGTACGCGTGGGACGTTTTCTGCACCTGCACGAATTCAACGACGGCAATCTGCAGGCGCTGGAGCTTTTTTTTGAAGTGCTGACCGACGACTCCCGTCCGCCCCAGCTCGGCCACGACCCGGAGCACGCGGCCGACGAGCAGCTGCTCATTGATCTGGCCTGGCGCACCCCGCGCCAGCTGCTGCAATTGCCGCCCGCCCAGGTGCACCCCGTCCTGCATCTGATGCTGAGCCCCGACGACATCTTCGTGCCGCAAATCCGGTTTATTTGAGCCGAGAGCGGGCGAGCGAGTCAATTTTTCGCGCCAGCGGACAGAATTCAAAACCCGGTACCGCGTATCTTTAGCCCGGGTCGTTTGGCCCGTTTAGCTTCAATTTGTGCCCGCTCTTACTGCTCCCCTCTCCCCGGCCCTGGTGCGCCTGCACGATGAAACGTTTGACCCCGCCAACCCGGCGGCGTACAACCTGTATCTGCTGGCTGGCCCGGCCCACCTGTATCTCGCCGTCGCCGATGTAGAACGGCAGAAGTTTGTGGCCCTGGAAGAATACCCGCTGCCGGCCGGCGGCGTCCCGGCCCTAGCGGCCCAACACGATTTTCTGGGCCAGCGGGGCTGGAATGCTGTCCGGCTGGCCGTCACGGGCCGGGCTTTCACCCTGCTGCCCACTCCCCTGTTCCGCACCGGCGACGAAGCTGCGACCCTGCGCCTGCACCATACGCCCAGCCCCGGCGAAACCGTGCGCCACACCACCCACCCGGGCCTGGAGCTGGTCAACGTGTTCGCCGCCGATGCGGCGCTGGCCGATTGGCTGGCCGCTACCCACGGCACCGCCGGCCGGCTCCTGCACCACACCAGCGCCCTGCTCGCCGGGCTGGTACACCAGCGGGGGGCGGCCGCGCCCCGCCGCCTCTACCTCAACCCCGGCCAGCAGGAGCTAACGCTCGTCGTGCTGGGCCAGCAGCTGGAATACTGCAACGTTTTCCCCTGCACCACGGCCGAGGATGTGGTCTACTACACGATCCTCGTCATGCAGGAATTAAACCTCGATCCCGATCAGGATGAGGTCACGGTCTGGGGCGAGCTGACGCCGGATTCGGCGATTTTTAGCCTCCTGCGCACTTACGTGCGCAATGTCCGCTTCGGCGACCGCCCCGGCAATGTTCAGTACGGCTACCGGCTCAACGATGTATTTGAGTACCGGTATTTTGATTTATTCAGTCTGCATTTCGCCTAGTCAGGCCCGGTGCCGGCACCCCGACGGACGCTGGCCCCAACGCGGCTTTCCCGGTTAAATCCGAATCTTTCCACCTGCTTTTCCTGGCTTTCCAATGGCGCGCATTGCCCTTTTTCCCGGCTCTTTCGATCCCTTCACCAACGGCCACCTCGACCTGGTGCGGCGCGGCGTGGGGCTGTTCGACGAGCTCATTATTGCCATCGGCACCAACAGCAGCAAGCAGCGCTACCTGCCCGTGGAACAGATGCAGGAAATCATCGTCGGGATTTTTCGGGCGGATCCCCGGATTTCGGTGCGGACTTTCCAGGGCCTCACGGCCGAGTTTGCGCGCGAAACCGGAGCTACTTTCCTGCTGCGCGGCCTGCGCAACAGCCTTGATTTTGAGTACGAAAAGCCCATCGCCTATGGCAACCAGCACCTCAGCCCAACCCTAGAAACCGTATTTCTGCTGGCCTCGCCCACGCTGGGCGCCATAAGTAGCACCATTATCCGCGAAATTCACCGTTTTGGCGGCAATGTCGATGCCTTGCTGCCCTTCGCCCTGCCGCCCCGGGCCGAATAAATAATTCCCGCTGCCTACTGGCCGGGCAGCACGGCCAGCACCCGCAGCCCCAGCAGCTGCGTGGGACGGCGCGCCTGAAAAACCGGGAGCACCAGGTACCGATCGGCCCCCAGCTGCAATTGCGCCGCGCTCATCAGGCGGTTTTCATCGCTGCCCAACAGCAGCAGGTCGCTCACCCGCCGCGTCTGGTAGTCGTAGGAGGCAATTATGCTCAGCCCGTGGTGCTGAAACAGGGTGGTCGAATCTAGCGTCTGGCTGCGCACGGAAAGTGTGGGGTCAACGAACCCGGCGGGGATGGGCCGGGGCGGCCCCAGTGGCCGGCTTAATTCATCGATCGACAGGTTGAGCAAACCGGGAATATCAACAACGGCAGTCGGCGCGGCCGGCACCGCGGCGACGGGTGTAAGTCGTTTGTGATGAGGATCCTGGACGCCGGAGCAGGCGACCATAAGCGACGCAGCCACCATAAGAAATAACCTAATTATAAGACGCATAAAGCGCAATATAAGGCTATTTTCCGGTAGTCGAAGTCTTTTTGGCTGCTGCCTTGCCCGCCATGTTGACCAGATAGTGTCGGACCACCAGGGCGATGGACGCGTAGGAGTCGTCGAGCTTGGCCAGCGCTTCCTGGGGCGACATCCAGCGAACTTCCTCGATATACTCTTCCGTCTGGGGTTTCATCAGCGTGTCATCCAGGCACTTCATAAGGTACCAGTTGGTCTTTTTCAGCATCTTATTGCCCTTGTAGGCGTAGCTGTGCCAGGTGCTCGGCAGCTTTTCGCCCAGCTCCAGCTTGACGTTGGTCTCCTCTTCCACTTCGCGCAGGGCGCCGGCGGCCGGATCTTCATCGCTCTTGAGTTTGCCTTTGGGCAAATCCCACTTGCCGAGGCGGTAAATCATCAGCACCTGATCGCCTTTGACGACCAGCCCGCCGCCGGCCTTGGCAATTTTAAACTGGTCCTTGAAGTGCAGGATGATGAAGTTCTTTTTTTTGACCAGCATGGTCAGCGACTTCAGCTTTTTGAGCTTTTTCACCTCCATCAGCCGCAGCAGACGGTCGATAAAAAGGGAGCCTACATCGCTCACCAGCACATCGCCAACCAGATCTTTCGAAGTAAAATCATCGTCGGGATTAAGGACCAGGTCGAATTTGTGCTTATACACCTTTTCGCTTAGCTTCTTGATAACCAGCGGAATGTCGTTGATGAAAATATTCATCGGAATAAGCGAATTGAGAAGGTGATGACCGGCAAGGGGTAAAGCCGGTGACTGAATAATAGAAATAATGCGGCCTCCGACAGCGGCCGCAAGATACGGGGCCGTCCCGATTCCGGGCCGGTTTACTCGTCCGCCGCATCTTTGCGCCATGATACGTATTGGCCTGCTTTCCGACACTCACGGCTACCTGGATGAGCGAATTATCCACCATTTGCGCGACTGTGACGAAATCTGGCACGCCGGCGATTTCGGCGACGCCGGGGTAGTGACGGCATTGCAGGAGCTGGCCCCCACTTTTCGCGGCGTTTACGGCAACATCGACGGGACGGACGTGCGCCGGACCCAGCCGCTGGTGCAGGACTTTACGCTCGCGGGCCTGCGCGTGCTCATGACCCACATCGGCGGCTACCCAGGGCACTACGCGCCGGCCGCCCGGCCCCTGCTGGCGGCCGCGCGGCCGGGATTATTTATTACCGGACACTCCCACATTTTGCGGGTAATGCCCGATAAAGCCCTGGCGCTGCTGCACCTGAACCCCGGCGCGGCGGGCCGGCACGGGTTTCATCAGGTGCGGACGCTGTTGCGGTTCGGGCTGGCAGCGGGCAAGGTGGTGGATTTGCGCGCCGTTGAGCTGGGACCGTGCGCCAGCTGAATTTTTAGTTGGGGCGCGGCAGCAATAGTGCGGCCCGCGGCCCACCCGGCGGAGCGGTAAATAGTTTTAAAAACGGCCGGAACCAACAAGCCCCGTTGCCTGGCGTGCAGGGAACGGGGCTTATCACAGACTTAAAACGAGCGTAGAATGATTGGTTCAGGCCGGAGAAATTTCCTGCAATTATCAATCAGTCAGCCCGCTGAAAAGATTTACAGCGCAGTCTCGGACGGCTCGGCGGCCGGAGCGTCGGTGCTGACGGGTTCGGCGGCGGCAGTTGCCTGAGGCATGGCAGCGGGCGTGGTGAAGCGCGATTTCAGCTCTTCCAGATCCACGTTTTTCAGGACGGGCGTGCGGAGCATATTCTTGATGATACGCTGCTTGTTGTTGGCGCGAGCGATGTTCTTGCGGCTCTTGCGCTTTAGGCGGGTAACGGACATGGTGCCGGAATGGTTAAAGTCTAGGGGGCATACGAAACGGAGGGCAAAAGTACATCTTTGATTTGGAAGGTGCAAGCCCGGGAGGCATTTTGCTGAATTCCCGCTCATGCGGGCCCGCCGCCGCCGGACGGTTTCGGGCGCTACTTTTGTCCCGGCCGGGCGGATGCCCGCCGTCGGGCCGGTTGCTGATCCGGCTGCTCCCTGTTTTGTCCGTTGCTCGCTCCTATGACCGCTGAAACCCCCGCCCTGCCCATTATCGACCTGCGCTCCGACACGGTGACGCGCCCTTCGCCCGCCATGCTGGCGGCCATGTTCGCTGCCCCCGTCGGCGACGATGTGTACGAGGAAGACCCGACCGTGCGCCAGCTCGAAGAAATGACCGCCGCCCGTTTTGGCCTCGCAGCCGGCCTGTTCTGCCCTTCGGGCACCATGACCAACCAGATCGCCATTAAGGCTCACACCGAGCCGCTGAGCGAGGTTATCTGCGAGCAGACCGCCCACGTCTACCTCTGGGAAGTGGGCGGCATTGCCTTCCACTCGGGCGCTTCGGTGGCGCTGCTGGTTGGCGACCGGGGCCGCCTGACGGCCGCGCAGGTCGAAGCCGCCATCCGGCCCGAGAATGTGCATTACCCCACCACCCGCCTGGTGTGCCTGGAAAACACCCACAACCGCGGCGGCGGGAGCTGCTACAGCCTGGAGGACCTGACGGCCATCAGCGAGGTGGCCAAGCGGCACGGGCTGGCCCGGCACCTCGATGGAGCGCGTATTTTCAACGCCCTGGTAGCCACCGGGCAGCGCAGCGAAGACTACGGGCAGCTCTTTGATTCGATTTCAGTGTGCTTGTCCAAAGGGCTGGGCACGCCCATCGGCTCGGTGCTGCTGGGTTCCGCCGACTTTATCCGCAAGTGCAAGCGCATCCGCAAGGTGATGGGCGGCGGCTGGCGGCAGGCTGGCTACCTGGCCGCGGCCGGCATCTACGCCCTGGAAAACAACGTCGACCGCCTGGCCAACGACCACCGCCGCGCCGCCCGGCTGGCCGAAGTGCTGCGCGGGCAGCCCTACGTAGCCGAGGTGCTGAATCCGGAAACCAACCTCGTCATCTTCCGCCTGCACGACAGCCAGCCGGCCGCCGGCTTCCTGGCCGCGCTGGAGCAGCAGGGGATTCGGGCCAGCATTTTTGGGCCGCAATGGGTGCGCTTCGTAACCCACCTCGACGTGGACGACGCGATGGTGGCGCGCATTGAAACCGCCCTTTTAGCGGTGGGCCAGCCGGTACCCGAATTGGTCGGGCGGGACTGATCCCGACTTTCTGTCCTGACTGATCTTCCCGCTGTTCTCCGGCCATGAATCTATTCATCATTGGCGATGTCCACGGCTGCCTGCACACCTTCCGCGAGCTGCTGACGCACTGGCAGCCCGCCACCGACCATCTTATTCAGGTGGGCGACCTCGTGGACCGGGGCTGCTTCGTGCCTGCTACCGTGGAGCTGGCCCGACAGCTGAGCCTACAATATCCCGCCTCGACCACTTTCCTACTGGGAAATCACGAAGCGGCCATGCTGCGCCACTACGGCCCCACCGGCCCCTATCCGGATTGGCTGAAATGGGGCGGGCACAGCACCATCGACCAGTACAAAAGCCGCCGCAAGCTGCTGGCTGAACACCTGTTGTGGCTGGCCCAACGGCCCTTGCAGTGGCAGAACGAGCACGTGCTGGTCAGCCACGCTGGCCTGGCCGATTCGCCCCACGCCCTCGACCCCGAACATCCCGACGGCCTGCTCTTGCGGCGCGGCCCGCTCCAGAAGCTGACCCGCCTGCAAGTGGTGGGCCACACGCCCACCGAGGATGGCATTCCCCGCCTCGATGCCGCCACCAACACGCTCTACCTCGACTCGGGCGCGTACCTGCGGCGCAACTTGGCCGGGGTGCGCCTCGCCCCCACCGGCGAAATCCTGGCCACGGTTTTAATCCCCACCCACGCCGACGATCTGGTGGAAAAGCTGCTACCGGCGCCCACGTTCCCCGCCCATGAGTAACCAGGCCGCCATTGCCCACCTCTCCGCCGTCGACCCGATTCTGGGGGCGGTGATTGCCCGGGGCCGGGAAATTCTCCCCAGCCCCCACGAAGATTTGTACCTGGCGCTGCTGCGCGCCATCGTCAGCCAGCAGATTTCGACCAAAGCGGCGGCGGCCATCTGGAAACGGTTCCAGGGCCTGTTTCCGCCCGAGGGCTACCCCGAGCCGCGCGAAGTGCTGGCGCTGAGCGAAGAAGAGCTGCGGGCCGCCGGCCTCTCGCGGCAGAAAGCCGGCTACCTCAAGGCCATTGCCGATTACAACGAGCGCGGGCTGCTCGATTACGCCCACCTCACCAGCCTGCCGGCAGAGGCTTTTACTCAGCACCTGACCGCCATCCGGGGCGTGGGCCGCTGGACGGCCCAAATGCTGCAAATGTTCGCCCTCGATCAGCCCGATGTTTTTTCGGAAGGCGATCTGGGCGTGCAAAATGCCATGCGCCGCCTCTACGACCTGACCGAAACCGGCCGGGCGCTACAAAAGCGGATGCTCGTCATCGCCGAACCCTGGCGGCCCTACCGCTCACTGGCGTGCAAGTATTTATGGCAATCGCTGGATGCGGGCACCCAGATTCCGCCCACGGTTTAAGGGCAACGCTTACTGCGGCAGCCGGGCGGCGGCCACGATTTCCGAGTGCAGCTCGGCGCGATCCTCGCCGTCGCCCATCAGAAAAACGGCTTCTTTTACAAATAAGTCCCCTTCCTGACGCAGTAGGGACAGGTTGTCGATGCTGATTTTGAGATTATAGGTTTCCTGATTCAGGTAGCTGAGCACGGGGCCAAGCAGGTCGGGCGTGGTATCGTGCAGGGCCAGGGAGATGTGCGGGAGCCAGCAATCGGCCCCGCTGAACTTGTCGGTGCGCAGGCACAGCGGCGCCGTGGCAGCCAGGATGCGGTGGTGCAGGGCATTGAGCGAATTGGAGCGCAGCACGGGAATGTAGATGACCGGCTGCGCCCCCGGAAACACGCCCAGCCCGGTAGTGAAGGCCGGAAACGGCTTGGTGGTGGCGGCCACTTCCTGCAGCACGGCTTTCAGTGAGCTCAGCTTGCGCACACCCGCCAGCTGGTAGGTCAGGTGGGGATCGAGGGTGGCCTGAACGTCGTCGAGGCCGAATTTTTCTTCCAGCCTTTTGATGATGGCGTTGATGCGCAGCACGTGGGGCCGGCTGAGCAGGGAGGTAATGGCGAGCATGGAACGGAGTCGGTTGGGAGCAGGGATGAAATAGCTCTACCGGTCGCGGCGCCGCATGGTTGCGGACCCGGCCCAAACAACCCGGCCCCGACTCCCGCCGCACTTTCCGGGGGGCCGGGTTGGTTATCGGGTTGGTTAAGAAAAGCGGACGTGGGGGTTTTTAGCGCGCAGGCCCAACCGGACGCCGTACCTTTGCCCTTCAATACCCCCGACCCGATGATTTCCATTTCCGACCTCGACTTCCACTTTGGCTCCCGTGCCCTCTACGACAACGCGAGCCTGCACATTAAACCCAAGGACAAAATCGGCCTTATCGGCCTCAACGGCACCGGCAAATCCACCCTGCTGCGGCTGCTGGTGGGCGAGTACAAGGCCGATGGCGGCTCGATTTCGATGAGCAAAGATGTGAGCCTGGGCTTTCTGAACCAGGATTTGTTGAGCTACGACACCCACGAGAGCATTCTGCACGTGGCCATGCAGGCCTTCGGCGAAGCGCTGGAGCTGCAGCAGAAAATCGATGATATCCTGGTGCTGTTCGAAACGGATTATTCCGATGATCTGATCGACAAGCTGGCCAACATGCAGGAGCGGTTCGAGGCTCTGGGCGGCTACACGATGCAGTCGCAGGCGGAAGAAATTCTGGAAGGGCTGGGCTTCACGACCGAAGAGCTGACCAAGCCGCTGAAGACTTTTTCGGGCGGCTGGCGCATGCGCGTGATGCTTGCTAAAATCCTGCTGCAAAAGCCGTCCCTGCTGCTGCTCGACGAACCCACCAACCACCTGGACTTGCCAAGTATCAAGTGGATCGAGAACTACCTGGCTGATTACGAGGGCGCGGTCATCATCGTCTCCCACGACCGGGAATTCCTGGACCGCACCACCAACACCACCGTCGAAGTGATCGGCGGCAAGCTGGTGCCCTACGCCGGCAACTATTCCTATTACCTGGAAGAGAAGGAGGAGCGCAACCTCATTCAGAAAGGCGCTTTCGAAAACCAGCAGTCGCAGATCAAGGCGGCCGAGCGGTTCATCGAGCGCTTCAAGGCCAAGGCCAGCAAGGCCAAGCAGGCCCAGAGCCGCGTGAAGGCGCTCGATAAGCTGGAGCGCATTGAGGACGTGGCCAGTGACGCAGCCAAGATCAACATGAAGTTTCAGTTCAAGGTAGAGCCCGGCCGGCACATTCTGCGCATGGAGCACGTGGTGAAGAAGTACGACCAGAAGCTGATTTTCCGCGATACCAACGTGCACATCGAGCGGGGCGATAAAATCGCGCTCATCGGCGCCAACGGCAAGGGCAAATCGACGCTCATGCGCCTGGTGGCCGGTACCGAAGCCCCCACCGACGGCAAACACCAGATGGGCCACAACGTGATCATGTCGTTCTACGCCCAGCACCAGCTCGAATCGCTGACGATGGAGAATGAGATTATTCAGGAAATGCTGGAGGCGGGCTCGAAGCGCAGCGAGATGGAGCTGCGCTCGGTGCTCGGCTCGTTTCTGTTCACGGGCGAGGAGGTTTTCAAGAAAATCAAGGTGCTGAGCGGGGGCGAAAAAAGCCGCGTGGCCCTGGCCAAAACCCTGATTTCGGAAGCCAACTTCCTGCTGCTCGACGAACCGACCAACCACCTGGACATGGTGTCTGTAAACATCCTGATTCAGGCCCTGGAGCAGTACCAGGGCACGTTTATCGTCATCAGCCACGACCGGTTCTTCGTGGAGAACGTGGCTACCAAGATCTGGTACATCGAGGATTTCCAGCTCAAGGAATACCCCGGTACTTACGCCGAGTACGAGCAGTGGCAGGAAGACCGCGAGAAGGCCGCCAAGAAAGCCGGCCTGCCCAGCCCTTCGGCTCCTAAAGCCGCGCCCAAAGCCACGGAGCCGTCCAAAAAGCAGCTCTCCGATGCCGAGCGGAACGCCAATCAGCAGGAGCTGAAAAAAGCCGGTAAAGAATTACTGGAAGTGGAAACGCGCATTGGCGCACTGGAAAAAGAGCTGGCCGTGTACGAAGCGCAGCTGGCCGACCCGGCCATTTACGCCAACGCCGCGCAGCTCAAGGACGCGACGGTGAAATTTGAGCTGGTTAAAAAGGAGCTCAAGGCGGTGAATGCGAAGTGGGAAACCGTGGCCGAGCGCGTGGAAGCCCTCGAGCGCTAACCGCCGACGGCCAGTTGGGGAGTGGGTTGGCTAAAGGGGACGGATATTGCGCCATTAACCACCCACTCCCCAACCTCAAGCTGGGGGTAATGCTCCTTATGCGCTTTTTCTTTTTCGCCCCGCTGCTGCTGTTGGCCACCGCCTGCGTGCCCCTGGGCACCCCCATCACCAGCTCGGCGCCGGCCGGCGCCGGCCCCCAGAAACCGCCGGAGTATTACGCCGACAAGACGCTGCGCTACCAGGATTACACTTACGCGCCGGAGGTGCGCAGCGTGCAGTGCTACGTGGCCACGGGCCAGCCCAATGAAGTATTGCAGCCGCCGGTGGTGCCGCTGGGCCAGAGCCAGGCCATCACCCTGGAGTTTGATGTGCTGGGCGAGCAGAGCCAACCCTATACGGCCAAGCTCATCCATTGCGACGTGGACTGGCAGCCTTCGGTGCTCACGGACCTGCAGTTTCTCAGCGAGATCAACGAGTTTCTGATCACCGACTACCGCCTGGGCGTGGGCACCAAAGTGCCGTATTTCCACTATAAGATGCGCGCCCCGGCCGTGAAGCTGAGCGGAAATTACCTGCTGGTGGTGCAGAGTCCGGGCAGCGTGCCCGTGGTTTCGCGCCGGCTGCTGGTGTATGAAAATCAGGTGCAGGTGGGGCTGAAACCGGGCATCGTGATCGGCGGGCAGGAACGCTTTACGCTCCAGCAACTCGACTTCAGCATCAGCTACTCCAGCGTGGACCTGGTGAACCCGGCCGCCGAAGTGAAGGTGGTGCTGCGCCAGAATTTTCGCTGGGATAATGCCCGCTACAACCTGCGCCCCACCTTCGTGCGCGACGCCGAGCGCCGCCTCGAATACCAGTATTTTGGGTTTGAAAATGCCTTTCCCGGCCTGAGTGAGTACCGCTATTTCGACACCCGCTCGGTGCAGGCCACGGGGCTGGGCGTGTTGCACGTCGACCCGCGCACCACGCCCGTCACCGTCACGCTGCAACCCGAAGTCACGCGTAACTCCCAGGCGTACAACCAGTACCAGGATGCCAACGGCCAGCGCGTATTCGAGAGCCGGGAGTACGGCAACGGCGCCACCAATGCGGATTACACCGACGTCACCTTTCAGCTGAAAGCCGATCAGCCCGCGCCAGGGCCGGTTTTTGTGCTCGGCGCCCTCACCGACTGGCAGCTCAAGGACGAGTTTCGTCTGACGTACGACGCCGCCCAGCAGCTCTATACCGGCCACGCCCTGCTCAAGCAAGGCTACTACAATTTCGATTTTGCCGTGGCCGGCGCCCGGGGCACCGCGCCCGATGAAGTGTACTTCGAAGGCACGCACCAAGAAACCGAGAATCAATATGATCTGCTGGTGTATTACCGCCCGCCGGGATCCCGCGCCGACCTGCTCATCGGCTACCACGCCGTGGATATGAACAGCCGGCTCTAGCGATCCCGCCGGGCGGACGACCTTATTTACCGCTCAGCTGCACGCTGGTTTTCAGCGACAACGGCGCCAGCTGTGGGCCGGCGTAGCCGCCGCCCCCACCGCCGTACCCGCCGCGACCCATGCCGCCCCCGCCCCCGCGCATGCCGCCGCGCCCCATGCCGCCACCTTGCATACCGCCCATGCCACCCATGCCACCCGTACCACTATTACCGCTGCCGCTTTGCGACGGCATTTTGAAGATACCACCGGCCAGCGTGACGCCCACTACAGCTTTCTGACCGGTGGCTAGCGCCGGCAGCTTGTGAAAAAGCAGTCGCAGCGGCACGGCCAGCTCATATATCAGGTCTTCCTGCGCATCAATGGTGAGGGCGGCTTTCACTCCGAGCTGCGACTGCGGGTCGGTGAGCGTGGGCTCTTTATTGCCTTTATAATTGAGCAGCTCCATCTCGCGCATATCGGCCACGGCCTGCGCCATGCGGGCCCGACGGGCGGCCTGGCGGTCGGGCACGGACGCCTCCGGATTGTCGCGCGGGCCGGCTTCTTCGGTGGCGCCCCGGCCGTTGTTCTGGCTGCCAAGCGGGAAGCGCACGCCAAACTGGTGCTGGTTGCGGCCCGTGGTATCGATCCAGACGGTGAGCCCGAGGCGCACAATCTTGGCCTGAGCGACCGGATCGGCGGCTTTTATGCGCACGTAGACCATACGGCCATCGTTTAGTACTTGGTACTGAAGCTTGCTGGTGGGGTCGTAATGCAGGGAATCCGTCCACTCCGTGGCCAGCCCATCGATGACCGGCGGCACGGCGGCGAAGCGACTGGCACTGCTGGCCGTGGGCTGGCGACCGCAGGCAAAAAGCAAAAAAGCAGCGGGCAGCCACGCGGGCCACGAACGGGAAATCATCATGAAAGAACTAAAAAGCAGGTGGGCATAATCGCCGCAATAGTCCTTCCTCTCCGGTGTGTTTTAGGTGAAAAGAAGAATTGCTCCGGCAATATGGCAGGAAAATAGCTAATGCTGCTCCGGCCGCCCGCCGCTCCGGCCGCACCAAAAGCCGCGCGCCACTCTCCCGAGCGGCGCACCAACCTCGCCGCCCCGAACGCCGTTGCAAGCCCAATTCTTCCACCTCACCCGCCTGATCGGCCTGATCTATATTCCAATGAATTTTTCTTTTATCCGAAATTTGCGCACCGGTGCATTATTATGTCTGCTGGTGCCGCTGGCCAGCTCCACTACACCCGGCCCCGTGCCCAGCCGCCCCACGGCCCGCCCCATGCAGGGCGCCAAGCCCGATCCCGCCGTACTGGCCCAGTTCGGCTTGTACAACAACCCCAAGCTGCAGACCCTGATCAACGCCAAGGGTAAGCAAATGACAGCTGTGTCGGACCGCCCCGGGGACTACGGGTTTACCGTGGTAGACTCGCCCGTTATCAACGCCTTCGCTACCCCCGACGGCCATGTGTATTTCACCCGCGGCATCATGGCGTACTTCAACAATGAAGCCCAATTTGCCGGCGTACTTGGCCACGAGCTGGGCCACATCACCGCCCAGCACGGCAAAAAACAGCAAACGCGCAGCACCATCGCCGGCCTCGGCATGCTGCTCGGCTCGATCGTCGCGCCCCGGGTAATGCAGTCGGTGGGCGGGGTAGCGCAGCAGGTAGTCGGCCTGGGCATGCTCAAATACAGCCGTAATGATGAAAACGAGGCCGACGGCCTGGGCGTAAAATATTCGACCAAAATCGGTTACGATGCCAGCTACATGGCCGATTTTTTCCAGACCCTGGAGCGCACCGAGGCCCAGAGCGGAGCGGCCAGCATCCCTACCTTCCTGAGCACCCACCCCAACTCGGCCGATCGCTACACCCGCGTGAAGAGCCTGGCTGCCCAGGCGCACCAGTCGGTGGGCAACCGAACCCTGGCCATCAACCGCAACCAGTACCTGCGCTCCATCGACGGCCTGCCCTACGGCGAAGATCCGCGCCAGGGCTTCGTGGAAAACAGCGTTTTCTACCATCCCGACCTCAAATTTCGCTTCCCCGTTCCGGCCGGCTGGCGGACCCAGAATACGCCCGCGCAGTTTCAGATGGCCGAGCCCAATGGCAAAGCCCAGTTAGTATTTCTCGGGATCCCCGGCGCGTCGCTCGACGCCGCCGCGCAGAATCTGGCCAAGCAAATCGGCCTGCAATCAGCTAACGCCCAGCGTACTACCATCAACGGCTTTCCGGCCCTCGTGTTTGAAGGCGATCAGGTGCAGCAGGATCAATCGGGCCAGCAGGCGGCCGGGACCCACGTACAGGCCCACGTCATCCAGGACGGCAAGTCGTTTTTTGCGCTGATTGGCCTGGCTGCGCCCGCGTCCTTTGCCAGCTACGCTCCCCAGTTCAGCCAGGTCGCGCAGGGCTACCAGCGCCTCACCGATGCCAGCAAGCTCAACCGGCAATCGGAGCGTATCCGCATCAAAACCGCCGCCACCAATACCACCTTGGAGCAGGCCCTGACCGCCAGCGGCGTGCCCGCCAAGCGGCTCGAAGAAGTGGCCATTCTCAACGGCATGCAGCGCACCGACCGCCTGCCGGTGGGCACGCTCTACAAAATCGTGGGGCGCTGATTATCAACTAACAGACCCGCCCTTGGCGCCTGGTCGCCAAGGGCGCACCAGAAAAAAACCGCTTGCTTATCCGCAGAAAAAAGCCAACATTGGGTGGATCATCAACGCTCCGCCGCCATAACCGCCAACACGCTTTTCTCGTCCCCAACGGATTTCGCCCCCGGCCCCAAGCTCCGCCGCACTCCTGAAGAACAGCAGCTGCACACCCAGACCAAAGCCCTGAAAAAGCAACGGAAGGTGGAGCGGCTGCTGTTCTTTTTTGGCTGGTGCGAAGGCTGCCGGGCTTTCAGCAACTGCTTTTAGCGCCGACTGTAAACCACCGAATCGGCGGGGCCGGACGGCCCGCGCTAGCGGGCCAGCAGCTGCAGCGACTCTTCCCAAAGCCGTCCGGCATTTTCGGAATCGAGCGCGTAGCGGGCCACGCCCTGGTAGTTTTCCGGACGGTGCGAAACCGTGGGCGCCTCGTTGCAGTCTTCAAAATAACGTCCACTGACCCCCGCCAGCGCGGGCGAAGTAGCCAGCAGCACCGACGTGGAGGCGCCCTGCGCCGGCGTCTTTTGCAGCTCCAGCGGAGTGGCGAGCCGGCCGTCGATGTAGCGCTGCAGATCGGTGACGATGGCGCCGGGATTCAGGGTATTGGCGCTGATGCCGTCGCGCGCCCAGCGGGCGGTGGCGCCCACGGCAAAAAGAATATTGGCCGTTTTGGATTGCCCGTAGGCCAGCCACGGGTCGTAGGGGCGAAAATCAAAGTGAATGTCGTCGAATACAACCGGGGAGAGCAGGTGCACGCTGGAGCTGACGGTGATAATCCGGGCGTCGCCGGCGGCGGCCAGCGCGGCGTGCAGGCTGAGCGTCAGGGCGAAGTGGCCCAGGTAATTAGTCGCAAATTGCTGCTCGCAGCCGCCGGCCGAGCGTTGTAATTCCGGGATGGCCACAATTCCGGCGTTGTTCACCAGCACGTGCAGCGGGCCGTGCCAGTCGGCCCCGAAGGCAGTGACCGAAGCCCGGTCGTTGAGATCGAGCGGGGCGACGTAAATCTGCGAGTTGCCGGTCAGGGCGGTGATGGTTTCGGCCACTTTCCGGCCCGCCGCTACGTTGCGCACGGCCAGCGTCAGCTCGGCGCCGGTACGGGCCAGTGAGCGGGCCGTTTCCAGGCCAATGCCCGAAGCCGCGCCGGTGATCACAATCCGCTTCCCAACCAGACTCACCTCCCTAACCACCTCATCAGCGGTAGATTGAAAGCCAAATTTCGTCGTAATTAACTCCATCAATAGCGATGTATTTTATTTTTAAAATACTCAAATGAGCGATTAAAAAAGAAGTACGTATTGAAATAGATTTCGGCTATTGTTCCGATTACAGGATTGAATTTACGCCCCTGGCGGGCTAGTTTAAGCGCCCGGCCACCGCAACCGGCGCCGGGATCCGACCAACTACGGTAAAGCAGCGAGTGCTTCGGACGGCTGAAAAGCGGCTTTTGCCGCCGGAGAAACGACCGTTGGCGGGCCGCCCGATAGGTTGGCGCGCATCAGCCGGGACCAGCGAACACAAAAAAAGTCTGCCGGTGGGGCAGACTTTTTTTGGGTGGCAATTTCCCCGGTTACGGGAATTTTGGAAATTTGGAGAAGTCCGGCTGGCGCTTGTCCATGAAGGCGTTGCGGCCTTCCTTGGCCTCGTCGCTGAGGTAGTATAGCAGCGTGGCGTTACCGGCCAGCTCCTGAATTCCGGCCTGCCCGTCGAGCTCGGCGTTGAACGAGGATTTCAGCATGCGCAGGGCCAGCGGACTTTTCTGGAGGATTTTGTGGCACCAGGCCACGGTGGTTTCCTCCAGCTTATCGAGCGGCACTACTTTGTTGACCAGGCCCATATCGAGGGCTTCCTGGGCGTCGTACTGATCGCAGAGGAACCAGATCTCGCGGGCTTTTTTCTGACCCACCACCCGGGCGAGGTAGGAGGCGCCAAACCCGCCGTCGAACGACCCCACGTTGGGGCCGGTCTGGCCGAAGCGGGCGTTTTCGGCGGCGATGCTCAGGTCGCACACCACGTGCAGCACGTGGCCCCCACCGATAGCCCAGCCCGCCACCATGGCAATGACCGGCTTGGGAATGGTGCGGATCTGGCGTTGCAGGTCGAGCACGTTGAGCCGGGGCATGGCGTCTTCGCCCACGTAGCCGCCGTGCCCGCGCACGCTCTGGTCGCCGCCCGAGCAGAAGGCCCGGCCGCCCTCGCCAGTGAGGATGATGACGCCGATATCGGTCTGATCGCGACAGATATTCATCGCCTCAATCATCTCCTGCACCGTGAGCGGCGTGAAGGCATTGTGCACCTGCGGCCGGTTGATGCTGATTTTGGCGATGCCGCCGTACTGCGTGAAAAGGATTTCGCGGAACTCTTTAATAGGAGTCCAAGTGATTTGATCGGTCATAAGTAGCGGGGGTTGGTCAGGCAAAAGCCGCTTTCACGGCACTGCGGTATTGCTCAAAAAAGGCCGCGTTGGTCTTGCTATCGGTGAATATTTCCAGCAAAGCCGCCCCGCCTTCGGGCGCAAAGAAAACGGATAGCGCGGTATCCAGCGCCTCAAACGAGGAGACGGGGAAGTAGCGCAGGTTGAAGTCGCGGGCCGTATTCTCGGCCGTGAGGGCCTGGCGGATCTCAAAAAACTCATCCAGCTCCGGCTGCTGGCGCGGCCCGTCGATGATGCGGAAAATGCCGCCGCCGTGGTTGTTGAACAGCACCACGCGCAGGTTGGGCAACGGGTAATTGTGCCAAAACGCATTACGGTCGTAGAGAAACGCCACGTCGCCGGTGAGCAGCACCACCGGCCGATCCGGATGGGCCAGGGCCGCGCCCACGGCCGTGCTGGTGCAGCCGTCGATGCCGCTGGTCCCGCGATTGGCAAAGACCTCGATCTGCCGACCCGCCGGCAGGCCCAGAATGTTGGCGTAGCGCACGGCCATGCTGTTGGCCAGGTGCAGGGCGGTATTGGCCGCCAACGCCGCCAGGATTGGCCGGAAGGCCGAAAATTCGTTGAAAGCGGGCGGAGCCGTCGCGAAAAAATCCGTCAGAAAACCGACCGCGGCTTTTTCCGCCGGAAGCCAGGCGCGGACTTCGGCCGGGGACTCCACGGGGGAATTGCCGGGTTCGGGGGCGGGCAGCGCGGCGAGCTGAGCGAAGAAATCGGCGGGCTCGACCCGGATAATTTGGGTGAGCGCCTGAAAGGTATCGGCAACGGGCCCAACGGCTTCCAGGTGCCAGTGCTGCGCGGGGGCCGCCGCCCGCAAAAATAGCTTCAGACTTTTAGAAATCAAGGACTTGCCGAAGGTGATGAGCAGATCCGGCCGTAATTCCGCCTTCGCCGCCGCCGATAAACCGGCCAGAAAGACGTCCTGATGACCGATCATCAGCCCCGCTGGTTCCGGCGGATTGGCAATTACATCGCCCACCACCGGCACCTGGTACGCGGCGGCGAAAGCGGCCAGGGCGGCTCGCAGAGCCGCATTCGCCGGGTTCTGGCCGCCCACGACCAGCACCCGGCCCGCCGTCCGCAGCTGCTGCCCGAGCCCGGCAACGACCGCCGCCGGGAGCACCGGGGCCGCCGTCAATTCCCCAAAAATCCGGACATCGTGTTCGTACTCAATCACCTCCCCCGCCTTCGGATAAAACGGCTCCCGCAGCGGCACATTCACCTGCACCGGACCGGCGGGCGCGGCGTGGGCCAGATTGATGGCCTCGTTAATTATGCGCGCCGAATGCCATTTTTCATCGGCGTGGGCAGTATTCACCGGAAAATCGAACGCGCCCTTGGCGTGCGCGCCGTACAGATTGCGCTGACGAATGGTCTGCCCATCGAGCTGGTCAATCCACTCCGGCGGGCGGTCGGCGGTGAAAATCACCAGGGGAATGTGTTGAAAAAACGCTTCGGCCACGGCCGGGGCATAGTTCAGACCCGCCGTACCGGAGGTGCAGATCAGCGCCACCGCCCGGCGCTGGGCCTGCGCCAAGCCGAGGGCGATGAAGGCCGCCGCCCGCTCATCGGGCACCACGCGTACCGTCAGGCCGGGGTGGCGGACAAAGGCCAGCGTGAGCGGCGCCGAGCGCGAGCCCGGCGAAAGTACCACGTCGGTGATGCGGTGACGGGCGCAGATTTCGGCAACATTATAAACAGCCTGCATAGGTTTTATTAACAATTTTCAGGAGCCGCCAACCACTTTTCCGGCCCGAATAAAAAAGCAATTACGCCCCCCGGCTCATTGCAGAACCGTGGCTACGGTCTGGAGTTTCATGGCAGTTTCCTCCCACTCCCGCGCCGGGTCCGAATCGACGGTGAGGCCGGTGCCGGCGTAAAGAATGGCTTCGGCGGGCCGGAGCTGGAGGCAGCGCAGGTTGACGTAGAGCCGGGCGATGCCCGGCGCACTCACATTCACCGGCCCGAGAAAGCCGCTGTAGTAGGCGCGGTCGTAACCTTCGTACTGCTCCAAAAAGGCCAGCGCCGCCGCTTTGGGCATCCCGCCCACGGCGGAAGTAGGGTGCAGCAGGCGCAGCATATCGGTACTGAGCGAGGGCGAAGGCACCTGGCGCAGGTTCACTTCGAAGTCTGTGCGCAGGTGCAGCAGCTGCCCGGCCACCACGGTGCGGGGGCCCGTTTCCTGGTATTCGCGCAGGCGCAGCTGCTTGAAACAGCTCACGATGTAACGGGCCACCAGGGCCTGCTCCTCAATTTCCTTCTGCCGCCAGATGGCCGCCTGCGGCACGAGACCGGCCGCGAGCGGCTGGGTACCGGCCAGGGCCATGGTGTGAAAATGGCCATCGGCGGTGACTTCGGCTAACACTTCGGGCGAGGCGCCCAGCCAGGTGCCCACGCCCGGCACACTCACCAGCGATACAAACGCCTGGGCGTAGCGCCCGCACAATTCATGGAATGCCCCCAACGGATCGAACCCCGCCGGCAACGGGCGGCGGGTGGCCCGCGAGGACACCACCTTCACCACCGCCTTGCTGACAATGGCGGCCACGCCGGTCCGGACCAGGGCGGTGTATTCGGCCTCGGTGGCCGCGTGCGGCACCGGCTGCCGGCTGTGGTGCCAGGCCAGCGCTTCGGCGGGCGGCGGGCTGGCGAGCCAGGCCGTGAGGGCCGGCACCAGGTCGCGGGCGGCGGCGGCCACCGCCACCGCTTCGGGCCGGGCGACCTCGTAACGCACGTCGGCGGGCAGAAACAGGGCCGGGTTGTGGTCGGAATCGCGGAAGGGGAAAAAGGCGAAGCCAGCCGGCGCCGCCGCGTCGAGCGCGGGCGGCAGGCCGGTGTAGGCCGCTTCGAGGGATCGGGCCACCAGCAGGCGCGGCTGCGCGGCGCCTGGCTCGCGCCAGACCGCCAGCGGCCGACCGGTCCGCAGGGCGCCCGCAATGAGGTGGCGCAGGCGGTCCCGCGCATCGAGGCCAGCCGCGACGGCCGGCCACGACAATTGCCGGAGTTCCGAAACCGGCATCAGGCTTGCGCGGTGCCGACCGGCAGGTCGATCACGGCCATAGTGATGCGGCTGATGCAGACCAGCACGCCGGTTTCTTCGTGGTTGATCCGAATTTCCCACACCTGCGTGCTCCGGCCCACGTGTACCGCCGTCGCGCGGCCGCGCACCCAGCCGTCGCGCACGCCCTTGAGGTGGTTGGCGTTGATTTCCAGGCCCACGCAAGCCTGCCGGGTGCGGTCGACCCGCAGGGCGGCGGCGATGCTGCCCAGGGTTTCGGCCAGGGCCACCGAGGCGCCGCCGTGCAACAGGCCCATGGGCTGGTGGGTGCGGCCATCGACGGGCATGCGGCCTTCGAGGTATTCGGCGGTGACGGCGGTGATTTCAATGCCGAGCGCATCGGCCAGGGTGGGGCGGGATGCCGTCCAGCGCTGCACTTCTTCCAGAGTCATGGGGAGAGGACAAGTACGGGCGAGGGAGTTGGGGTAAAACTCGCTCGTCGCGGGTGATTTTGGGCCAGGGGGCCGAAATGAAAACAGGAAAGTCCCCGAACGGCTGGTTCGGGACCGGGGCGCCCGCTCAATTGCCGGGGTTGAAACCCCTTACTTTGGCAGATTGTTGAAACACCACTACGCAAAACTACCCCGAAAAGTGAGGCCCCGGACCATCTTCCTCCTGCGCCACGGCCAGACCGATTTTAACGTGCAAGGCATTGTGCAGGGCAGCGGCGTCGATTCGAGCCTCAATGCCACCGGCCGGCGCCAGGCCGCGCAGTTTTTTGCGGCATACGGGCACGTGCCGTTTGACAAGGTTTACACCTCGGCCCTGCGCCGCACCCAGGAATCGGTGCAGCAGTTTCTTGATGCCGGCCGGCCCCACGAAGCCCACGCCGGCCTCAACGAAATCAGCTGGGGCGTGCGCGAAGGCACCCGCATTACCCTGGAAGAAGACGCCGAATACCGCCGGGTGCTGGCCGGCTGGGCCGTGGGCCAGACCGATTGCCGCCTCACCGGCGGCGAAAGCCCCGAGGAAGTAGCCGCCCGCCAGCGCCCGGTGATTGAGCTGCTGAAAAGCCGGGAAGACGAAGCCACCATCCTCATCTGCATGCACGGCCGCGCCATGCGGGTGCTGCTCTGCCAGCTCCTGAATTATCCACTAAGCTGCATGGAAGGCTTTGAACACAGTAACTTATGTCTTTATAAGCTGGAGTTCACGGGCACGGTGTTCACGATTAAAAACTTTCTGGACGTGGCCCACCTGCGCGCCCACGACTAAAGCCAGTTGGAATTAGCCGGCCGGCACTAACCCCGCGGGGAACCGCCCCCGGCATTATTTGGCCAACCTGGCGAATTGTCTGGCCAACTTTTCAGGGTACTTTTGGCACTCTTAATTCTAAGCGCAAAATTCCAATGGCCGAAATCATAAAAATGCCCAAAATGAGTGACACGATGACCGAAGGGACCATCGCGGCCTGGCTCAAGAAAGTGGGTGATAAAGTGAAATCCGGAGATATCCTGGCCGAAGTAGAAACCGACAAGGCCACCATGGAGCTGGAAAACTATGAGGACGGCACCCTGCTCTACATTGGCCCCAAAAACGGCGAGGCCGTGGTAGTGGACGGCATTCTGGCCATTGTTGGCAAAGAGGGCGAAGACTTTTCCGCCCTGCTAAACGGCACGGGCGCTACTCAGCCGGCCGCCGAGCCCGCCCCCGAGGCTCCCAAAGCGGAAGCCCCGGCCGCTGCTCCGGCCCCAGTAGCGGCTCCCGAACCGGCCGCTGCGCCCGCCCCCACCAACGGCAAGAAAGCCACGGTGGTACGGATGCCCAAAATGAGCGATACGATGACCGAAGGGACCATCGCGGCCTGGCTCAAGAAAGTGGGTGATAAAGTGAAATCCGGGGACATCCTGGCCGAAGTCGAAACCGACAAAGCCACCATGGAGCTGGAGAACTACGAAGACGGCACCCTGCTCTACACCGGCCCCAAGGCTGGCGAGGCCGTGGCCGTGGACGGTATTCTGGCCATCATCGGCGAAGAAGGCGCGGATATTCAGGCCCTGCTCGATGGCCAGAGCGGCGGCGCGGCTCCCGCCCCCATCGAAGCTCCGGCTCCGGCAGCAGCAGCTCCGGCCCCGGCAATTCCGGCAGCAGCAGCAGCAGCGCCGGCAGTTGCTCCGGCTCCTCCCGCGCCGGTGCACGCCGAACAGCCTGCCGCGCCCGCCGGTCGCATTCTGGCTTCACCGCTCGCTAAAAGCATTGCTAAGGAAAAAGGGATCAACCTGACCCAGGTAGTGGGCAGTGGCGACAATGGCCGGATTGTGCAACGCGACGTGGAGAATTTCCAGCCCGTGGCGGCAGTAGCCCCGGTGGCGGCTCCGGCTCCGGCCCCGGCCCCGGCCCCGGTGGCAGCTCCGGTGGCGGTTGCAGCTCCGATGCCAGCGGCACCGGTGGCTCAGCCAGCGGCCAGCGCGCCGGCCGCCACGTCGGATGCATATACCGACACGCCCGTGTCGCAGATGCGGAAGGTGATTGCCAAGCGCTTGTCGGAGAGCCTGTTTACGGCGCCGCATTTCTATCTGACGATGGAAATCAACATGGACAAAGCGATGGAAACGCGCGGCAAGCTCAACGAACTGTCGCCGGTGAAATTATCCTTTAATGATCTGGTGTTGAAAGCCTCGGCAATGTCATTGCGGCAGCATCCGGCCATCAACTCGTCGTGGCTCGGGGATAAGATCCGGCAGAATAAAGTCGTCAACATCGGCGTGGCCGTGGCCGTAGACGAAGGCCTGCTGGTACCCGTGATTCGCAACGCCGACCAGAAAGGGCTGTCGCAGATCGCGATCGAAGTGAAAGAGCTGGCCGGCCGGGCCAAGAGCAAGAAGCTCCAGCCCGCCGAGTGGGAAGGCAGCACCTTCACCATCTCCAACCTGGGCATGTTCGGCATCGATGAGTTCACGGCCATCATCAACACGCCCGATTCGTGCATTCTGGCCGTGGGTGGCATCAAGCAGACGCCCGTCGTGAAAGACGGGCAGATCGTGATCGGCAACGTGATGAAAGTGACGCTGAGCTGCGACCACCGCGTGGTGGACGGCGCCACCGGCGCCGCTTTCCTGCAAACCCTGAAAGGGTTGCTAGAAGATCCGCTGCGGATGCTGATTTAGCTCTTCGGAACTGATAGAATTCAGCAGGTTTCGTTTGCCTGCAAAAACCAGCCCTCACCGGCTGGTTTTTTTGTGCCCAAATATTGCTAGCTTGCCGAAGTAGTGATGTTAATAACTGAAATTATTCTACTTTCATATTCACTTTCTTTCCGAATTCTTACCATGAAGAACACCTTACTATTTGCTCCCTTCTGCCTCGTGAGCACGGTAGCCTGGGGCCAGAACGCCGCCCTGACCGGCCAGGTGGTGGATGCCGCCGGCCGGGCCGTAATTGGGGCCACGATAGTCGAAAAGGGCACCAACAACGGCACTTCCACCGGCGGCGACGGGCGTTTCACGCTGCGGACCCGCACGGCACAACCCCGACTCGTGATCAGCTCCCTGGGCTACACCACGCAGGAAGTCAGCTCCGAAGGCGGCGCCCTGAGTATTAAGCTGGCCGAGAGCAGTACCAGCCTCGACGCGGTACAGGTGGTGGGCTCGCGCAGTCAGAATCGCTCCGTGACTGACTCGCCCTCGCCGGTGGACATCATCGATATCCGGGAGGTGACGGCCAAAACCGGGCAGCTCGACGTCAATCAGCTGCTGCAATTCGTGGCGCCCTCGTTCAACTCTAACCGCCAGACCGGGG
This sequence comes from Hymenobacter sp., assembly GCA_043780755.1. GTDB lineage: Bacteria > Bacteroidota > Bacteroidia > Cytophagales > Hymenobacteraceae > Hymenobacter. Next base: position 49,115 of record JAYWCH010000081.1, read on the forward strand.
CCGACGGGGCCGACCACGTGGACCCGGCCTCTCTGCGCGGCCTCGGCCCCGACCAGACGCTGGTGCTGGTGAACGGCAAGCGCTGGCACCAATCGGCCCTAGTCAATCTGTTTGGCAGCCGGGGCCGGGGCAATACCGGTACCGACCTGAACACGATTCCGGCCGCTTCCATCGAG